>JAFSTD010000011.1 GCA_017450655.1 Bacteroidales bacterium | reverse complement strand
TGATCCACGTCATGCTGATACTGACCGACACCGATGGATTTCGGGTCTATCTTGACCAGCTCTGCAAGAGGGTCCATAAGGCGTCGTCCGATAGACACTGCACCCCTTACGGTAACGTCGTACTCCGGAAACTCCTCTATTGCGACGGGAGAAGCAGAGTAGATGGACGCTCCGTCTTCAGAAACCGAAAATATCTGAACGAACTCGGGCAGCCCTATTCTCTTGATGAAATTCTCCGTCTCACGTCCGGCCGTACCGTTGCCGATGGCGATAACTTCTATCTTGTATTTGTCCACAAGGTCCAGAACCTTATTCATAGAAGCAATCCTCTCGTTCACAGGAGGATGCGGATAGATGGTATCGTTGCAGAGCAAGTTGCCCTGAGCATCCAGACAAACCAGCTTACAACCGGTTCTGAAGCCAGGATCGAGGGCCATGGTACGCTTCTGCCCCACCGGAGGGGCCAACAGCAGCTGCCGGAGATTCTCTCCGAACACCCTGATTGACTCTACGTCCGCTTTCTCTTTTGCAATCTTCAGGGATTCATTCTCTATGGAAGGGTGAAGAAGCCGTTTGTAAGAATCATAAATGGCGTCATCAAGTTGTCTTTTCACCGAAGCTGAAGCCCTTCTGTCGGGATATGTCCTGTTTGTGATTCTCTCTATCGCGTGATTCTCATTAACATCTATCTTAAGGCTCAGTACCCCCTCATTTGAGGCGCGCAGAATAGCCAGGAGTCTGTGAGGAGGGATCTTGTCCAGTCTCTCGGAGAAGTCAAAATAATTGCGATATTTTGCAGCCTGTTCGTCCTCGTCTTTCCCTTTGACCAAATGAGAGGATATCGTCCCCCACTTAGTATACAGATCCCTCAATTGAGACCTCACCTGAGGAATCTCGCTTACCCGTTCCGCTATGATGTCTCTTGCCCCTTCAAGAGCCTCCTCCACCGATGCAACCTTATCACTCTTGAATCTGGCTGCAAATTCTTCAGCATCGGAAATCTCAGCTTTTAGAATGGCATCTGCAAGGGGTTCCAGTCCCTTCTCCCTGGCAATCATCGCCCGGGTCCTCTTCTTAGGTTTGTATGGAAGATAAATATCCTCCAGAGCCTGGGCATCCACCTGAGACTCTATAGAGTTCTGTAATTCTTCAGTGAGTTTCCCCTGCTCTGAAATGCTTTTCAAGATGGTGGCCTTGCGCTTTTCCAGTTCGTCGAAATAGAGGTGATAGTGCTTGATCTCAGCAACTTGCATCTCATCCAAAGCACCGGTGCGTTCTTTCCTGTAGCGACTGATAAACGGAATTGTAGCTCCTTCTTCGAACAGCTCGATACAATGAGACACGCGCCAGGAAGCGACTTGCATCTTGGCGGCAATAAAATCTATGTAAATGTTATTCATTTGAAACTTGCTGCAACTGTTCTCTGTATGCAGAGAATATCTTTGACTTGGATACGAATCCTAAGTAATGACTCTCTTCGTCAAGTACAGGAAGGCTCCATGCCTCGGATTTCTCGAATTTATGCATCACGCTGTCCATCTTCTCGGTACTGAGGACCGTCTGGGCAGGCTGCGACATAAAGTTATAAACAAATTTCGAATCGTACAGACTTGTATCAAACATAAACTCCCTGATATCGTCCAGAAGAACGATTCCTTGAAACACGTTCTCTTCGTCCACGACAGGGAAAAGATTTCTTGTGGATTTAGCCACGACTCCGACCAAATCTCCGAGTGACTGCAGCGGCTGGACTGGTATGAAGTTATTCTCTATCAAGTCCGTCGTTTTCAAGAGGGTAAGGACCGCCTGGTCACTGTCATGGGTCAAAAGGTCGCCCTGGGCAGCAATACGTTTAGAATAGATGGAGAATTTCTCAACAGTTCTCGTTGCGCCATAGGATATTACGGAGGTAATGATCAGAGGGAAAAGCAGTGTGTAACCACCCGTTATTTCGGCTATCAGGAAGATTGCCGTCAACGGTGCCTGCATAACTCCCGCCATCAGTCCGGCCATTCCCACAAGCACGAAATTCGCCTCGGGGAGAGCTACGAAAGAGAAATTGTTTAGAAGTCTTGCAATCACAAAGCCTGCGAGAGCGCCGGTAATCAATGTCGGACCGAAAGTACCTCCCACTCCTCCTCCGGCATTGGTGAATGCCGTCGCAAAGACCTTGAGAAGCATTATCAGGAAGAAATACAACAGTATCAGCCATTTATTGCCGGCAAACCATCCTCCTACCAGACCGCCGGCAATGTCTAACGTCTGTCCGTTGAGCAAATGTGACATTGACTCATATCCTTCTCCGAAAAGTGGAGGGAACATGAAGATTAAAAGACCGAGCATCAAGGCGCATCCGCCCCACTTCATGAAGACGCCGGACGACTTGTTCATTCTGTCTTCCAGCAAGAGCGTAGATCTTATGAAGTAGATGGAAACGATTCCACAGAATAATCCCAGAAGGATGTAGTACGGAATGTCCGACATAGAGAATACGCTGAATGAGCCCGGGAAGAAAGGTTCCCGTCCGAGGAAAGCATATGAAACTATTGTTGCCGAAACACTTGACACCAACAATGGGAGAATGGAGGTGCTTGACATATTGAACAGCAGAACCTCCAGCGTGAACAGGATTCCGGCAAGAGGAGCCTTGAAAATTGCAGCAACGGCAGCAGCGGCACCGCATCCCAGCGCCAGGGTCATCTGCCTGTATGGAAGTCTCAGGGCTCTGGCCAGGTTGGAACCGATAGCCGCTCCGGTATAGACTATAGGCGCCTCGGCTCCTACAGAGCCTCCGAAACCTATCGTCAGCGCACTGGTCAGAAGAGAGGACCAGCAATTGTGTTTCTTTATTCTGGAGTCATTTCTGGAGATTGCAAGCAACACCTTCGTCACTCCGTGACTGATATTGTCCTTAACCAGATATTTGACTGTCAGCAAAGAGAGCAGCATTCCGATACCGGGAAGGAGTACATACATCCAGGGGCCCGTCTTTGCGACAATTCCACCGACCAGAAACGAACTTATCCAGAGAATGAGTTTCTTCAGAATTACTGCAGCAAAGCCACAGCTGACACCGATGACCAATGCCAGTAACAAAAGCAAATTGCGCTCAGACATATTGCCAAGCGCATTTACAAACTTATTAAAAAACTTTTTTATCAATTAATTCTGATTATTCTTCGCCGGAATCTTCTCCCTGCTCCTCAACTTCCTCCGGGAATTCTCCCTCTTCATTATCAGGGAATTCTCCTCCTTCATCGCTTTCAGGTTCTTCGTTGGAGTCTTTGAAGAAGTCATTCTCTACATCGTCGTAATTATCTGTCTTGACTTTAATCTTCACGAGGTAAATCGCATCGGGGAGTTCTACGGAAACTGCATGGAAGAAAGTACCGTCTGCTTTATCCACCTTGAATATATCACCCATATAATCTGCATATCCACGAGGATACTTCTCTTCAAATGCCTCGGCAAGCTCGGGATTCATATTCTCGTAGCTTACAACCGCCCTTTTTTTGTCTGGTAATTTTACTGCCATTTCATTGTTTCGTTTACGACACAATAATAGACATTATTAATTAAAAAAGAAAGATTTTTGTCTCCTTTTCTTTTCAATATTTCTTTCGACGAAAAGGGTCTTGAGAGTTTTGGGATCTAGGCCGGTATAGTACATTACGGAAGAAACCGTCATAGGGGTCGGAGTAAAATCCTGAACCTGTTCCATGTACAGACCTCTAAGTTTCTGTTTTTTGGAGAGAGCCTCCATATCCCTCATACCGCACCCCGGGTGACCTGAAATAAAATAAGGAACGAGCTGATACTTCAAGCCGTTTGCCTTGACAATCTGGTCAAACTTATCCCGAAGGATTTCGAAAAGACGGAACGAAGGTTTTCCCATAGCTGCCAGGACATTGTCCTGAGTATGTTCAGGGGCTACTTTCAGACGGCCGCTGGTATGGTCTTTAATGAGAGTCTCCAGATATGCCTTAGAGGTGTCGTCAATGTAGCCGTCCTTATTCAGGAAAAGGTCGTAACGTATGCCGCTGCCGATATAGGCGTTTCTAATCCCTTCAACTTTTGAAACCTGATCATACAGATCCAGAAGGGCGGCGTGAGAATTGTCCAGATTCTTGCACATTCTCGGGAAAAGACAAGACTGTCTGCTGCACTTGGCGCATATCTCCTTATTCTTTCCCCCCATCTTGTACATATTGGCAGTAGGTGCGCCCAGGTCTGAGATATTGCCCTTAAAATCGGGAAGATTCTTGAGCTTTTCAGCTTCACTGACAATGGATTGGACCGATCTGGACTGAATGAATTTGCCCTGATGAGCGGCAATAGTGCAGAAATTGCACCCTCCGAAACAACCCCTGTGAGTCGTAATGGAGAACTTAATCATATCGTAGGCAGGGATTCGCTTTCCTTTATACCTTGGGTGCGGCATTTTGGTGTAAGGAAGAGCGTATATATCATCCATTTCCTCCTCGGTTGCCGGAGGATAAGGCGGATTGATGCAGACATACTTGTCACCCACCTGCTCTACAAGCTTCATAGGATTCAGCACATTGGCTTCTCTCTCTATGATATTGAAATTCTGGGCAAAAGCTATCTTGTTCCTCTTACAGTCTTCGTAGGAATGCAAGTCGAAAAAATCGTCGTCAGGCATCATATCGGAGCAGTATCCGATTTGAGGAATGCCCATGATCTGTTCTTTGGTAGCGCCTGCTTTGATTGCGTCGGCGAGAGCCACCATCGGTCTCTCCCCCATTCCGTACACCAGCCAGTCTGCTCGGCTGTCTATAAGGATGGAAGGTTTCAGAGAATCAGACCAGTAATCGTAGTGGGTAAGCCTGCGAAGAGAGGCCTCTATACCACCTATCACCAGGGGAACGTCAGGATACAGGTCCTTGATAATGTTGGAATAAACCTTAACTGCATAATCCGGTCTGTAACCGAATCTTCCCTCCGGAGTGTATGCGTCATTGCTGCGGAGACGTTTGGAAGCGGTGTAGTGATTCACCATTGAATCCATCGCTCCGGAGGTGACTGCAAAAAAAAGTTTTGGCGCACCTAACTTGCGGAAATCCCGCAAGTCATCGCGCCAATTCGGTTGTGGAACCACAGCAACTTTATAACCTCGTGCTTCAAGGGTTCTGGATATTACCGCAGCACCGAAAGAAGGATGGTCTATGTACGCGTCCCCCGTGAACAGAATCACGTCAGCAGCGTCCCAGCCAAGGGAATCCATCTCTTTTCTGGTGGTGGGTATAGAGAACATCTTACATCCTTTCAGGGAGACTGATTCCCAGAATATCCATCGCCTTAACCAATACTTTCGCAATCACGTCGATCAACATAAGTCTGCGAGCCTTGGTCTGAGGATCAGGCTCTTTCAAGATTGAAACGTCGTGATAGTACTGGTTGAATTCTTTTGCAAGGTCGTATGCGTAATTAGCTATCAGAGCCGGAGAATGCGCTCCGCCTGCTTCGGCCACCTTGTCAGGGAAAGCGCCCAGGATCTTGATGATCTCTTCTTCTTTCGCCAGCAAACCGGTGCCTTCCAGCGAAGGTACAATGTTCTGCCCGGCCGCCTTTCTCAAGATAGATTTGATACGGGCGTGAGTATACTGGATGAACGG
>JAFSTD010000010.1 GCA_017450655.1 Bacteroidales bacterium | reverse complement strand
GCTGAGATGAAGAGAGCTTCAGAGAATGAGCTCAAAGGCGTTCTCGGTTACACTGAAGATGCAGTTGTATCAAGCGACTTCCTTGGTTGCACACTTACTTCAATCTTCGACGCTGCTGCCGGTATCGCTTTGACTGATACTTTCGTTAAGGTTATCTCATGGTACGATAACGAAATCGGTTACTCTAACAAAGTTCTCGAGCTTATCGCTCACATGGCAAAAGTTAACGGTTAATTGATACCTTCGACTGAAAAAGAACCGGTCCTCATGGCCGGTTTTTTTTTACAATTTATTGCGTAAGGCAGGCTTTCCGCCCTCGGGAGTGAGAGGGAGGGACCCTGCGGAGACAAGTTATTGAGCATCAATGACGCAGGATACGCTGGGAGGGATGGAGCGAAGCGGAACCTGCATCAAGCAATAAAATGTAAAAGAGAAAAACGGCCTACTGGCGGGCGCCGAAGATGGCGGTGCCGATACGTACCATGGTGGCGCCGCATTCCAATGCGATTCTGTAGTCTCCGGTCATTCCGATGGAGAGCTCCGGATTCTTTATCGATGCAATTTCGGCTACCCGGGCTGCAACCGAGGCAGCATGTTGAAATTCTCTGCGAACCTGATCCATATCGTCCACAAAGCTTGCCATAGCCATAATTCCTCTCAGTTCAACGTTCTTGAAATCGGAGATCCTGGCCGCAAGGTCGAGAACTTCGTCATCGTTGAAGCCCTGTTTTGCCTCCTCCTGAGCGATATGAATTTCAAGGAGAATATTGACCTTCTTTCCGATTGAACCGGCATAGCGGTCAACAGCCGCCAGCAGATGCTCCGAATCAATGGATTGAATCAGAGAGGCGTAAGGGACAACGAATTTGAGCTTGTTGGTCTGAAGATGGCCTATGAAATGCCATTCTATATCAGAGGGCAGCGCCTTGACTTTGTCGGCGAATTCTACGGGCCTGTTTTCGCCGAAAACACGCTGACCAGCATTATAGGCCTCCATCAAATCCTCGACAGGTTTGAATTTAGAAACTGCCACCAATTTTACGTTTGATGGCAGCTCG
The DNA here is from genome assembly GCA_017450655.1 of Bacteroidales bacterium. Taxonomy (GTDB): domain Bacteria; phylum Bacteroidota; class Bacteroidia; order Bacteroidales; family UBA932; genus Equibacterium. The sequence goes on along the minus strand of JAFSTD010000010.1, from coordinate 7,952 downwards.
TTTCTATAATGTCTGATATTCTCAGCAATAAGACTCATATTACTTTCGTTTTTGCTGCCTCATTTGCTCCTGCTGAATTCTCTGAGCCTCCTCCAGACGCTGCTGGAACTTGGACTTCTTGACAGGGGCGTTTGAATCGGCTTTGGATTTAAGCTGGGCGTACAGCTTCTCTTCATCCACGAACCACTTGCGGATAACCACGTTCTGGGCGATTGTGAAGAGGTTTGACAACATATAGTAGTAACTCAGACCCGCTGAGAAGTTGTTACAAAGCACAACCATGAAGATAGGCATAAACCAGAGCTGCATGAATTTCATTCCAGCCATCTGGCCGCTGGTATCCATGGTGTCCAAAGTCATCTTAGAATAGAACCACATACTGATACCCATCAACAGCGCGAAGAGCGAAATATGGTCACCGTACAGAGGAATGTTGAATCCCAAATCAAGTATCGAATCGTATCCACTCAAGTCTTTGGCCCAGAGGAATCCCTGCTGACGGAGCTCGAAAGATGAAGGGAAGAAACGGAACATTGCATAGAGAATCGGGAACTGCAGCAATATAGGCAGACAGCCTCCGAACATGCTCACTCCGGTCTTCTTGTACAGGTCCATAGTGGCCTGCTGACGCTTCATTGCATCCGATTCCTTGGAATACTTGGCGTTAATCTTATCTATCTCAGGTTTAAGGACTTTCATCTTTGCAGATGACATATAAGACCTCAGGGTAAGCGGTGAAATCACAATCTTGATGATGAGTGTCATCATCAGAATTATGATACCGTAGTTCGAGAAGAATTTGCTCAGCCAGTTGAACAGCGGGATAATCACGTACTTGTTGATGGAGCCTACAAGCCAGCCTCCCATCGGGATGAGCTTGTCGAAATGGTTATCGTAGCTCTTCAGCGTTGGATAGTGGTTAGGAACGAAGTAATAGCTGAAATTCTTCGAGAAATCAGGTGTCACGTCGCCGTAAAGAACGTGCAGCTGAGCATCAGCATTGAGCAAATACCTGTCAGGATTTGTCTCCGGATATATGCTTGCCGACACGGTGCCGGAGTCGAATGAATCCTCTGCAAGAAGGATTGCAGAGAAGAACTGCTGCTTGTAAGCCACCCATGAGGTCTGGCCTGCAAGAGACTCCGAATCGCTTGTCTTCTTGCGGAACTGGAACTGCTTGATATCCTGTGCTCCCTGATAGCAATACACTACCGTAGAATAATTTTTCTCATTGTCGTAGCCTTTCTCCAGACGTGGAACGTTCATGTTCCATGAGACACCGAAATAACCGGAAGTCTTCGGGATAAGCTCGTTCATACCCACGAAGTGAACGGTGAAATCAAGCTTGTAACTATTTGGAGCCAAGGCATATATCTCTTCCAGGTAAGAATTCTCGTCGAAATAGAGTCTGTACACCAGGCTCTCGTCAGTGACGGAAACAGTCCTGAAATAAAAGTCTGAGGTGTTTACATACTGACCTGCATCCAGCTCAATGTCAAATGAATTGGAAGCATCAAGCAAAACCAGGGCGGTGCTGTCATACTTGTAGTAGTTTTTGACAAGGACCTCGCAAGGCTGGGCGCCTTTGTTGGTAATGCCGACCCTCAGGAGATCATTCTCCAGGTATGACACCTGAGTCTGATTCTCACCGGCGAAAGCCTCGTTCAGCATATCGCTTTTGAAGAAAGGAACTTCTTCGTCACCTGCAGGAGCCGTCTCGTCAGTATACAGGGAATCGACCAAAGTCTCAGCCAATTCCATCGCCTGAGCTGCGGCTATGGAATCCTGGACGTATCTGATCTGTTGTTGTTTCTGAAGTTGCTTAGAATTATACCAGCTGAATAGCAGTAGGATCACACCTATCAGCGCAAATCCGATTACACTCTGTTTGTTCATTACTCTTCTTCTTGCTTTTCAAGGGATTTGATTTTTTCTGCCAATTGAGCCAGTTCAGCTTTAGCAGCCTCAATCTGTACTGACTGATCTGCCAGCAACGCATCAGTATTCTTGGATTTAGAGAAGAATCCCATGTTGTTCTCCCATGTTGCGATATCCTGCTCCATCTTGATGTACTTGGCGATAAGACGTTCTTTCTCTGACTGAGGTTTTGAACTTGTCTGACGGCCACGTCCTTCAGAAGAGCGTTTCTTCCCGGTATGGGTAACTCCGAATTTATCTGCCAGAACTTTGTTGTATGCTTTTTGAGTTGCTTCTTTCTCCTTGAAAGGAACGAATCCGATTGAGGCCCAACGATCCTGGAAAGCTTTGAGGGCATCCGCATTCTCCTGCTCGTCAGCTGAAAGCTCGTATGCATTGATATCTGCTATAAGAGTATTCTTGGCTACCAGGTTCTCTGCGAAAGAATTGTCCTTGCCACCCGATTTCTTGTCCCTGTTGTCGAAGAATGTGTCGCAGGCAGCGCGGAATCTCTTCCAAATCTGCTCTGATTTCTTGCGGCTTACAGGACCTATCTCCTTCCACTGTTTCTGGAGATCGATCAGCAAGTCTGAAGTTGCCTTCCAATCTTCGCTGTTCATAACGGCCTCAGCCTGCTCGCAAAGGGCAAGTTTCTTGTCCAGATTCTCCTGCATCTGATTCTTGAAATCAGAATAGAAGTCACGCTTCATTGCATAGAACTTGTCGCAAGCCGCACGGAAGCGGTCGTAAACCTTCTGATTCTCCTTCTTGGATGCGAAGCCTATGGTACGCCACTCTTTCTGGATACTCTCAACCTCCTTGGAGAGCTGATTCCAGGTATTTGAATCTTTGACTTCAGAAGAAGCGATAGCCTCAACTCTCTCACAGAGAGCAATTTTAGCCTCGAGATTCTGTTTGTGGACTTCTTTCTGAGAATCGAAGTATTCCTGATATTTCTTATTGACTACAGCGGTAGCCGCTCTGAAGCGCTCCCAGATGGAATCACGGTATTCCTTGTCAACGGGTCCCAGCTCTTTCCACTGCTCGTGAAGTGTCTGGAGGGTACGGAATGCTGACACAGGATTCTCACTTTCAGAGAGTTGCTCAGCTTTCTCACACAGCGACTGCTTAGCTTCCAGATTCTTCTTGAAATCGAGATCACGGAACTCACGGTTGATCTTGACGTAATCGTAGAACATCTCCACATAGTGGCTGTAAGTCTCATACAGGTCTGCAGCCTTCTGAGCCGGAACTGCACCTGCCGTACGCCACTTAGCCTGGAGCTCACGGAACTTCGGATAAGCCTTGTTCAGATCCTCCGGGTTCTCGACCAGAAGCTTGAGCTCTTCTACAACCTCGCTCTTGATCTTGTAGTTCTCGTCCTTCCTGCTGTTAAGCTCCTGAAGATACGATGTTCTGAGAACTTTGTACTGGCCAAAAAGATCCTTAAAACCTCTCTCCAACTCACCAAACGGATTGTTTGACACTTGCTCGCCGTCAGGATTCTCCACGCCCTCGGCAGGTGTCTGGAAGCCCATCGCCATCTTCTCTTTCTTGAGAGTCTTGTAAAAGGCAGCCTTTATCCCCTCTGCATACTTGTAGAGCTTCTGAACGTCACCTTTGTCCAGAAGGTCCTGGAATACATCGAGCAATTCCTTCAATCCTTTATTTGATAAATCGATTTCTTCCTGTTCGTTTTCTACGACAGGTGCTGTTTCGTTAAGTACATCTTGCTCAGGAGCTACCGGCTCTTGTTCCTGCTCGGGAGCAATGGTTTTAAGATCTTCGTTCATGGCAATATTATTTGAAGCCTACAAATATAATGAATTAAAAGAAATAATAGTACTTTTGCAGTACTATGAGGATAGATATTTTAACCGCAGTACCCGATTTGCTGGAAAGCCCTCTGAATTACTCTATCATTCAGAGAGCAAAAACCAAAGGTTTGGTTGAAATCGTCGTCCACAACCTTCACGACTACGGCATCGGAGCATACAAGCAGATAGACGATTACGGCTTCGGAGGGGATGCCGGGATGATTCTCAAAATAGAGCCTGTTTTCAACCTGATCAACGACCTGAAAGCTCAGAGAGAATATGATGAAGTAATCTACACCTCTCCTGACGGAGAGATTCTCAACCAAGGTATCGCGAATCACCTCTCCACTCTGGAGAACATTATCATTCTCTGCGGCCACTACAAAGGAATCGATCAGAGAATACGGGAGCACCTCATTACCAGAGAGATATCAGTGGGAGACTATGTCCTCAGCGGCGGCGAAATCCCCGCTGCCATTATCACCGACGCAGTTGTCCGCCTCATTCCGGGCGCCATCGGTGACGAGACCTCAGCCCTGTCGGATTCTTTCCAGGACGGACTTCTCTCACCCCCTATCTATACCAGACCGGCAGAATTCAATGGATGGAAAGTGCCGGACGTACTGCTCAGCGGCAATCCGAAGCTCATAAAAGCGTGGCAGGACGAGCAGTCCCTTGAAAGGACCAAACGCCTGAGACCAAATCTGTTGGAAAAGGATTAATCGTTACATTCTCGCTTCCGCTGCCTGCAAAGTATTCTGCAGGAGAGAAACTATTGTCATAGGTCCTACTCCCCCGGGAACCGGAGTGATATAGGAGCACTTTGGAGCGACCTCGTCGAACTTTACGTCACCTACGATGCGGTAACCTTTCGGCTTGGTATCGTCCGGAACTCTGGTGATTCCCACGTCCACGACAATCGCACCCTCTTTCACCATATCGCCTGTAACGAACTCAGGGATACCCACGGCAGCGATAATGATGTCGGCCATACGGGTAAAGACCTCGATGTTTTTGCTTCTGCTGTGGCATACGGTCACAGTGCAGTCATACCCTTTCTGATTGAGGAGAATTGAGATGGGACGTCCTACGATGTTGCTTCTTCCGATTACCACGCAGTGCTTGCCGGCAGTCTCGACATTGTACTGATCAAGGAGGGATAAGATGCCTTTAGGAGTTGCAGAAACGAATGTAGGAAGGCTCTGAGTCAGCTTTCCGACATTGATGATATGGAATCCGTCAACGTCTTTATCAGGAGAAATGGCTGCTATGACCTTCTTCTCGCTGATATGCTTTGGGAGGGGAAGCTGCACTATAAAACCGTCTACTGAAGCGTCTTTGTTGAGTTTGTCTACCTCAGCCAACAGCTGTTCCTCCGAAATGGTATCGGGGAATCTGAGAACGGTGGACTTGAAACCTACCTGAGCGCAGGCAGCCTCTTTGTTGGCCACGTACGTCATGCTGGCGCCGTCATTGCCGACAAGTACCGCAACGAGGTGAGGCACAGGTTTGCCGGCCTCTTTCATTTCTCTGACTTTAGCCGCAATTCCCTCTTTGATTGCGGCGGATGTGTATTTTCCGTCGAGTAAAACCATATTATCTGTGTTTTTTACGAATCATTTTTGCAGTATTGCTGCCGGCCACGTTCTTCATCACTTTTCTGGTCTGGTCGAACTGCTTGAGCAGTCTGTTGACCTCGACCACTGAAGTTCCGCTTCCGTCAGCTATCCTCTTGCGGCGGCTGCCGTTGATCATGTCCGGATTCTCCCTTTCATATACCGTCATTGACTGAATGATAGCCTCGATGCTCTTGAAAGAAGAATTGTCGATGTCCACGTCCTTGATAGCCTTACCCACTCCCGGAAGCATTGATGCAAGGTCCTTGATGTTACCCATCTTCTTGACCTGCTGTATCTGGTCGAAGAAGTCGGTGAGGGTGAACTGGTCTTTGGCAAGTTTCTTATGGAGCTTTCGGGCCTGTTCTTCGTCAAACTGCTCCTGAGCCTTTTCCACCAGAGTAACGACGTCACCCATACCGAGAATACGGTCGGCGATACGTTCCGGATAGAATACGTCGAGAGCCTCCATCTTCTCTCCCGAGCTGATGAATTTGATCGGTTTGCCTACTACGGCCTTGATACTCAATGCGGCACCGCCTCTTGTATCACCGTCCATCTTGGAGAGAACTACTCCGTCGAAATCGAGCACGTCGTTGAAAGCCTTGGCTGTCTCCACGGCATCCTGACCTGTCATCGCATCGACTACGAAAAGAGTTTCCGTAGGATTGACAGCCTTCTTTATGGCCGCAATCTCGTCCATCATCTCTTTGTCGACGGCCAGACGACCTGCAGTATCTATGATTACCAGAGAATAGCCCTCTTTCTTAGCGTAATCTACGGCCCGCTTTGCTATTGCGACCGGATCCTTTACACCGTCTTCACTGTAGACAAAGACCTCTATCTGCTCTCCAAGGACCTTCAACTGGTCTATAGCGGCCGGTCGGTATACGTCACAGGCCACAAGCATTACTTTCAGACCTCTCTTGCTCTTGCAGTTGTTTGCCAGCTTACCGCTGAAAGTGGTTTTACCGGAACCCTGAAGACCTGAAACCAGCACGATGCCGGGCTTCCCTTTGACATTGATGTCTGAAGATTCACTGCCCATCAGGGCGGCCAGTTCGTCGTGGACGATCTTGACCATCATCTGCTCAGGTCTTACGGCATTGAGCACATTCTGACCGAGAGCCTTCTGCTTCACTTCGTCACAGAATGATTTGGCGAGCTTGTAGCTCACGTCGGCATCCAGCAACGCCTTTCTAACCTCTTTAAGAGTCTCCGAAACGTTGATTTCGGTAATTCTTCCCTGCCCCTTTATGATCTTGAACGAACGCTCTAATCTATCGGTTAAATTCTCAAACATATCGTGTCAATTGTATAGTCTATTTATTAAAATCGTCTGAATAATAAGCTTTTGCCAAGTCCCGCTGATTGTAACGCATATTCATCACCTGGCCATAGGCGCCTGCAGAATGAATTGCGAATATGTCGCCCCTTCTGGTTTCGTTGACGAGGGCGTTGGCTGCAAAAGTGTCGCTGCTCTCGCACACAGCGCCTACCACATCGTATCTGCTTTTCTTTCCGTCAGAGGTAATATTCTCCACTTTATGGTGAGCATCGTACAATGCAGGCCTGATAAGATTGTTCATTCCTGCGTCGAGAATGACGAATTTTTTCTCCATGCCATTCTTGACATAGGTGGCGCGGGTAATCAGGTATCCGCACTGAGCAACGACTGCGCGCCCCGGCTCTACGCGGACGATCTGTCCAGGCTTGACTTTCAGGTTGTCGTGAATCACTTTGAGATACTCTTCAAAGGTAGGAACCGGATGTTTGTCAGGATCGTCATAATCCACTCCCAATCCGCCTCCGAGGTCGATTGACTTGACGTTCACCCCTTTCTCCTCAAACCAATTCTCGATGACGTTCACCTTGATACACAGCTCTTTGAATACCGACATATCGGTAATCTGCGAGCCGACGTGGAAGTGAAGTCCCGTGAAATCTATGTTCTTGGAAGCCTTGATAACCTTCAGCACTTCGTCGAAAGCCCACGGACTTATGCCGAACTTGTTCTCTTTAAGACCGGTGGTAATATACTTATGTGTATGCGCATCCACGTTCGGATTTACCCTGATCGCTATACGGGCTCTCTTGCCCAGTGAGCCTGCAAGCTCGTCAATGACCTGGATTTCCTGAATGGATTCGCAGTTGAAGCAGGCGATGTCCGCTTTAAGAGCGGTGACAATCTCCTTGTCGGTCTTGGCCACACCCGCAAAGACGACGTTCTCCGGAGCGAAGCCGCTTGCCACTGCAAGAGAGACTTCGTTACCGGTAGCGCATTCCGCTCCGATCCCGTGATCGAGGACAGCTTTCAGTATTCTGTCGTTGGCATTTGCTTTAAGCGCATAGTGTCCCACGATACCGTACTTGTCGAGAAGTTTCTTGAACAGGCTGAGAGTTTCTCTCAGAAGGTCCATGTCATAATAGAATAGCGGAGTTTCCAGTTTCTGGAAATTCGAAATAGCTGTCTTGGTTATCATTGTCTGCGGTTTTGGCTTTAATTAATTCAAAAAAAGCGTCGCGGTAAGGCAACGCTCTTTTGTTTCTTTACAACTCCATGTTGTGGAAAACATTCTGAACGTCTTCGTCCTCTTCCAGT
>JAFSTD010000009.1 GCA_017450655.1 Bacteroidales bacterium | reverse complement strand
TTACTGCGGGAACTCTTTCCGATAGGGTTCTGGTCCACGTACTCCACGGCAGAGATCTTGTTGACGTCCCCTTCCAGAGAACGGAAGGCGCCGGGACGGTCTCCCATCTGGTTGATCTGACGGTAAAGCGCCGGGTAGAGAATGTCGCCCACCAGCGAAGATTTGCCGCTGCCGCTGACGCCAGTCACGACGACGAGACTCTTGAGCGGGAATTTAACGTCTATGTTTTTCAGGTTGTTTTCGCAGGCACCTGTGACCTCGATGAATGACTTCGAAATATGCTTGGTCTCAGGAAGATACTGCTTGCGGGCGCCTGAGAGGTACTGCCATGTGATGGAGCGGTCGGCCTCAGGCGCGTCAGCGCCGAGCGCGGCAAACGGCGGGCCTTGGTAGACGATTTCGCCGCCGCGGATGCCGGCGTACGGACCGATATCTATCAGGTGGTCGGCCGCGGCAATTATCTCCGGATCATGCTCCACCACGACGACGGTGTTGCCGAGGTCGCGGAGCTTCTTAAGCACGCCAATAAGTCTCTGAGTATCACGAGAATGAAGACCGATGCTCGGTTCATCCAGAATATACAGCGAGCCCACTAGGTTGTTTCCAAGAGAGGTCACCAGATTTATTCTCTGGCTTTCGCCACCGCTCAAAGTATTCGAAGCGCGGTTCAGAGTCAGATAACCGAGTCCTACATCCAACATATACCCCAGACGCTGGCGGATCTCCTTCAGTGGCCTGTCGGCAATCGAGAGGTCGTACGGGTCCAGCTCATTCTCAAAACGGCTCAGGAACTCCACCAGATCTTTGATGGACATATCCATCACCTCGGCGATGTTCTTGTCCAGAATGCGCACGTAAAGGGCTTCCTTGCGAAGACGCGAGCCTCCGCAGTCACGACAGGTAGTCTTGCCGGAATACCTGTTGAGCATATAGTTGTACTGTACTTTGTACTTGTTCTTGCGAACCCAGTCGAAAAAGTCGTTTATGCCTGTAAAATAGCCGTTTCCAGTCCATAGAAGCTCCTTCTGCTCCGGAGTCAGTTCGCGGTACGGCTTGTGGATCGGGAAATCGAACTTGTAGGCATTGTCGACAAGCTGATCGAAGAAATACTTCATCACTTCCCCACGCCAGCAGGCAATCGCCCCTTCATAGACACTGAGGGCCTGATTTGGAATGACAAGGGACTCGTCGATGCCGATAGTTTTGCCATAGCCGCCGCAGGTCTGACATGCGCCGATTGGACTGTTGTAGCTGAAGAGATCCTCGGTAGGCTTCTCGAAGACTATCCCGTCAGCCTCCAGAATGTTGGAGAATGGACGGAACGATGACGGAGCGCCGGCGAAAATATGCCCCTGACCTGCGGAGAAAGCCGTTTCCACAGAGTCGAGAGCGCGGGCGAGAAAATCCTCCTCGTCTGCAGCCGATTCCGGAAGCATGAGCCTGTCCACCAGGAGCGCCAGAGAATCGTAATCCGGCGTCACCTTCCTGGTCAGCACGTCGTCTATACGGTAGATTTCCCCCGTAGAATAATCCACGACGCGGTTGAAGCCGGACTCCTTGAGGAGCATCAGCTTCTCCACTTTCTCATAGCCGTTCCAGTCGATACGGGCCGCCACGAGCGCATTCTTCTCCTTCAGGGTCAGCAGATAATCGACCACCCCTTTCGCAGTGTCGCACTTGACTTCGACTCCGCTTACCGGAGAATAAATATGCCCTATTTTGGCGAAAAGAACCCTCACATAGTCGTTAATCTCCGTGGTGGTACCGATGGTACTCCTCGGATTGGAGGTCGTTACGCCCTGTTTTACGGCTATTGCCGGCGGTATTCCGGTGATGAAATCGACGGCCGGACGGGACATTCTCCCGAGGAACTGACGGGCAAATGAAGAAAGGCTCTCCGCAAAGCGGCGGTGCCCCTCCGCATAGAGGGTGTCAAAAGCCAGAGACGATTTGCCGCTGCCTGAGATACCTGTGATCACCACGAGCTTCCCGCGAGGGATCTCGACGTCGATATTCTTCAGATTGTTGGCTCTCGCCCCTTTTATGAAAATCGCATCCTTCATTACAGTCTCGTCACTTGCTTGGCCTCTTTCATCTTCTTGATTGCAGCGATTATCTTGTCCAAAGATGACGAATTCTTTACAAATAGCGTAAGCAAAACTTCAAAATCTCCCTTGGCGGCGCGTGCATTGAGGGTGTAAGCCCTCACGGAAGCGCCGAATCCCGACACTATGGTGAAGAGTTCATTCGCAGCCGTTTCGTCGTCAAGCACAACCTTCAGCTTAGTCTGGAAGCTGGAAGTTGAGACGGCTTCACGCCAGCGTACCTTCACCACGCGGTGCTCGTAAGTGAGCAGACGGGCTGCATTCGGGCACGACATTCTGTGAATCTTGATACCGTCGTTGATTGTCACAAAGCCGAACACTTCGTCTCCATATACCGGATTGCAGCATTTTGCCATTTTGTAGTCCAGGCCGCGGAGGCGCTCGTTGCTCCCTATCACAAGGTACTCGGAATTCCCCGCCGGAGCGGCCTGCTGTGCTACAGGCACAGCCTCCTTCGCAGCCTCGGCAGCCTCTTCGGAGCCGAACTTCTCTATAAACGCTTTGACGTCGGCGAGATCTATCTGTTCGGCGCCTACAGCGGCGTAGAAATCGGAGGTGATTTTGAATTTGTATTTTCTGGTCAGAGCCGAGAGAATCTCATCGGTCAGAGGGAGCTTCCAGCTCTTGCTCTTCCGGTCGAGAATGTCCTTGCCGTCCTTCGTGAGCTTGTTCTGAGCCTCGTTCAGCTTCTGTTTAATCTTGGTTCTGGCCTTGCCGGTCACTACGAAATCGAGCCAGTCGGCAGAAGGCTTCTGGTTCTTTCCCGTGAGGATCTCCACCACGTCGCCCGTCTTGAGTTTCTCCTTGATGGAAACCATCTTGCCCCCGATCTTACCTCCGGTGCACTTCAAGCCCACGTTCGTGTGAATGTCGAATGCGAAATCAAGCACTGAGGCACCTTCTCGCAGCTGCCTCAGATCACCGTTCGGAGTGAATACGAATACGTCGTGATTGCCGGACTCTTCCACCTGTCTGTACGCAGATTCCTGCGGATTCTCCATCAGGTTTCTCACGCGCGCGAGCCAGTTGTTCATCCCCTCTTCACGCTTCACCCCTTTGTAAGACCAGTGAGCCGCAAGACCCATCTCGGCCTCGTAATCCATTCTCTCGGTACGAATCTGCACCTCGATGTACTTCCCTTTCTTATCCTTTACGGTAGTGTGGAGAGACTGATATCCGTTCGGCTTGGGAACGGTCAGCCAGTCGCGCAGACGGCTTGTGTCGGGTTCGTACTCTTCGGTCACCAGAGAATAAACCTGCCAGCACACGTCCTTCTCCTTCTCGAGAGGAGCGTCTATGATGAAGCGGATTGCGAACACGTCGTACACCTCGCTGAAAGGGATATCCTGCGTCAGCATCTTCCTCCATATAGAATAAGCGCTCTTGGTCCTGGCCTTGAGGGTGTACTTTATCCCCTCCCGGGTGAGCTTGTCCTTCAGCGGATTCACAAACTCCGTCACGAGAGCTTCCCGGTCTTTCTCCGTGGCAGTGAGCTGATTTGTTATTTCGCGGTACTGCTCAGGGTGAGAATATTTCAGCCAGAGATTCTCCAGCTCCGCTTTTATGTTATAGACTCCGGTCTGGTGCGCCAGCGGTATATAGAGGAACATCGTCTCCATATTCTTGCGCATCGCATCACTCTTGGGGAGTGCGCCGAGATTGCGCATAAGCTCCAGTCTGTCAGCCAGTTTGATAAGGAATACCCTCGGGTCTTTAGAATAAGACGCTATCAGCCGGCGGTAGCGGTCGGCCTCGAGGTTGGTATCCTTCGGCTTGATGGTCGATATCTTGTTGAGGGCCACGGCGATGGATACGATCTCGGAAGGATACTCTTTCTTCACAGAATCCAGAAGAGAATCATTCACGCGGCTCGCTTCGTGGAGGAATACGGCGACTACGGAGTCAGCCATAAGGCCAACCTCATCGCACACAATCTGAGCCACACCCACCGGATGTTCGATGAACGGCACCCCGTTGCTCCTCTTGAGCTCTTTGAGAGACTCCGAGGCCAATGCGAAGGCACGGCGGATCATCTCCGCCGCCGCGCTGTCGTAACGGCTGCATATATCGTTTATGACTTTCTCGCAATTCATCTCTCTTCAAGTATCTTTTTGAGGGCATTCATTTCATCGCGCGCCTTGGCCGCTTTCACGAAGTCAAGGGCCTCGGCAGCCTCTTCCATAGCTTTTTTGGCGGCATTCACGGCAGCCTGAAGCTGCTGTCTGTTCATCGAGCTGATTACCGGATCCTCCTCCAGGTACTTAGCCCGTTTCTCGGCTTCGAATTCGTATTCTCTGGCCGGAGAATTTGTCATTATGCCACCTTTCTTGGTTTCAACCTGCTGTGGCGTAATGTTGTTGTCTTTATTGTAAACCTGCTGCTTGTTGCGGCGGCGGTTTGTCTCGTCTATTGTGAGCTGCATCGACATCGTGACGGTGTCGGCGTACATTATCACCTTGCCGTTTATGTTACGGGCGGCGCGTCCCGCAGTCTGGGTGAGAGATCTCTCGCTTCTCAGGAACCCCTCTTTGTCAGCGTCGAGAATAGCCACGAGCGATACGGTCGGGATGTCCAGTCCTTCGCGGAGGAGGTTAACTCCCACCAGCACGTCGAAACGCCCGGCCTTGAAGTCGTCGATAATCTCCACACGCTCCAGAGTGTCCACATCAGAGTGGATGTAGCGGCAGCGCACCTCCATTCTGGTAAGGTATTTCTCAAGCTCCTCGGCCATTCTCTTGGTGAGAGTGGTCACAAGCACCCGCTCGTCTTTCTCGGCCCGGATCTCAATCTCGTTGAGAAGGTCATCTATCTGATTCTTGGTAGGTCTGACCTCAATCGGAGGGTCCAGCAATCCCGTAGGACGGACAACCTGCTCCACTACCAGACCGCCACACTCCTGAAGCTCGTAATCGCCGGGAGTGGCGCTCACGTAAACCCTCTGCCCTATTATGTTGTCGAACTCCTCGAACTTCAGCGGGCGGTTGTCCGCGGCCGCCGGAAGCCTGAATCCGTATTCTATCAAAGTGTCCTTGCGACTGTGGTCACCGCCATACATCGCACGTACTTGAGGGATCGTCACGTGACTCTCGTCGATGAAGGTGATGAAATCCTTCGGGAAGTAATCTATCAGGCAGAACGGTCTCTGACCCGGATTGCGCCTGTCAAAGTAGCGGCTGTAATTCTCTATTCCCGGACAGTAGCCTATCTCCTTGATCATCTCGATGTCGTACTCCACACGCTGACGGAGCCTCTTGGCCTCCAGATAGCGTCCCACTTCGTTGAAATACTCCACGCGGGCGCGCATATCGTCCTGAATCTGCGAGATGGCATCCTTGATGCGCTCCTTCGTGGTGATGAAGTTGTTTGCCGGATAGATGGATATCTCCTCCAGAAACTCCACCGTAGCGCCGTTTATCGGGTCTATCAGCTCGATGGATTCTATCTCATCCCCGAAGAATACAACCCTGCACCCCAGGTCACCGTAAGCCAGGAAAATGTCCACGCTGTCACCCTTCACACGGAAAGTGCCGCGCTTGAACTCCGCCTCGTTACGGCTGTAGAGGGCATCCACGAGCCGGTACAGAAACGAGGTGCGGCGCAACGTCTGGCCACGCTTGATTTCTATTGTCGTCTGATGGAAGTCATCCGGATTGCCTATGCCGTAGAGGCACGAAACCGACGACACCACAATCACGTCCTTTCGCCCCGAAAGCAAAGCACTGGTAGCGCTCAGACGCAGTTTCTCAATCTCGTCATTGATGCTCAGATCCTTCTCGATGTAGGTGTCGGTGGTAGGGATGTAAGCCTCCGGCTGATAGTAGTCGTAGTAGCTCACGAAGTACTCCACCGCATTCTCCGGGAAGAACGCCTTGAACTCTCCGTAGAGCTGCGCCGCAAGAGTCTTGTTGTGGCTCAGAATGAGAGCAGGACGCTGCAGCTGCTCTATCACGTTTGCCATGGTGAAAGTCTTACCGGAGCCGGTAACGCCCAGTAACGTAGCCGAATGCACGCCATCCTTGAGATAGGCGGCGAGCTGCGCTATAGCCTCCGGCTGATCGCCCGTAGGCTTGTATGGAGCGTTGATTTTGAAATTCATCGCGACAAAAAAGAGTGAATTACAAATTTATGGAAAAATATCTCTATTTTTGACATTTGTAAAAACGTTTACCGAATATGAAAGACATTTTTGAAAGAATAAAAGAATCTACCGGCGGTCCGCTCGGACAGTACCGCGAATTTGCAGAAGGATATTACTCATTTCCAAAGCTCGAAGGAGAATTGGGACCTCATATGCGTTTCAACGGACAGGATGTCCTTTGCTGGAGCCTCAACAACTATCTGGGCCTCGCAAACCACCCTGCCATCAGAAAGACGGACGCAGAAGCGGCAGCGCGCTGGGGTATGGCCTACCCTATGGGAAGCCGTATGATGACCGGCCAGACAGCCCTTCACAAGAAGATGGAGAAAGAGCTTGCGGAATTCGAGTGCAAAGAGGCGGCATTCCTGTTCAACTTCGGCTATCAGGGCATTATCTCCACGATAGATTCCCTTGTTACAAGACACGACGTAATTGTCTTTGACTCAGAGGCTCACGCGTGCCTTCTCGACGGTAAGCGTCTCCACACAGGCAAATCATTCTCTTACAAACACAACGATATCGCAAGCTGCGAGCAGAAGCTAAAGGTGGCTACCAAACTGGCTGACGAGCAAGGCGGCGGCGTACTCCTGATTACCGAAGGTGTGTACGGCATGACCGGCGCGCTGGGAATTCTCGACCAAATCGTGGCCCTCAAGAAGAAGTACAAATTCAGAATTCTGATTGACGACGCTCACGGATTCGGAGTAATGGGTCCTCACGGCCGCGGAACTTCGGAGCATTTCGGAGTGATGGACGACATCGACGTGTATATCGGCGCATACGCCAAGTCAATGGCCACAATCGGCGGCTTCGTAGCTTCCGAGAAGGCTATCATTGACTTCCTGAAGTACAACATGCGCTCTCAGATCTACGCAAAATCACTCCCTATGCCTATCGTGGAAGGATGTTTGAAGAGACTCGAGATAATCCGCTCGGCAGAAGGCGACGAGCTCCGCAAGAAGCTCTGGACAGTGACCCGCAGACTGCAGAAAGGATTCCGTGACCTCGGCTTCGACATCGGACCAGCAGAGGCCTGCGTAACCCCTGTTCACGTACTCGGCGGCGTAAACCAAGCTACGAACATGGCTTACGAGCTTCGCGAGAAGTATCACATCTTCTGCTCTATCGTGATTTATCCGGTGATTCCGGAGGGAATGGTGATTTTCCGCATTATCCCTACGGCAGCCCACAGCATCGAAGACGTAGATTACACGCTCAACGCATTCAAAGAGTTGCGCGACAAGCTCAACAACGGAGAATACGACAATCTGCCGATGCCTAAGCTCGCTATCAGATAGCGAAATTATTTCTTCTTTTTGGGATTGGATTTCTTAGCCTGCGACTGCCATTTCTCGCGGGCTAATTCCTGCATGTCCACCACCACATCACGCTCGTCGACAATCTCGTCGCCGAGGATGGTCTCTATCACGTCCTCCATTGTGAGAATACCCTGGAAAGAGCCGTACTCATTGATGATGACGCAAATCTGCTCTTTTTTGGCGATCATTTCGTCCCAGATTTTCTCCAGAGGAGTGTCTTCCGGGAAACTCTCTATGTCGCGGCGGATATCGCCCAGCTTGACGTCGAATTTGTCTTCAGCCATAAGCTGGAGGGCCTCCACACGGAGAATGTAACCGGTGATGTACTCATCATTGTCGGCATACACCGGAATACGGCTGTGGTGCAGGAAACGACGGTCTTTGTAGAAACTCTTGATGGACATCGACTCGGGAGCGATTGCAGATACGACGCGTGGGGTCATAGCCTCGGCGGCCGTAAGCTCGTCGATGTTTATCAGATTCTGGATTATCTCATTCTCATCTTCGTCCAGCTCGCCTGATTCCTCAGCCACGTCCGCCATGGCGCCCACTTCTTCGCGGGAAATCGCCGCAGCTTCCTGATTCTTCGGAGATATAAGCTTCTGGAGCCATTCTACACAAATAACTACAGGATAGAGAATAATCACCAGGGCGCGGATCACGTAAGCCGTGAAGCCCATAAGGGAGCGCCAGTGGGTTGTGCCGATAGTCTTCGGGATGATTTCCGCAAAGACCAGAATAAGAATGGTGGTGGCGGCACTCACCAGCCCAAACCACTGGGAGCCGAATATGACGTTGGCCTGGTAGCCCACTCCTGCGGCTCCTATGGTATTGGCTATAGTGTTCAATGACAGTATTGCTGCTATCGGCTTTGATGGGTCCTGCTTGTACTTCTTCATAATGGAGGCCGGCTTGTAACCGTCATCCTCACGCATCGTTACGTAAGAAATCGGGGTACTCATCAGAGTCGACTCCAGTATCGAACAGAGGAACGATACCAGGACCGCGAATAGCAAGAAGAATATCAATGCTGCCATATAATCAATCTACGTTATCTGCAAACGGCAGGGAGGCTTGGATGACCGCCTTCCGATACAGAACGGACTGCATAGAAGTAGTTGTCCTTGCTGAGAGGGAACTCCGCTTTCTGAACATTCTCCGAAGGGTCAAGCTCATACTCTCCGTAAACTTGCCATACAGGCTGGTCAGTCTCACGGTAAAGCACTTCATAGTGAACTGTCTCGTCAGGAGTTCCGTCAGCCTTGAGAACAGGTCTCCAGGAAAGGACGGTATAGTTGCTCAGAGCGTTTGCATTGGCTATGCGTGCGCCTGCTGGCTTAGCCGGAGCGCTTGCTAGCGACATTGCAGCCGCCATGTTCACGCGGATATTCTTTACAAGGTAAGGAACGCTCAAGCCTGAAATGACGTCACCGTAAGCGATGCCGTTCTCTTCGTGTACCAGCTGGTGTGTACGGTCATAATTCTCGTAATATTCGCTCATTCTCACAGCCACGAAACCTTCATTGCTGAATGAAGTGTGGTCGCCGCCTCTTCTGTAATGGTCGTTGCGGTACATAAGCTTAACCTCGTGACCCGGAACGTAAGTGGCAGCGCACTCCTTGATGTAGCGAGCCCACTGACGGGCGTCACTGTCCTCACCGTTAGGACTGTCGGAGAATACGCGGACCATATCGATAGTCTCAAGGTTAGTCTCGCTTGAAACCGCGTTGCTGATCATATCGTTGTTGATAACGCCGAGAATAGGCCATCCTTCAGCCTTGGCAATCTTGGCAACTGCCTGTGAACCGAGCAGGCCGTGCTCCTCACCTGAAACGAAGAGACACTTGATTGTCTGCTTGAGAGGAATCTTAGACACTATTCTGGCAGTCTCAAGAAGACATGCCATACCGCTGGCATCATCGTTTGCGCCCGGAGCGAAGCTGGTAGAGTCGTTGTTGTCAGCCACGCGGGTGTCGATGTGAGCCATGAGGATAATCTCACCGGCACCTTCTGTGCCCGGAAGGGTCACCAGAACGCAAGGGAGATTCACTTCGCGACCGAGACGAGTGCCGGGACCGCCTGCATCGTAACGGATTACCTCAACGTTGGGAGTCCAGCTCTCGCATTTAGCCACGAGATAGTTCACTGCAGCGCCGAGCCCCTTCTCAGGGTCGGTCTGAGTGCTGAGATTATGTCTTGTGTGGAAAGCCACAAGGTCATTGATGTAAGTCTCGATGCTGTCGGCGCTAACCTGAGCCAAAGCATTCACGATAACCGGGTCAGCCTTGATGGTAGCCTGAACAGCTGATTGTTTGCAGCAAGATGTCAGCGCAAACAAAGCTATCGAAGCGACAATAATTATTCTTTTCATTTTTTTCTATAAAGTTAGAAAGAAATTCCAACACCGCAGTTAACAAAAGTCTTTCTGAGAAGCGGATTGCCTACCAGAGAAACTGAGAGAGGCATTGTGAACTGCTCAAACTCCAATCTCTTCTCGTATGTAAGCTCCATATTGCAGATAGAGAATTTAGGTCTGTAGTCTGAGTACATACTGTTCGGAAGACCTGCGCCTACTCCCAGAGAAATAGTGCTGTTATTCTCGAAATCGTAGTAACCGCCCACCTCAAGGTATGTAGAATAGAGCTGTTTGCCGAGATCCTCGTCCTTGTCAGCGCCCCAAAGCGTAGTGTTGACACTTGCCCAGATAGGAACGTTCTCAGGCTCGAAAGTCAGACCCAGCTCAAGGCTGTGAGCAGTCGTATGATTGTCGAGATCAAAATATCTGTGACCGTTGAGACCGTCTGCAGAATAATAATCGGCAAGAGTGAGAGTGAAACCTCCCAGAGTATAGCTGGCATAGAGGTTAATCTCTGAATAATGACGTCTTATAAGTTCAAAAATCCCTTCTGCAGTAAAGTTGAAACCGCCTAAATTCAAACCGACTTCAGTGAAAGAAACAAGACCGTTTGCATTGTTCATACCTCTCCAGTGGTATTGAGGACTAAAAGAAATGCTACCGGTGATTAGCTGCTCATCGTTTTGAGCGTAAACAGCAGATAGAGACAATGTCATTAAGAACAAAGCTACAGCAAAGATTTTTTTCATTTTTTCTAGTTATTATAAAGTTTAAAATGGTTTTTGCGGAGCAAAGGTAGTATCTTTATCCAAATTTTTACCAATGGAACTATTTTTTAGACAATTGCATCATATAGACAAAGACGTCACGCTGGCAATAAACTCCCTGAACTGCCCTGCAAGCGACTTTGTCTGGACAGTTTTTTCAAACAGATTTATCTGGGCCATTCTCTACGTAGCGGTACTGTTCTTCCTTTTCCGCAATCTGGGCTGGAAAAAAGCGCTGATCGTGACCGCTTCCGTGATTCTGACAATCACATGCTGCGACCAGCTGGCGAACTTCACCAAAGAGTTCTTCGCACGCCTGCGCCCATGCTGGGACGGCGACATGATTGCCGGCAGCCTACACCTGCTTGAAGACAAAGGCAATCTCTACGGATTCTACTCCGCCCACGCCGCCAACGCGATGGGATTTGCAGCAAGTACTTTCTGGGGATTCAGGTGGAATGACAACGTGAAGCGCAAGTACAGAGTGTACGGATGGTGCATCTTCATCTGGGCCGCTCTCGTCGGCATCAGCCGCATCTTCGTCGGCAAACACTTCACCGGAGACGTCCTCGTCGGCTTCGCCGTGGGACTGGCTTTCGGCCTCTTCTGGGCCTGGGTGGCAAAAAAAGGGTGTGAGAGGGTGAGGTAAGTTGACGGTAGAAACAAAAAAATAATTCGCAGTTTTGCGAATTATTTTTGTATACGTATATTTGCACTATAAAACGAAGAAAAGATGCAGGTGGTGTTTGAGAATGAGGCGTTAGAGGATCTATACTTTGATGGCCAAACAAACGACAAAAGATACAATAGATTACCTCTTGATATCGTTAGACGATTCAAAAAGGCTGTGGATTATATCATAGCCGCTCCGCGAGTTGAAGATTTGTTTCGTATGAAATCTCTCCACTATGAGAAGAAGCAAGGTAATCTAAAGGGTGTTAGTGCAGTATGGATTAATGATCAATATCGCCTTCTTTTCTACACAAGTCCAAACGAACAAGGAATAATAATCAATGCAATCATAACAGAATTATCAAAGCACTATGAATAAAAGAGAATTAACACCTTTCGAGGCTACACATCCAGGAGAACTCATAAAGGATGAACTAACAGCACGTGGTATTACACAAAAGCAATTGGCTCAAGATAGTGGCATATCTCCATCAGTGCTCAGTGAGACTATCAATGGCAAACGAGATGTCACACTTAATATGGCTATAGCGCTCGAGAAAACTCTAGATATACCGGCAGAGATTTGGATGAACCTACAAACTAAATATGTAATAGACTCTGCCAAAATAGCAAAAAAAAGAAACACCAAAGAGACTATCTCTGTAACTCTTCCAAGGAAAGACATTAACTTGTTACAAGATCTTGCAAATAAGTTTGGTTGGGCGTGCGCGATGTAAAAGGATTATTTTATGATGACTCTATAAAACAAAGAATGCTCGCTTAACGAGCATTCTTTAACCAAAACACAAACAACCTTAAAACGGTCCTTTTTACAATAATATACAATAAACTTAAGTCAATAACATAAGGGGGCGCAATACAAATGGCATTTGATGTATGTAATAATAATTCAAGAGGTCTGGGAAAAGGCAAACACTATATTTGGTTATGATTCTTCAATGTATAGGCAAGATCAGTGTGGGGCTTGGATTAGACGCGACAAATATGGTGAACGAAACAACATTTACGGGTGGGAAATTGATTACATTACTCCTAAATCAAAGGGGGGATCTGACAATCTAGAAAAACTTCGCCCTCTTCAGTGGAAAAACAACGCAAGTAGGCAAGATGAAAACTTACATTGTTTAGTGAAATCATTCGAAGATAAGAATATTGAATTATAACTAATCTCTCTTTTTATTAAGAAAAAGGTTATTGTTGTGTGTTTAACAACACTATACCTTCTTTTTCATCTATTAGTTCCGTATTTCTAGTACTGCTAGCCAATACTGTGCAAGCAGCATTGATGCATTATACACAAGTAGTGCTTCGTGTTTCTGTATAGAAACCCTACTAGTTCCAACTCCATGAGCATCACCACCAATATTCCTCATACTTGATATAGCACTTATGATTCTGTGAAGACCGCCAAGTAAATCGTTTATTCTTTTATCCCAATCTCCTCTTCGCTGCATATTTAACTGAGTTGTAGCATCTTGATATATTTTTTCCAGCTTGCCATTACTTGAATAGGGATTCCCGGTCTTTTCTTCAATAATATATATCATTACTTCTTCAAGTAGGGTTCTTGACTTAGTTATTACGCTATCATAATCATTATTATCTAAATCATTTTTAATCCTATCTGGCAATTCTTTAATGTATTGAGGACTAATGCGATCTAATATGGGAATGTCTAAAATTATTTCCTCATCAACATTAACTAAAAAGAACTTTTTATTAGCAAATCTCAACTCGACCTTAGAAAAGATTAACTGGACATTGATAGCATCAATCGCGCCTTTTATTATTGATTCGTATAATTCATTAAATTGCTCGACACTACTTATTCCCGTTATTTTGTCAAAACGTTTTTTTTGCATAATGAAACTTAAAAGTTCCGGGACTCGACCTTGCTCGTTAAGGAAGGTTAGTAAATCTTGCATATACTCCCACCTACTCTTATTATGAGCATCTCGCCCCCATTCATATGTGATGGTCAATCCGAAAGATGTAGACAGATCGCAGAGTTGAGGACCTGACAAATAAGGAAGAGAATAATTGTTATAAACCTTTGTATCCACTATTAATATTCCTATTATTTGTTTATTGATAAGTAGTGAATAATCCATATCATTGTATGCTTACGTAATGAAAATTTGTCAAAAGGAAGTTATCAACAAAAAAACACTCTTTAAGAGTTATTACCTTTTTCCCCCATATGCGATAATTCAATCAGCCTCATCTTCGTCTGCAAACTCTTCACTAGATGCGTCCTCGTCGGCTTCGCCGTGGGACTGGCTTTCGGCCTCTTCTGGGCCTGGGTTGCAAAGAAGGGGTGTGAGAGGGTGAGGTAAAAAAGCCCGGCAGATGCCGAGCTTTTTTATTGTGCCATATCAAAAATCTTTTCCATCAGGCGCCATTTCTTATGGCTCGGACGGGACGGGTCGCGTCCCTGACATTCTGCCACGAAAGCCTCCCATTCTGCCTGGCGAGGCAACTTGGAGAGTCTCTCCCAGTCTTTATTCCAATCGAAATCATCGGTAGTATTGCAAATCATAAATACGTGAGTACCACGACGATAAATCTTCATATCTACAATACCTACCTGCTTCATTCCCTCCACAACCTCGGGCCACACCTTTTTGTGCGCATCGCAGTATCTGCGAATCACATCAGGATCATTGACAAGCTCAAGTGTCTGACAATAGGTTTTCATAAGGCTTTATTTAAATCAGAAAAGAATTCATCATCTCTGTCCGGGGCGTATGGACCGTCTTTGCATTCACAGAAAACTGTACCTGACTCTAATACTTCAATTGAGTGCCATGTGTTTTTAGGTATTTGAAAAGCAGAACATTGCCCACCTTCCTCCAATAATGCACATTCAATAATACTCCCTGAATCATCAAAAAGAAGCTCTTTAAACTTTCCTCTTAGAATAATAATGGTCTCCGATGATTTCAAATGTCTATGAATTGGTACTTGCGTTCCTGGCTCTACTGCATTCAACATCCGTTGAGAATTATCATCCGGTGAATTACGCAAATCATAATTCATCCTCAGACGAGGAGAGGATTTTGCTTGCGCCGATAATTGATTAAGCAGTACAGAATCAATTTTCATTTGTCAAAGAAGCTAAATACTCCTCGTGGAGATGGTAGTATTTTTTCATAAATAGCGCATAGGCAAGAGACAACACTACCCCCGCACTCACAAGATAAACCCAATGTGCCAATATAGTATTTGGACAAACATAAATGAACCCCAGTGATACTATCAACTGTAGTACCATATAAATCAATGAAACAACCATATGACTTATTCCCAATTCATTTGCCATCAACTGGTACGCATGTTTACGGTGAGCCTGGCCCAAATGCTCATGCAACATTATTCGGTGGAATATGGTCATGCTGCCATCTATACCATAAACTAGGAAGAACACAATCCATGTCACGTCCTTCGATGCCAGCATCAACCTGCTCAGTACAAACAAGATGACAAACGCAATGCCGATGCTCCCCACATCCCCCGCAAAGCACTTTGCCTTGCCCTTAGGCCTGAAGTTGAAGATACTGAATACCAGTACACCAATAATCGCTACAATCAGAAAAGATGGCTCTATAAAACCAGGAACCTCATTGCGGGCATGATACGCAATCTCAGCTGAAACTTGAAATCTGAAACCAGAAACTAACAGCAATGGCACCAGCATAGCGAACGCATAACCTGCCGTTATTCCATTAATACCATCCATGAAGTTGATGATATTCGTTGCCCCCACGCAGAAAAACAATGCGATAGCCGCTACCACTACCATCCATACCCAGCTGTCAAAAGCAGAGTACAATTCCACCGACCAAAACATCAGCAGTATGGCAACAATCTGCACGACCATGCGTATGCTGTCCGGCAATGAGTGAACATCATCCCAGAAACTCACCGTGCAGATCATAACAAGACCACACATAAAAGGGATGTATTCCTGAACACTGCCCCATCCTCCATTCACTAGCTGCCAAATCATCCATATAATCATGGAGATAGCAAAGATGATTCCACCACCACGCAGCACAATCGTGCTGTGCGAGCTCCTCTCGTTGGGTTTGTCGATGATGTCGCATCTGTCTGCAATCTTAAAGTACACCAACTCCGCCGCCAATAGCAGCACCACGATGATGACATATGTCCAAATCATATATTGTATTTCGTTTTTATTCTTTATTGGTTTTGCCAATCAACAGTTCTTGAGACTGTCAAAGAACCACCACTTCATGTACAGTGTTACTATCGCGTCACGAAGCCTTACTCCCCCTCATTCAAGAGTATCTTGTTATACTTTATTCAATTGCATCAAATCTTGTATGTTATTAGTGGCTTAGTATCTCATTAACTCTATCTATCACGATATTCTTGGTGAAGACTTTATCA
>JAFSTD010000008.1 GCA_017450655.1 Bacteroidales bacterium | reverse complement strand
GCTCAGGTACATCGCAATCTGGCGAGCCTGAACAATCTCTCTTTTACGCGTCTTCGACAGGAACAGCTCCGGAGTGATACCGAAATAATCGCAAATGGTATCCTGAATATGACTGACGGTGATCTCGTTACGAGTATCCTTGACAATCTTGCCGATCAACTCGGAAGCCAATTCGTAAGTCATACTCTTCTTCGCGAAAGTGGCATTTGCAATTAATGAGAAGAGCAATCCTTCCAATTCTCTAACATTTCCCTTCACTTTGCGGGCTATGAACTCCAACACTTCTTCGGGAACGTCCACACCTTCTCTGAAACTCTTGGACTTGAGAATTGCCAGACGAGTCTCATAATCGGGACTCAGCAGCTCAACTGAAAGCCCCCATTTAAAACGGGAGAGCAGTCTTTGATCCAGATCCGACAACTCCACAGGAGGTCTGTCAGAGGTCAGAACCAATTGTTTTCCTGACTGATGCAGATAATTGAAAATTTGGAAGAATGCATTCTGCGTCCCTTTCTTTCCTGAGAATTCGTGCACATCGTCGATTATGAGCACGTCAAGCGACTGATAGAAACGCAGGAAATCGGTCATTTTGTTGTTAACGCCGGCAGCATCCATGAACTGAGTCAGGAAGCGGTTGGCACTAACGTAAAGGACTATCTTCTCAGGGAAGTTCTTCTTGATCTCGATACCGATAGCCTGCGCAAGATGGGTTTTGCCCAATCCCGGGCCTCCGTATATAAACAGAGGATTGAAGGCGTTTTTTCCGGGATTGGACGCTATGCTAAGGCCCGCAGTACGGCCAAGGCGGTTGCAGTCTCCCTCGATAAAATTCTCGAATGAATAAATAGGATTCAATTGAGGATCTATCTTCATCTTCTTGAGCCCCGGGATTAAATACGGGTTGCCGGTGAAACCGGCAGCCTCGCCCGGAAGAGACATCTCGCGATTTTCCAATTGTTCTGAAGATAAATGAGGAAGTTTTACGACCTTGTCCCTGATAATGCGGACATTGTAAATCAATCTTGCCCTAGGACCGATAACACGACGGAGAACGGATCCCAACAACTTGATAAATCTCGCCTCGATGACTTCGCGAACGCCATCAGAAGGTACCTCGATGGTAAGAACAGAATCCTCCAGAGACACCGCTTTGATCGACGCGAACCAAGCGTTGAAACTCTCTTCTGAGATGTTGTCCCTGATTATGTCCAGACACTCATCCCAAACCTGTTTGTAAGTCTGTTCTTTCATTATTTCATTACCCCGATTCGAGGTAATGCAAAATTGAAGAAAAAAAAGTTAAAAAAATTATTTTTTTCTATTGTATTTTTCGAAATAATTATACGTATTTGATACCTATCAAAAAAATATTTTTACAAAATTCCTATTCTGATTTTCAGGAATTTAACAGACGAAAAAATTGCATATTATTGATATTTATCAAATTATTTTTTTACGATTTTCCCTCCTTCAATCTTGACTACAAAGGCCCCCTTGAACTTCTTCTGTAAAGCCGGAAGTTGCTTGTTTGCCTGAGCCTCAGTATCGTAGTGTCCGACGGTATATTTTATCAGAGAACCTGAAGAAAATCTTCCAATATTTTTTTCTCCTTTGAACTCAGCCGCCCCGTCTTTCAAATTTTTTGAGACGGCAAAAATCTGCACCGCATAGTAGGCGTCGTTTACCGGTTTGGACACTGTCGCCGGAGCCTCGTTTGATTCTTCTTCGTATTCTGAGCCTTCCTGGATTGTTATAGAAGACAGATCGACCTCGATCTGACCTTCGTACTGATTCTTGAACTGCTCGAATGCATTGAAAAGAGCGCTGGCAAGCTCGCCTCTTTTGGATTTTGTTCCCAGAACGTTTCTGTCTGAAGCATTTGTAATGAATCCCAGCTCAACAAGTACCGAAGGCATTGTAGTACGCCACAGCACGAGCAATCCACCCTGCTTGATTCCTCTGTTGGTCGGAATAGGGCTCTTTCGCAGATTCTTCTGGCACAAATCGGCGAAAATCAGACTCTGCTCGAAGAATGCATTCTGCATCAGATTGAAGAAAATTGCCGATTCGGGATCGTTCGGATCATAACCCTGATACTTGGTAGAGTAGTCCTCCTCCAGTAAAACCACGGAGTTCTCTATCTTGCAAACCTCCATATTCGAAGCGCTCTTGTTCGCACCCATTATGAAAGTCTCGCAGCCGCTCGGAGCCTTGG
The DNA here is from genome assembly GCA_017450655.1 of Bacteroidales bacterium. Taxonomy (GTDB): domain Bacteria; phylum Bacteroidota; class Bacteroidia; order Bacteroidales; family UBA932; genus Equibacterium. The sequence goes on along the minus strand of JAFSTD010000008.1, from coordinate 16,849 downwards.
ATTTCTTGGGAACTGAATTGCAGTGGATCGATATGAATAAATCTGCATGATTTTTGTTGGCTATGTTTGAGCGCTCATTCAATTCCACGTAAACATCACTTTTTCGGGTGTAGATTACGTTGATGTTTGGATAGGCCTTTTTGATTTTATCACCGAGAGTAAGAGCAATGTCCAGAACTACGTCTTTCTCCTTCACCTTGTTGTCGAGAGAGACGGCGCCGGGATCCTTCCCTCCGTGTCCCGCATCGATAACAACGGTCTTGAGTGTGACTCCCTGTTGTTGGGCGGCCAGAGAATGAGAGAACAATAGAAGAATTAGCGTAAGAAGTGCATTAATAATACGTGACGCTCTCATGGATCGAAGCATAGTTCCAACAATTTTTCTTACATTTGTACATTTGCAAAGTTAATAAATTTGTGAAACTGATACGTAAGCTTTTTACATATATAGTACTGTTAACAGCTTTCACAAGCACAGTTGCCGCACAAAATCAGGTCAGGCCAGTTCCTGACACTTCTATAGTCGCTGTGCAGGATACTTCTTTGAGAATTCTTCCGGATCCTGATTCAGTCGAGCAACCTGTGTGGGTTCAAGGTACCGATACTACCAATACCCTGCCAATTCAGGAGCCGGGCATTCTGGAGACCGGACAATCCGTTCTCGAAAGGCCTGCATTCTCATCAGCCAGAGACTCCGTAATAGAAGATCTTTCAGGTCCTCACAAGATGATATATTATTATGGTGACGTTTCCGTAGAATACGGAGACATCTCCCTCAAAGCGGACTACATGGAGTACGACATTGATGCCAACACCGTCTACGCCAGGGGTACCCGCGACTTTGACGGAAACCTGATAGGCTCTCCGGAAATGACCAACGAAGGGGTTACCTACAAAATGGAGGAGGTCACCTACAATTTCACCACCAAGAAAGCCAGAATCAGGAATATGAACACTCATATCGAGGAGGGTGAATTGCGAGGTGAGAATCTGAAGATGCTGGAAGACCAATCGGTCAACATTGTTGGCGGCAAGTATACGGTATGCGACGCTGATCACCCGCACTATTATCTCCAGATGACCGCCGCAAAGATTATGACACAGCCTTCCAAGAAAACAGTGTTCGGTCCGGCATATCTTGTCATCGAAGACGTTCCGCTGCCGATAGCCCTCCCTTTCGGATTCGTCCCTGAATTCCCGACCAGAGCGAGCGGCATTATGATGCCAACATACGGAGAAGAAACTTCCAGAGGACTGTATCTCAGAGATTTGGGTTACTACTTCGTTCTGGGAGACCATTTCGACATATCCATCACTGGAGATATCTATTCTTACGGTTCCTGGGCTCTTGACCTCAACACCCGCTACAAAAAGAGATACGCTTATGACGGCTCGGTGGGCATAGGTTATTCCGTGGATATCATCGGAGAAAGAGGCACCAACGAATTCTCCGAGTCGAAGAATTTCTCCGTGAGATGGTCTCATGCTATGGACACCAAGGCTGTTCCGGGAACTTCGTTCAGGGCTTCCGTTAATTTCTCAAGCCCGCGCAACAACGTATACAATTCCAGAAACATCAATGACGCGATTCAGAACCAGATCTCGTCATCTATCTCATACTCAAAGACTTTCTCCTTCGGAAACCTGTCAATCAACGCTCTTCACAGCCAGAATTCAAGAGACAGTTCGTACTCATTTACCCTGCCTAACATAACATTCTCCGTTAACAGGTTCTACCCGTTCAGGAACAAGAACAGAGTGGGCAAAGAGAAAATCTACGAGAAGATCTCTTTCAGCTACAACACCTCATTCCAGAACAGAATAAACTTCAAAGCCAAAGAGTTTGGACAGGAGGGATTTTTCGACAAGTTCAACAACGGAATGAATCACAGTTTCAGTATCGGACTGCCTTCATTCACCCTGTTCAAATACCTGCAATTCTCTCCTTCCGTATCGTACGGAATGACGTGGTTCTTCAGAGAGAATCTGCGTTCTTACGACCCTGAAGCGGATAAGGTTATATCGCAGATGACCAGCCAGTTCAGCACGTTCGGAGTTACTCAGAATTTCTCCGCCGGACTGTCGATGAGCACCCGTATATACGGTACTTTCAATTTCAATCCTAAAGGGAAGTTGCAGGCTATCAGACATATGATAACTCCTTCGTTCAGTTTCTCCTTCAGGCCTGAGATGGGAACGCCCGCCAACGGATGGACGACGCTCACCTATACCAACAAGAAAGGTGAAACCATCACCCAGGAATATAATAAATACAGCGGGATGATGTTCTCTCCTCCTTCAAAAGGACGTTCAGCAAGCATCGGATTCTCATTCGGAAACAATCTGGAGGCAAAAGTCAGGGATACGACCGGCACGACCACCAAGAAGGTCAAGTTGATAGACCAGCTCACAATCAGCGGATCCTACAACTTCCTGGCCGATTCTCTGAGGCTTTCCACTATTAATATATCCGGCAACACCACTGTTTTCGGAAAACTCGGCATTCACGCCAGTATGGTTCTCGACCCTTACGCTGTAGATGAAAAAGGTCAGAGAATCAATAAGCTGCAGGTACTGAAGAACGGCGTTATCGGTCGTATCACAAATGCGAGCGCATCCCTGTCCTACTCTCTTACAGGAAAAGGAAGCATCAGCGGAAACGACGGCAGAAAAGAGAATGGAGCCGTTCAGACCTCTACGGTGGGCTCCGATTATTACAGGGTTTATTACCATCCCGTTACCGGAGAATACATCCCGGGAGGATGGCTCTATTACACCAACCTGAGTGTTCCATGGTCCGTAAATATCAACTATAACTTCTCATACTCAGGAAGTTACAAACAAGTTGACGATGAATGGAAGAAAGTGAACAACATTACCCAGACTTTCAGCCTCTCCGGAAGGATAAGGCTGACTAAAGCTCTGAACATTTCCATAAACACCGGCTACGACATAACCAGAAAAAAACTGACGACAACCCAGTTGTCAGCTTCGTATGACCTGCACTGTTTCAACATCTCATTCTCATGGATTCCTAGCGGAACATGGTCAAGCTGGAGTTTCCGTATTGCAGCCAACGCCTCAGCGCTCTCAGACCTGCTTCAATACAACAAAACTTCAAGTTACTGGGACAATAAAGGTGGCAGCGGCTGGTAGTAATTGTTTTTGTTGTTTGACGAAAAATATCTATATTTGCGTATCATTTCCGCGCGAGGCAAATCCGCTGAGCGCAAATCAACGTAAAATCCAATAAATGTACGACATTATCGAATTGAGCAAAAAGAGTCAAGAAGAACTTTTTGCAATTGCCAAGGAGCTTAAAATCAAGAAGCCTGAAGCAATCTCCAAGGATGAACTGGTGTATGTAATTCTGGATGAACAAGCTATTCAAAGCAATGAGAATCCTCACAAAAAGAAGCAACGCACCAGAATCGCGGCCAAAGCAGAGAAGATAGATCTTGGAGACAACAAACCGCAGGCGAACTCAGAAGCTCCGGCCCCAGAGAAAAAAGCTGAAAGCGAAAAGGTCGAGAAGGCTGCAAAGCCGGCTCCAAAGAAGAGAACCACAAAGAAAGCAGAGCCTAAACCTGAGGAACCTGCAAAAACGGAAGCAGCCGAACCTCCGGCAAACAACCAGGAGAAGGTTCAGCCCAAGAAGGCGGCCAAACCTGGTAAAAACAGCAAGGCTGAGAATGAAAACAGCCAACCTAAGCCTAAAGTCGATTTCGACCAGACAGTTCAGGCAACCGGAGTCCTCGAGATTATGCCTGACGGATACGGATTCCTTCGCTCTTCAGATTATAACTACCTCAACTCGCCTGACGACATCTACGTATCTCAAAGTCAGGTCAAGAATTACGCCATAAAGAACGGTGACGTGATTACCGGCGAAATCAAACCGCCGAGAGAAGGTGAAAAATATTTCCCTCTGATAAAAATCAACAGCATAAACGGTCGCAGTCCTGAATTCGTAAGAGACCGTGTACCTTTCGACTTCCTTACACCTCTATTCCCTGACGAAAAGTTCAACCTCACAGGCCACGGACACAACGACAATATCTCGATCCGTATCGTGGATATGTTTACCCCTATCGGTAAAGGGCAGAGAGGTCTGATCGTAGCGCAGCCTAAGACAGGTAAAACTGTATTGCTGAAGGACATCGCGAATGCAATCGCAGACAATCACCCTGAAGTTTACATGATGGTGCTCCTGATTGACGAGCGTCCTGAGGAGGTCACCGACATGCAGCGCAGCGTAAAGGCGGAAGTTATCTCTTCTACTTTCGACGAGCCTGCAGAGAGACACGTGAAGGTTGCCAATATGGTGTTGGAGAAAGCCAAGAGACTTGTAGAATGCGGACACGACGTCGTTATTCTCCTTGACTCAATAACCCGTCTTGCGCGCGCATACAATACGGTACAGCCTGCCAGCGGTAAAGTGCTGAGCGGAGGTGTGGATGCAAACGCGCTCCACAAACCTAAGAGATTCTTCGGCGCTGCCAGAAACATCGAGAATGGCGGCTCACTCACCATTCTAGCCACGGCTTTGACCGAGACGGGATCAAAGATGGATGACGTAATCTTCGAAGAGTTCAAAGGCACGGGTAACCTTGAGTTGCAGCTTGACCGCAAGCTTGCCAACAAACGTATATTCCCTGCCGTTGACGTTACCCTTAGCAGCACCAGACGCGATGATCTGCTGTATAATCCGGATTATGTCAACAGAGTATGGATTCTCCGCAATCATCTTGCGGACATGACATCAGTAGAAGCGATGGAATTTATGAAAACGAGACTGGCCCGGACCGAGACCAACGAAGAATTCCTGATTTCTATGAATGGTGACAAACTGAACTGATCACCGAAGCAAGATCATCAATAATATCTTCATCAATCAGACCATCCGTAAAGATGGTCTGATTTGCTATATCCCTGTAAAGCGGAAGTCTGTGCTCGTAAAGTTCTTCAACCTCCTGTTTGCTCATCTTCTGAAGAAGAGGCCTTTCTGCCAGATAAGATACGAATCTCGGAGAATATACAGAATTGTCGAGAGAGCTCAATATCCAGATACAGAAGCTCTTGTCCATAATCAACTGACGGTTTTCCTCCTTCTCCACAACCCCTCCGCCAAGAGCCAGAACGAAATCTTCCTCTGAGTTGAGGATCTGCTTCAGCATGGCGGTTTCCATCTCCCTGAAAGAGTTCTCCCCTTTTTTCTCGAATATCTCCTTTACCGATGAGAGCCCGCTGCACTTCACAATCTCCTTGTCGAGGTCCACGAACTTAATTCCGGCTCTTCCGGCGGCATCCTTGCCGTAGGAACTCTTTCCGCACAACATAAAGCCGGTAATGGTGATTATCATGCTAGAAGAGAGTTAATTCTATCGGATCGCCCATAGGCTCTTCCTTGTCTTCAGATTGAGGTGCCTCCTCTTCAACGTCCAGCTCCGGAGTATCGAGGTCTTCGATGACCACGTTGTCATCATCCTCAAGCTCCAGTGCAGGTACCGGTATTGGCTCGATAAATTCTACGCCACCGACCTCCAGAGAACTTACTCTCTTACCTTTGGCTCTGAAGCCTTTCTTGCCGATGAACTCGGCCACGTCTATTATCTCTTCTGCGTGAGAAGCATTCTTGCCCTTGAAGGTAACCTGGATTCTCGGATAGACATCTTTCGAAATGCCGACCAGATAAGAACCCGCCGAATCGCTGATGAAACACTGGTCGACGTTCTCGCTCGGCTCAAAACTGAATCTCTTGACGTAGAAGAAGTTGTTCTTCTTGTTTCCGTCAAAGTAGACCACTGAGTAAGTAGCGTTCACATCCAGTTTTTCAACCTGGAGAATATCTCCCTGGTACTTGTTGACAAGGTCGAACGAGGTGGTATAATAGTGACCGTTCTTCAGGATGACGAGCACCTGGTCTCCGTCCACGAATTCTCCAAGATAGAGACCTCTCTCTGTATCGTTGAGCCTGTTGATGTCCGCATCGAACCAGATAGCCTTTCCACCTATCGTAGAACCGCCTTTAGCCTTGAGGGTGATTTTCTGTATAGGATTCTTGCTCAGAAGGTTACCGCGGCTGTCACGTCCTTTCACCATCAGTGACGCGAAATCGAAGATGTCGTTGAGTTTTTTGATCTTCGGTCTCATTCTGTACTGGATTTTGACGCTTTCAGCCTCTCCGTTGGCATTAGCGGAGAACCACATCACTGCGGAACCGTCTTTGCCCTGGGTGAGATTGTAAACTTTCTTCTTGGTAATGCCGGTAACGGAGAATCTCTTCACGAAATAGTTGCCTCCCTTTCCGTCACGGTAGATTACGTTGTAAATCGTCCTTTTGTCTCCCTTCTTGAATATCCCGACGTGGATAATATCCTTGCCGATGAAAGCTTTGTCCCTGACTGTGGTGACCACGTAGTCGCCATTCTTCATGAATACGATGATGTCGTCGATGTCAGAGCAGTCGCAGACATATTCGCAGTTGTCCATCTTCTTAGGGTCAATGCCTACGAAGCCGTCTGACTTGCTTGCGTAAAGCTTGGCATTGGCAACCACAACTTTCTGAGCCTGAATAGCTTCAAACTCATCTATTTTAGTACGGCGAGGGTATCTGTCACCATATTTCTTTTTAAGGTGCTGGAAATACTTGACGGTATAGGATGTAAGGTTGGCCAGATTCTTCTTTACCTCGTCAATCTTCTTGTCGGTCTCCTTTATCTTCTCGTCAGCCGCCTTGATATCGAATTTGGAAATCTTGCGCACAGGTTTCTCCACAAGCATCAGAATGTCATCGTCCACGATTGGTTTGCGCACCAGATTCTGATACTGAAGCATTCCGTCCTTTACGTCCTTCAGCTGCTGTTCCCACGTCTTGGCGTCATTCTCCAGGATCTTGTAGACCTTCTTCTCGAAGAATATCTTTTCAAGGCTCGTCTTGTGCCACAGATCTTCCAATTCACCGAGGGTCACGTTCAGCTCTTTCTCAAACAGGTCTTTGGTATGCAGCGCGCTGTACTTGAGAACCTCATTTACTGTCATGAACTCCGGTCTGCCGTCCTTGATGACAACGGTATTCGGAGATATGGAAACCTCACAGTTGGTGCAAGCGTAAAGAGCGTCTATCGTCTTGTCCGGAGAGATGTCGTTGGCAAGCTGGATCACTATTTCCACGTGATCGGAAGTGTAATCGTCGACCTTCTTGATCTTGATTTTGCCGCTCTCGTTGGCTGCCACGATGGAAGCGATTACGCTCTCGGTAGTCTCTCCGAACGGAATATCTTCGATTACAAGGGTTTTCTTGTCTCTCTTTGTGATAGTTGAGCGGACTTTAATGCGGCCGCCGCGCATACCGCCCATATATTTGGAGCAGTCTGCGGTTCCTCCCGTAGGAAAATCGGGATATAGGTCATACTCCTCCCCTTTCAGCGCTGCAATGGAAGCATCCAGCAGTTCGTTGAAGTTATGCGGGAGAATGAGAATCTTAAGTCCGACACCGATACCTTTGCTGCCCTGGGCGAGCAAAAGAGGGAATTTGACAGGCAGAGTTACAGGCTCTACGGATGATTTGTCATAGGTAGGCGTCCATTCCGTAATCTTCGGATTGAATACAACCTCCAGGGCGAACTGACTGAGTTTAGCCTCGATGTAACGCATCGCAGCAGCGCCGTCTCCGGTCAGAATGTTACCCCAGTTACCCTGTCCGTCGATGAGCAAATCTTTCTGCTGCATAGAGACCAGCGCCTCATAAATGGAAGCGTCGCCGTGAGGGTGGAATTTCATCGTGTCACCCACTATTCCGGCTACTTTGTGCGTTCTGCCGTCCTCATTCAACTTGAGCGCGTGAAGAATACGGCGCTGAACAGGCTTCAAGCCATCTTCAATGTACGGCACGGCACGGTCAAGCATAACGTAGGATGCATAATCAAGGAACCAGTCCTTATACATTCCGGGCAGCTTGTACTTATTCTCTCCCGCCTCTATCAGTTTATTGTATTTGCTCTCTTTATCCATATAGATCTCCTATTCCTGTATATATCCGAACCTGCGGAGCATCTTCCGATCCTCTCTCCAGTAAGGTTCCACTTTGACGAATAAACTCAAAAAAACTTTCTTCTGGAAGAAGTCTTCCATATCGTGTCTGGCAGCGGTCCCCACTTTTTTCAAAGCGGCTCCGTTCCTGCCGATTATAATACCTTTTTGAGACTCACGCATCACGTTGATTACCGCGCTTATGTCATACCTCTCTTCTCCCTCCTTGAACTCCTCAACAACTACCTCGGTACAATACGGGATCTCCTTGGTGTAGGTCTCCAGAATCTTCTCTCTGATAATTTCAGAAGCGAAGAATCTCATATTCTTGTCTGTAAAAGCATCTTTGTCATACCACGGAGGGCTCACCGGAAGCACCTCCAGGATTTTCTCGAAAATAGCGTCCAGATTGAATTTCTCAAGGGCGGAAGCCGCAAAGATTTCAGCTTTAGGGACAGCCTTGCTCCACTTCTCCACCAAAGAGGCCACGGTTTTCTGATCGCTCTTGTCAATCTTGTTGATGACTATGATCACAGGACATTGCAGCTTGTTGAGCTTCTCGACGTACTCGTGATTCTTGTCTCCTTTTTCCACTACGTCGGTAACGTAGAGAATGACGTCGGCATCCCCGATGGCAGTATCCACAAAGTTCATCATGCTTTCCTGAAGCTTGTAGCTTGGCTTCAGAATACCCGGAGTATCGGAATATACGATCTGATAATCATCCCCGCTGATTATTCCCATAATGCGATGGCGGGTAGTCTGCGCCTTGGCAGTGACTATGGAGAGTTTCTCCCCGACCAGGGCGTTCATCAGAGTGGACTTCCCCACGTTGGGGTTTCCGATGATATTTACGAATCCCGATTTATGCTCTTTACCTGCCATTATTCAAATGCTCCCATTCGAAGCAAATTTATCTCTTTTTCAGTTAAGAAACGCCACTGGCCACGCTTGAGATTCTTCTTTGTAAGGCCTGCAAAATACACTCTGTCAAGCTTTTTCACTTTATAGCCGAGGTGTTCGAATATTCTTCTGACAATTCTGTTGCGGCCTGAATGGATCTCAATTCCGACCTCCTTCTGATCGCCTTCGATATAAGAGAGCGCATCGGCGTGAATCTCTCCGTCATAGAGGGTGAATCCCTCGAGAATGGCATCGAAATCCGCTTTCTTGAGGTTCTTGTCCAGCGTTACCTGATAGATTTTACGAACCTGGTATGCAGGGTGAGTCAGCTTCTCCGCCATCTTTCCGTCATTCGTAAACATCAGCACACCCGTGGTAGCCTTGTCAAGACGGCCTACGGGAAATATTCTCTCAGGACATTTTTCTTTGGAAATGAGGTCAATTACAAGATTGGCCGCGTGAGAATCGCTCAGCGTAGTCACGTAGTCTTTCGGTTTGTTCATAACGATGTAAACCGGCTTTTCTCCTTTCAGTCTTTCACCGTTGAACTTGATTTCATCCTTCACGGAATCCACCTTTACACCCATATCGGTCACAATCTTTCCGTTGACTGTCACCAAACCCGTCTTGATGAAAGTATCGGCTTCTCTTCTCGAGCAGACACCTGAATTCGCGATGTATTTGTTCAGACGCACCAAACCGTCATCATCGCCGTTTTCCAGTCTGGTCGGCTTGCTCTTTTTGACCGTACGTTTGTTGAAAGTGGGTTTTCTCTTAGTGTCCGAGAATTTTTTTGTCGGAGAATAAGACTTCTTCTGGGGCGCATCACTGCGTTTTGAATTTCTTCTTTCCATTATATACTCTTTTGAGGTAGCAAAGTTAGTTTATTTTATTAAATTTGGAGAAATGAAGTGAGAGATATGTGGAGAGAGAATATAATTTTCGCGCTGCGTTCGCTTGTAGGCAACAGTCTCCGTTCGGGGCTGACCGTTACAATCATAGCTACAGGGATTACCTGTCTTGTGGGGATCCAGACTTCCATCGATGTTCTGACGTCGGTCATCGCAGATTTTTATGAGAATGTCGGGGCAGAATCCTTAACTCTTTCCCGGGACGACACGTTTTATTCTGGTGACGGGAACAATAGAGCCCGGAACGAGAGTTTTCTTACCTATGAACAGGTGAAAGCATTCTCCGGGGCCTATTCTCTGCCGGCAAAAAAATGCATTTTCACCCTTGTCGCCGAAGGGATCAGCGTCAAGGCCGAAGGGAATGTCTCCGAACCCGATATCACGGTGTACGCAGTCGAAGGGGATTACCTCGACTATTCCGGGATGAGAATTGATGAAGGCCGGTATTTTTCCAACAGAGAATTCATAACCGGAGAAAGGGTCTGTATAATAGGCTCGGAGCTCGTCCGGAGGCTGTTCGGGGATGATTCTCCGACAGGGAAAACGGTCCGAACCACTTTCGGCAGGTACAGAATAATCGGAACTCTGGAGAGAGCGGGGGCTTTCCTGAGCAACAACGGGGACGCCACGCTGCTCATACCGGTCTCGTGCGCACGACACGGCATCCTCTCCGCTTCCACCTCTTTCAATGCAGGCATCATTCCGCTGGGGACACCGATCAATGAAGCGGCTGATTATGCCGGGAACTTATTCAGAAGCTTCAGAAGACTCAGAGCCGGTGATGCGGATGACTTCAGAATAGAGAATACCGACGCACTGGAGCGACAGCTGTCCGGCATTAAAGGAAGCCTTTCTCTGGCAGCTCTTGCCGCCGGGCTTCTCACAATTCTCGGAGCGGCTGTAGGATTGATGAACATAATGCTGGTTGCAATCAAGGAGAGAACCCGGGAAATTGGGACCAGGAAGGCTATGGGGGCCACATCTTCCAATATAAAGATTCAGTTTCTTGCAGAATCCGTCATCATCGGGCAGCTTGGAGGCATAATCGGAATACTCCTCGGAACGGCCATAGGAAACGTTCTCTCACTTTTTTTGGAGACACCGGTGGTCCTTCCATGGAAGTGGATTATTCTGTCGGTTGCAATCTGTTTTACGGTAAGCATTCTTTCGGGTTATATTCCAGCCGGAAGAGCGGCTGCCCTTGACCCGATTGAAGCCCTCAGGGAAGAATAGCTAAAGCGTCTCCTTCATCTGGGCGGCCAGTTTGGAAGCCTCTTTGCAAGCTGCCTCCGCAAAGTCAGAGCCGTCAGACGCATATATGATGCCTCTTGAAGAGTTCACAAGCAGGCCGCAGTGACTGTTCAACCCGTATTTGGCCACGGCTTTCAGGTCACCGCCCTGAGCGCCCACCCCGGGAACCAGTAAGAAATGCTCGGGACAAAGTTTCCTCACCTCTGCCAGCATTTCCGGTCTGGTCGCGCCGACCACAAACATCGCCTTGTCAATGCTCTCTGAAGAGAATTTTGCAAGGACTTGTTTATAGAGTGCAGGATCGCCGGCCAGTTCAAAATCGGAAGCCGACTCGTTTGAGGTCAGACCGAGAATGATAGCCCATTTGCCCGGATACTCCAGGAACGGAGAGACGGCATCCGACCCCATATACGGCGAAACCGTCACGGCATCGGCGTCCATATTCTCAAAGAAAGCCTTCGCATAACGCTTGGCGGTATTTCCGATATCGCCCCTCTTGGCATCAACTATCACGAAAATCTCCGGATAATTCTTTTTGATGTATTGCACGGTCATCTCCAGCTGCTTCCAGCCGTGCGCTCCGTAAGCCTCGTAGAATGAGGTGTTCGGCTTGTAGCAGACAGTATATCCGGCAGTGGCGTCAATAATCTGCCTGTTGAACTCAAAAACGGGATATTCAGCCCCTGAAAGGCACTTCGGCAATAATTCTGCGTCACTGTCAAGACCAACGCACAGATAAGATTTCTTGGCAAGTATCTGAGAATACAATTCTGAATAGTTCATCTCTAGTAATACTGGTAAAACAAAACGATAGATTCCATTCCTCCAAAGAGCTGGCTCAGCAGGTAACTCTCATTAGGAGAGTGAATTGTGTCACGCTCCAATCCGAATCCAATCAACAGCGGATCGGCATTGAGTATTTGCTGCATGTCGGCGAGAATAGGAATGCTTCCGCCTCCCCTGCTTGGAACCGGCTTGATACCGTAAACCTCCTCCACCGCTCTCTCCGCAGCCTTGTAGGCAGGTGAAGAGACAGGAATCAGGAATCCGTTTCCTCCGTGGTGAGGGGTAACTTCAACCTTCACGTAATCGGGAGCTATAGAGAGGAAATGCTTTGTAAACAACTCGGTAATCTTCTTGCTGTTCTGATTAGGAACCAGCCTCATTGAGATTTTGGCGTGGGCTACGCTCGGCAGGACCGTCTTGGCTCCTTCTCCGGTATAACCACCCCAGATGCCGTTCACGTCAAGGCTCGGCCTGATTGCCGTACGTTCTATCGTGGTAAATCCTTTCTCACCCTTAACCTCCTTGATATCCAGGAATTCTTTGTATTCATCCATATCGAAAGGCGCTCTGGCGAACATGGCGCGCTCTTCGGCATTCAGTTCCACTACATCATCATAGAATCCGTCTATTGTGATATGGCCGTTCTCATCCATCAGGGAAGCGATCATCGAGCACAATACGTTTATAGGGTTTGCAACCGCTCCGCCATAGTGTCCGCTGTGCAAATCCTTGTTAGGACCGGTAACTTTCACCTCAACGTATGAGAGACCGCGCATGCCGCAGTTGATAGAAGGGACCTTGTCCGAAATCATCGTTGTGTCGGATACCAGTATGATGTCGCACTTGAGAAGCTCTTTGTTCTCTTCCGCCCACGCTGCAAGGGACGGAGAGCCAATCTCTTCTTCCCCCTCGAAAATAAACTTGATGTTATGATTCAGTTTGCCGCTGCAAACCAGATATTCAAAAGCCTTGATGTGCATGAAAGTCTGCCCTTTGTCATCGTTTGCACCGCGCGCATATATGGCGCCGTCTCGTATCTCAGGCTTGAACGGATCAGATTTCCACAGGCTCAGCGGATCTACGGGCTGAACGTCGTAGTGTCCGTACACAAGGACGGTTTTTTTTGAAGGGTCGACAATCTTCTGACCGAAAACCACCGGATTTCCTTTTGTAGGACACACTTCGGCTTTATCAGCTCCTGCTTCAAGCAGCAATTTTTTTAAAGCGTCAGCGCAACGGACCATATCTTGCTTGTGCTCTGCCATGCTGCTGACAGACGGGATGCTGAGCAAACCGAACAGCTCTTCGAGAAAGCGTTCTTTATTATTTTCGATGTATTGTTTCATTGGAATTAAGGGATTTAATATTGTCTCACACTCTTTTCACAAAGATAACCTTTTTTTTACTAACTTTGCAGTCCTATAATTCACGAAAAACAAATTATTTACATACGATGAAAGTAACTAAGAAGAAAAAAGACGACTTTAATCTGAAAGTATCGATAACCGTTGATAAAGAAGATTATGCAGAAGAGAAAAAGAAGAAATTGAACAATTACCGCAAAAACGCCGAGTTGAAGGGTTTCAGAAAGGGTATGGCCCCTATGAGTCTGATTGAGAAAATGTACGGCGGCAAAGCGCTCGGTGAGGTTATCAACGATTTGGTTTCAGAACAGCTCAATCTGTTTGTCGAGAAGAACAAACTCAATATTTTGGGAGAACCTCTTCCAAGTGAAGAAGAGAGCAAGAATGACTGGGAGAATGGAGAATCATTCAAATTTGATTTCGATCTCGGCCTCGCTCCTGAAGTAAAGGTTGAAGTTGCCAAAGAGGACGTCATCCCTTACTATACTATTACAGCCACCGCCAAAGCAGTCGCCGATTACCGCGAAAGCATGCTCAAACAGGTAGGCACTCTCAAAGAGGGTGAAGACGGCAAGAAAGAGCTCGTCGCAGCGGAGGCTAACCAGGAGACTTTCGACAAACTTTTCGGCAAAGGCAACGTAAAGAATGAGGAAGAATTCGTCGCTAAGATAAAAGACAATCTCAAGAGAGAATACGAGATGGAGAGCGACTACAGATTCGGCATCGACGCCAAGAATTACCTTATCGACAAAGCTGCGATATCGCTTCCTGACGACTTTCTCAAGAGATGGCTCACCTACGCTAACGAGGGCAAATTCACCCGCGAGGACGTAGAGAAAGAGTACGAAGGCTTTGCAAAGGATTTTCGCTGGCAGTTGATTCGCACTCAATTGCTCAAAGACAACAATATCAAGATCGAAAAGGATGACATGGTTCAGGAAGCCAAGAACGTAGCGGCGTACCAGTTCGCTATGTACGGCATGAACAACGTCCCTGACGAAGACCTGAACGGCTTCGCTTCAAAGATGCTCGAAGACGGAGAACAGGCACGCCGCATTTTCGAGAAGCTCGAGAATGACAAAGTATTGGATTTCGTAAAGAAAACCGCTACTCTTGAGAAGAAGAAAACAACCCCTGATAAACTTCGCAACATGGCGAACTAACTACTATGGCTACTGAATTTGAAAAATACGCAACCAAACACTGCGGCATCAGTTCAACATCCCTTCACAAACTGAACTCGTTCTATTCAAGTTCGATCAGTCCCGTGATTATAGAGGAGCGTCAGCTCAACGTCGCTCAGATGGACGTATTCTCAAGACTGATGATGGACCGCATCATTTTCCTGGGTTGCCCTATTGACGACGAAGTCGCCAATATCATTCAAGCGCAATTGCTGTTCCTTGACAGTAACGGTTATGACACCGACATCTCATTGTACATCAATTCTCCGGGAGGAGTCGTATATGCCGGCCTGGGAATCTATGATACAATGCAGACCATCAATTCCGACGTTCACACCATTTGCACCGGAATGGCAGCTTCCATGGCAGCCGTGCTGCTGGCCGCCGGCACTAAAGGGAAACGTTCAGCCCTGAAGCACTCCAGAATCATGATTCACCAACCTCTGGGCGGTGTCGAAGGACAGGCTTCCGACATTGAGATTACAGCAAAAGAAATCGTAAAACTCAAAGCCGAGTTGTATGAAATTCTCGCTCAGCACACAGGCAAAAGCCTCGAGCAGATTCAGACAGATGCGGACCGCGATTTTTGGATGACCTCTCAGGAGGCGCTCAAGTACGGAATGATTGATGAAATAGTTGTTAAGAAAAGCAAATAAACTTTATGGCTAAAAACAGGAAGGACGACCACTGCGCTTTTTGCGGTAGAGGCAATGATGAGGTGGAATTGATGTTGCATGGGGAGGACGTATGTATCTGTTCTGATTGCGTCACCGCTGCCAACGCTCAGATTCAGAGCATTCTTCATCCTCCTATTGAAAAAGCGATCAAGACTAACGGACATATCGAGGGAGATCTCCAGCTCAAGAAGCCGAGCGAGATTTACGATTTCCTCAGCCAGTATGTAATAGGTCAGGACAAAGCCAAGAAAGTCCTTTCAGTTGCCGTTTACAATCACTATAAGAGAATCAACAACAATGCCGAGGAGTTGCTGGAGAAATCCAACATTCTTCTTGTGGGACCCACCGGCACAGGTAAAACATTGCTGGCCAAGACTATAGCAAAGATGTTGAACGTGCCTTTCGCTATCGTTGACGCTACAATTCTTACTGAAGCCGGATATGTGGGTGAAGACGTGGAGAGCATTCTGACCCGTCTTCTCCAGGATGCCGATTACGATGTTTCGAAAGCGGAGAAGGGAATCGTTTTCATCGATGAGATTGATAAGATTGCCAGAAAGAGCGATAACCCTTCAATAACCAGGGACGTTTCCGGAGAAGGAGTGCAACAGGCTCTTTTGAAGATAATAGA
This sequence comes from Bacteroidales bacterium, assembly GCA_017450655.1. Taxonomy (GTDB): domain Bacteria; phylum Bacteroidota; class Bacteroidia; order Bacteroidales; family UBA932; genus Equibacterium. The sequence continues at coordinate 1,111 of JAFSTD010000008.1, read as the reverse complement.
GGGCAGCATTGTGAACGTTCCTCCTCAAGGGGGCAGAAAGCATCCCGAGCAAAAGATGATTGCCGTAAACACCGAGAACATTCTCTTTATATGCGGCGGAGCGTTCGAAGGGATTGAGCGCAACATAGCCCAGCGACTCAACACTCAGGTTGTGGGATTTGAAGCTCAGAAGAATCGCACCCACATCGAAAAAGACAACCTCATCCAATACATTTCACCTCAGGATCTCCGTTCTTACGGCCTCATTCCTGAAATCATCGGCCGTCTGCCGGTTCTGACCTACCTCAACCCTCTCGACAGAGACACACTCAGAGCCATTCTTGTAGAGCCCAAGAATTCTCTGGTCAAACAGTATACCGAGCTGTTCAGGATGGACGGCAAGAAGCTGACCTTGAAGCCGGAAGTTCTGGATTATATCGTGGATACCTCCATAGAATACAAACTGGGCGCCCGCGGGCTTCGCGCAATCTGCGAGACAATCATGCTGGACAAAATGTATGAGGCTCCGACCGACAGCAGAAAAACAATAACCATCACCCTTGATTATGCAAAACAAAAGGTGATGGCTAATGCTCAGCTTCTCAATCAGGTCGATTAACAAGCGTTGATTGTGTACTTCAGGGCCTTTGCCAGTTCTTCGGCTGTGAAATAGCCTGCTACGATTTTTCCGCTTCTGTCAATGATGTAGAATGTCGGAATCCAGGACAGACCGTAATCTTTTCCGATTTTGGTATTGGCGAATTTTCTCTCGCCTGCATTGACCTGGTACCAGTTCATCTCTTCCTTCTCCACGAAGGCTTTCCAGTCTTCCTCCTTAGGATCGAAAGCGATGCTGATAAACACTACGTCATAACCTGAGAATCTCTCCTGAAGTTTCTTGAACTCCGGATTCTCTTTTCTGCAGTCAGGGCACCATGTAGCCCAGAAATCCAAAACAACGTAGCTTCCCTTGAAATCGGAGAGGGTAATCTCCTCTCCTGTCGATGTCGTCATCGTAAAGTCAGGAGCTGGGATTTTTTTCTCCAACAATTTGGAAGCATCCTGTGCGCCGGCAGCAAAAACCGCCAGGCAAAGAGTCATTAAAGCAATTACTGTCTTTTTCATATGTTTG
>JAFSTD010000007.1 GCA_017450655.1 Bacteroidales bacterium | reverse complement strand
GAATTTTCCACTTTGCCAGAGAATTTGATAATCCGCCTTTTCGCTCCTCTCCAGAATCCATTTTTTGACTGTAGAATTCAGCGTTCTCGCCCCCAGACTGCCTCCGACAACGAATATCGTCTTCTTGTCCGGATTCAGATAGTAGAATTTCAGACCCTCCAGATGTTGCTCTTCAGTCGCAGGCTCTATCTCCTTTCTGGTAGGATTTCCGGTAAATACGATCTTCTCCTTCGGGAAGAATTTGTCCATATTCTCATAAGCCACGCATATCCTTGCCGCTTTCTTCGCAAGTATCTTGTTCGTAAGGCCGGCGAAGGAATTCTGTTCCTGTATAATGCACGGGATTCCTTTCCTTTCTGCCGTCCAGAGCATCGGAGCGCTGGCATATCCGCCCACGCCCACAACTACGTCCGGCTTGAATTCTTTCAATATCTGCTTTGCCTTTGAAAGGCTTGATGCCAGTTTAGCGGGGAGAGTGAGGTTTTTCAGAAGATTCTTTCTGTCAAGACCTGCCACGGGCAGTCCGACTATGTTATACCCTGCTTGCGGAACACGCTCCATCTCCATTCTTCCGAGTGCGCCCACAAACAGTATTTCGCAGTCGGGCTCAATCTCCCGAAGAGCGTTCGCAATTGAAATGGCAGGGAAGATGTGTCCTCCCGTACCGCCGCCGCTAATAATTATTCTCTTCATAATCGTCTTCTTTTTTTCTCCCAGATGAAGCTTCCAGAGCCTCTCTTTCAATGTCCATAGCCGCTGCAGCATTTTCTTCCTGTTTATCCAGGGCCTTGCTTACGTTGAGAATGATGCCGAAAGCCGCCGAAAGAACCAGATATGCAGTTCCTCCGTGACTTACAAGCGGCAATGTGTGACCGGTGATCGGCAGAAGCCGTACGTTCACCAGAATATGCAGGAATGCCTGTGTCGCGAGAAGGAATGCAAGTCCCAGTACCAGCGCCTGTGAGAACAAGGCGCGACACCTGTTGGCTATGGCAATGCACCTGAACAGGAATATCAGGTATATGAGAATGATCACGATACCTCCGATGAGTCCCCATTCCTCTACGATCGTGGCGAAGATAAAGTCGGAGAATGCCATCGACAGAGAATATCTCTGAGTGCTTCTTCCCGGACCCTTGCCGAAAATACCACCCTCGGCAATCGCTATTTTTGCATTGTCACTCTGTCTGGTCTCCCTGTCATAACGCGCATACTCTGCGGCTGACAGCTGAGACAGGTCAATCACCGAATCCTGCTCATTGGACAGAAACCTCTGAACACGGTTCTCCACGGTGGCAAAACGGTTGAAGAATCCCACGCTCTGAGCCTTCTCGTGGTTTATCGCGTCGACTGCGTGATAAACTCCGAACATCAGGGCAATTACTCCCAAAGCACCTATTATCGTAAGGGTGAGGTGCTGCCACTTTACCTCCATGAAAAACATTATCAGCAGGCTGATGGCTGCAAGCAGCAGGGTGGTGGAGAAGCTGTTAGGCAACACGAAGAAGCATACGGCGACTACCGGCAGCAGCAATTTCAGCAAATAATCGGTGAGTTTGTCCATGCTTCCGTCGAAATACTCTATCGCCCAGGCAAGGTACATGATGAGTCCCACCTTCACGAATTCAAATACCTGTATGGTAGCTCCTCCTATTTTCAAACCTCTCACTGCACCGTTTATCTCCACCCTCATCGAAGGGATGAGGAGCAGAATCAGCATCACAACCGTGATACCGAAGAAGAAAGGGGCAAGTTTCCGGAACCATCCGATAGGGATGAAGTAGCAGATAATCAATGCGCCCAATCCCATCAGCACAGAGCGGGACTGTTCCCAGAAGATAGAGAGTTTGCTCATTCCTCCCGGATCATTCCTGACAAGATAAGAACCGGCCGAGAATACTGACATAATCGATATCAGCGCCAGCAATATCACCAGAATGAATATTACCTTGTCCCCTCTGAGGTGCAGTTTCATCCGTTACAGTTTTCTAACGGCCGCCTTAAACTGAGCGCCGCGGTCTTCATAATTCTTAAACAGGTCAAAACTTGCGCAGCAAGGAGAGAGCAATACAGTGTCTCCATCCTTGGCCAATTTTGAAGCGCATCTTACAGCCTCTTCGGCTGAAAGGGTATCCACGATGGTATCCACTTTATCGCTGAAACTGTCGTGAATCTTCTTGTTGTCAACTCCCAGACATACGATTGCGCGAACTTTCTCTCTCACAAGATCGTATATAGGAGAATAGTCGTTTCCTTTGTCGGTTCCACCCAGAATCAGCACCACTTTTGTCCTCATGCAATCCAGCGCATACCATGTAGAGTTCACGTTGGTAGCCTTAGAATCATTGATGTAAAGGACTCCGCCTACGGAGAGAACCTTCTCCATTCTGTGCTCGACCCCTTCGAAATTCATGAGAGAATTGCGGATCACTTCATTGTCGATGTTGACCACCTTTGCGGTGATGGCAGCCGCCATGGAGTTGTAAATGTTATGTTTGCCCTGCAGAGCGAGCTCTTCAAGGAACATCTCGTAATCCTCTTTGTCATATTTGACTACCATCTTGCCGTCTTCTATGAAAGCGCCCTGAGCCACTTTGTGCTCCTGGCTGAAAGGCAACTTGCGGGACTGAATGACAATCTTGTTCAGCTGGTTGATGGTTATTTCATCATCGCTGCAGAATATGAAGCAATCTTCCGGATTCATATTCTGAGTGATGCGGAACTTCGCATTTATGTAATTCTGCATATCGTAACCGTAGCGATCCAGATGGTCAGGAGTGATGTTCAGAAGCACAGCGATGTCCGCCTTGAAATCGTACATTCCGTCCAGCTGGAAACTGCTTATCTCCAGCACGTAGT
>JAFSTD010000109.1 GCA_017450655.1 Bacteroidales bacterium | reverse complement strand
TGCCGTAGGCTCTCGCTGCGGGTCCCTCCAGAATCTCAATTCTCTCAATCTCACTTATATCCACAGGGAAATCGCCTGCATTGTGTCCTGTCTGAGGGTCGCTGATATTTATGCCGTTGAGAAGTATGGCTATCTGGTCACATGTACCGCTGCGAATGCTGATATCTGTCTGCATTCCCATTACGCCCCTCTGACGGACGTCCACGGCCACCGCAAATTTCAGCAAGTCATTTACGCTCATTGCCGGCATCGCCGCAATTTTGACGCTGTCCATCACCGTAACGATTCTGGCGCTCTGTCCCAGGGAAAGAGGTATTCTGCTCCCAGTAACTGCTATGCTGTCAAGGGTATAGAGAAGAGGATCATTTGTCTGTCCGAATGAAGGGAGGCACAGTGAGAGAAAAAGCGCTGCAAACGATATTCTTTTGAGATATTTCATGATAATAACCGGCAGCGCGAAGGTATGAAATTAAATGTATATTTGTCTATCTTTGTAGCGTTAAAACGTATGAAGGCATTAAAAGCAATTATCTGGGGCCACATTGCGATGCTTGCGGCCAACGTTATCTGGGGATTGATGTCCCCTGTCGGCAAAGACGCTCTCAATTCTCCTGACATTCAGCCTCTCGTCCTTACGGGCATAAGAATCATAGGCGCCGCCTGCCTGTTCTGGCTGGGATCACTCTTTCTCCCTGAGAGCGTAGCTCCCAAAGAGAAAATAGAAAAGAAGGACTACATCCATCTGGCGATAGCGTCAATGCTCATCATTTTCGCAAACCAGATACTGATTATCTTCGGCATGAGCATGACATCCCCTGTGGATGCTACCGTAATGTGCTCCACATCGCCTTTTTTCACGCTTCTGCTGATATGGATGCTGCAGGGAGAAAAGCCTTACTGGGTTAAGATTCTGGGTGTTGTAATCGGTTTTGCCGGGATGATGACCTTCCTGCTGAGCGGAAAGAGCGATGCGGCGATGCACGTCACCAACCCTCTTCTTGGAAACGTTATGATCGTGCTGTCGCAAGTGTTTGGAGCCCTCTATATGGTCAAGTACGCCAACCTTACCCGGAAATATTCTCCGTTCACACTGATGAAATGGCTCTTTACCATATCTGCCGTGCTGATGGTTTTCGTCGCAGGTCCGGGAATCATCCATACAGAATGGAACGCTCTGTCCTCAAAAGTATTGATTGAAGTGGGATATGTCGTACTGTTCGGCACTTTCATAGGATACCTGCTCCTTCCTGTAGGTCAACAGGTGCTGAATCCTACCGTTATAGCAATGTACAACTACCTGCAGCCTGTCGTGGCCGCAATATTTTCATTGATAGCGGGATTGGCAAAGATTTCCCTTTACACTATTATCGGGACTTTGCTGATATTTGCAGGAGTGTACCTTACAAACCTCGAGAGAGCTAAAAAAGCGAATTGACCTTGTTGATTATCTCTTCGGAAGAGGCATCGGGACTTATCACCAGATCGGGTTCTTTATAGACGCATCCTTTGCTCATTGATGCCAGTGTTCCTCCGCCGGTGCAGTTGAGCATCACATAGTCATTCTTTTTCACCTTTTCCTCTTTCACCGCCTGCGCAAGAGCGCTGACGGCAACGCATGCAGCGGGAACTATTTCGTAGCCCTCCAGATTTCTGTACTGCATCATCCAGTAGAGAATGTCTTCATTGTCGGCCAGAAAAACGTCGCCTCCACTCTGCTGCAACACGTCATACAGGCCTCCGTTGATGCTGTACGGCGGTTTTCTGTTTGAGAGAACTTTTGCAAGAATGACTCCGGCTTTCTGTCTTCCCTCTTCTTCGGTCATAGGAACCAGGTCTCTCGAACCGGCTTTCCAGGAATCATAGATAAGGCTGAAAGGCTTATTCTGAGCCACGTACACTTTCATATGGTTTTCTCCGAAGCGACCGTCTTCTGCCAGTCTGCAGGCATTTTCCCATGCAGCAACAGCTCCCGTACCTGAACCCACAGCCTGGAAGTAAGCGTCGGGGATTCTGCCGGTTTTCTCCGCGAAACTGAGGAGTGTGGTACCCATACCGTCTCGGCGGGCGATATTCCTGGCACCGCCTTCAAGCAGATAATTAGGATCTATCGAGAGTTTTTCTCCTACCGTTATGGCGTCATAATAGTCGCATCCCGGAGGGACGGCAACCACTTTCACGCATTTGTGGAGTTTCTTTCTGAACCACAATTCCCGCAGGCAATCGCTTGGAATGCATATTACTACAGGAACCCTGTTGTCGGAACATACCTGCGCGAAAGCTCTGGCCGTATTTCCCGCAGACTGGACTATCAGGATTCTTTTCTCATTCTCATCCATTCTAGCCAGTACGGAATAGGCCTCAGTTTCCTTGAAAGTGCAAGTCTTGAACTTGGCTCCGATCTTTGGATTCCATCCGGAGAATGTGATATAAAGGTTTTTGAGCCCCAGGAACTTGGCAAGTTTCTTGGATTTATACGTTACGGGAGCGCAAGAACCGTCAAGTGTTCTCTTGACAGGCATCCAGTCCGCATAACGATATATGCCGTTCAGATCATTTCTGGGTGTGAACTGAGTATTCTGATAGAGTGCCCTGATAAGTGCCGGAGCCTCTCCCATCAAGTCAAACATAGTCCAGCCCGTATCTTCGAACTCTCTTCCTGACTGAACGTTGACCAGTTTGTATTCGGTACCTTTAAATTTCATTCTATACCGGCTTAAGTTTTCTTGACATTACGGCGCACAGCCCCGGGAAGAAGCGTTTGATATAGACCATCAGGAGCTCTTTGCGGCCAACCAGAACCTCTCTCTTTCCTTTGTCTATCGCCTTCACGATTCTTTCAGCAGCCTTTGTCACTTCCAAACCGCCGGCCTGTCCGGGATCCATTTTGCCATAGGCTTTGTTGACGTCCACGAGAGAATTGAGCGAGATGTTGGTTCTCACCCTTCCCGGGCATACGACGGTAACCTTGATTCCCTTGTCATGATTCTCAGCCTGAAGTGTCTCAAAAAAACCGTAAACGGCGTGTTTTGCTGAAGAGTAAGCGCATCTGAGCGGGAATCCGAATTTGCCCGCAATGGAAGAGGTAGCGGCAATGTGGCCGCCTCCGCGCCCGATCATCTTGGGGAGAATGTGCTTTGCTATGGCTGCGGGAGCGAAGAAATCTATCTCCATAACCTTCCGGAACAGCTCCATCGAGGTATCCTCCACGGTGGTCCTGTGACTTATTCCGGCATTGCAAAACAGAATGTCCAGTCCGTCAAAAGCATCCCAGGCCATATCGGCAAGGGAATTGATCCCTTCAGAATTCTGCAGGTCATAAGGGAGAATCTTGACTGCAGCAGCCCCTTTTTCAAGGCAATTCTTTGCCACAGGGGCAAGTTCTTCTTCTGTAGGAGATGTCAGAACCAACGATTCTCCGCGAGAAGCATAAAGGTAAGCGCACGCTTCACCCATACCGGAAGAGGCGCCTGTAATCCATATTTTCATGTCAACGTATTTTTTCTCTTGATACAAGACCCATCATTCTGAAGAGGAACTTCGGCAGATTCTTCCGCGGATCACGTTTCTGCATATCTATGAACCAACCGAGCTTCTTAGCTACAGGTATCTTGTGAGCCTCTACAAATTCAATCAGGGTGCCGTCTGGGTCTTCAATGTAGGTAAAGTGGCCTGAAGCGTCTCCCATATCGAACGAAACGTCTCCCGGACAGCTGTCAACGGTGAACGGGTGACCTTTGGAAGCGCAGAATTCTCCGAGAGCCTTCATTCCGGTGACGTCAAAGCAGATCTGAATGAAGCCGGGATCGCCCCAGAACCTTCCCTCGAATATCTTTCTCGGAGCCCTGTCAAGAGCCTGAACCAATTCTATGGTACTTTCTCCGAACAAAGCGGCGAACGCCCCTTCACGAGGCTTGGATGATGCCAGAAGGACTCTTCTGTAGTTCTGTGCAGAGAATGGCATCAACGGGCACTCCCCGAAAGAGCCAGTAACGTCATATACCACTTTGTCGTAACCCAGAACTTCTCCATAGAATTTTACCGAAGCATCCATATCCGTTACCCCGACGACTGCGCCGATAATACCTCCGTTGAGTCTGTGCTCGTCTATGAAAACGTCCTTTCTCTCTACGAACTGGAAACAGTTTCCGTACAGATCTTTCACATAAAAGCAAGGGGTGCCGTCAGGAAGTGAAGCCACAGGACTGCATTGTGACCACTTTGCAGACAATTGAGCATGGCAGGCAACCACGTCCCGGCATTTCACCTTTGCCGCGAAAACGCCCAGGTCACCGACCCCGATTTCAAATGCAGGAGGGACAGGCGTACGCTCCGAATATTGCCATATTTCAAAACCGCCTCCGCCCTGAAGGCTGATAGCTATGCAAGCGTGTCTCTTGTGAGGCTGGCCGCCCGTATAAGGCAGCATTCTTTCCGCTACGGTATCGTCTTCAAGAATTTTGATGTCGATGCCGAACATCTCGATAAACCAGTTCCACGATTTTCTGAAGTCCGCAGTGCCTACTCCGACCTGCTGTATCCCGGAAATAAAGAAATCTTTCATAATACACAAATATACAATAATTGGAGAAACCTTGGTATATTTGTATCTGATGACGGAAGAAAAAAAAGAGTTGAGAAAGCGGATGCGTACGCTCCAGGAGCAGTTTCTGACAGACAAGGAGAGTGTCGGGAAAGAAACTGAGCGGCTGTGGACCGCCCTTGAGAAGGAAGAGGCCTTCGCCACTGCCGGGACCATTCTCCTCTATATGTCCATTCCGGGAGAAGTGGCCACCGGTGAGTTCATCAGAAAATGGTATCCGAATAAGAGAATAGCAATCCCTCTGGTAGTCGGGGATTCTCTCATTCTGAAAGAGTACAACCCCGATTTGTTACATGAAGGTTACAAAGGCATTCTGGAGCCTTCAGATGATTCTGTAACAATACTTCCCGAGAATATTGACCTTGCCGTAGTTCCGGGCATAGCCTTTACTCAGTCCGGGAAAAGACTGGGGCGTGGCGGCGGCTTCTATGACAGGCTGATACCTGCACTGCACTGCCCCGTCTTCGGTATCTGTTACCCTTTCAGGATAGTGAAAGACCTGCCTACTGAGCCTTGGGACAGATTGCTGACCAAGGTGATATCCTGAATTCAGATTCTGATATCTATTTCAGGTCGTAGGTTACTCCGATCGTAACGGTCTTGTTGTTAGCTTTAAGCGGAGTGCTCCTGTAACGGAGGTGTCCGCCTACTCCATTGTCTATTCCGGCATTGATACGGAAATTCAGCACCTTCACTGAAAGAGCCGCACCGAAAACGGATCCGTAAGTACCGCAACCGACATTGGCTGTAAGGTCAAGCCACTCCAGAGGATTGATTCCCAATGCAATACGTCCGTCGTAGTAAGGCATTCCCTGATATCCTTCAAATTGTCCGACCAGACCGACAGTCAGTTTGTCGTAGAACGGAGATTTATACTTGAGCGCCAGAGTAGCGTTGAAAGGAATCATATTGAAGCGGAAGACATTCTTCTGCTTCTTGAGCTTCATAGAGTCAAGGAACTCATCCTTGACTCCGTTCACCAATTCTTTTATGCCGTCTTTGTTGAGCTGGCTTATCTGAACGTCGGTAAATCCTTCGAAAGATACGGTTGAAGAGGTGGTGGCGGCATTGCCGAAGTACCACAGAAGGCCACCCAAATCGTTGATTGACGCTGAAATCTCGAAATTGTCAACAGGGGTAACCAGCACACCCAAATCTACTGCAAGTCCGGCTGCCGAAGGTCCAATCAATTTGCCTTTAGGCTCCATATCCTTGAAGTTCAGATATCCGTCTTCATCAGGCATAATATTGGTGACCCTGTTGGTCATAAGCATTTCGGATTCGATATTGGCAGTATACGCCTCACTGTCCATAGTCAAAATCAATCTGCGGAAATTGTAATTTGCAGAATAAAGACCCAGCAAAAGTTTTCCTCTTACACCTACTGAAACGATATCGCTCAGTTTTCTCGAATAGCCGTATGCCAATTCTGCATATAAATTACTCATTTCACGCATATTGCTCAAATCGTACTGTCTCTGTGAAGTACCGCTTTTCACGATTTGGAACAACTCCTTAGGGACACTGGCGCCGACCAGGCCTTTAAGGCTCAAATCAAATGTGTGATAGGCGTCATTCTTTTCGAAACCATATGACAACAGATTGTAATCCAATCTCTTGAGGCCATAGTTATCATTTCTTAGGTTTTGCATGAATACCTCTGCCGGAACAGCTGAGTTAAGTGCTGTCACCAACTTGCCTTGATAAGGATAAAGGAAAGCTGAGGCTCCTATGTTTGCTCTTGTATTAATTGACGCCTGACCTACACTGATAAAATCTGTATCATTGATGATTGCCGGGTTATACCTGAAGGCAAGCCTGTATGAATTCAAAAAGAATCCTTCTACAAAAGTCTGGGCATTAGCTGAAACGGCACAAAATGCCAATGCAATCAGAATTATAAATCTCTTTTTCATTATTGCGGAATAGTTATGCCTCCTTGCACTTTTAATGAGGATGATTTAACATAAACACCTTGTTTTGAAGATAATGTTACGACTCCTACGTCAGGATCGCCTGTAAGCGTAACTTCAATGATAATGCCTTTGATGTCAGGGATGGTTCCAGAAGATGCAGCCAATTCCAGAGATCCGGAAGTAGTTGACGGTCTTTCCATCGTACCTGCAGCCAGTTTCAAATCGCACGTTACCGTAACGACGTTATTTGCTTTGGCAAGTTCATCATCCGTAACGACGGCTATGTGATCGACTGTTACGTTGATAGGCAGAGAATTCTCAACTACGACGTCTATCTTTGCTTTATGCAGGTTGAACTGAGCGACAGGAATGTTTACTGATATGGTAGGAAGCTCCATAGAGATGTGCAGGTCCGGTCCGGCTGCGACGTTTCCCTTATACTTGAAAGTACCAGTGATATCGGCACTGCTTTCGTACCAGATTTTATCGGTCATATTCTCAGGCAAAAGCAGTTCAAAATCCTCGAAGTATATATCATCAGGCGCCATCGTAAATTCTTCCGGTATTGTGAAACGGACGATTTCATTATTGGCGAGAGCCCTCAACTCTTCTGAGTCCAGCTGAACTTGCGCCATGACTTCGTCATTTCCAACTACTTTAGGAGTACCGCTAAGGTAAACGGCAGAATTAAGAGGATTATTGATTTTGAAGGTAATAACCTGATTGGTCATTCCCAAACCTACGGATGACAACAAGGATGGCAGTGAAAGCGCAGATTCGTAAAGAGTTCCAACCTGGTAGTCAAACGGGGAGGTCTTGTCCTCGACCAGTCTGTCAATCTGATAGATATTCTGGTGGAAGAATCTTTCTTCTCCGTCAATATAAAAATTACCTTTTGAATCTTGTTTGACAAACTCTTCGAGTCCCTCAATCAGAACGTTTTCCATGGTGATGGGTCCGATACTGCCGATTGGCACGGACACTTCATCGTCAAAAAGGGTAATCTCAGTATTCAGTCCCTTTGACAAGTCGTACAGCCTGTTATCAATGCAGCCACACAGAGTGAGCAGGGACAAAAGTGAGATTACAAGAATCTTTTTATTCATAATGTTGATAATAAAGCCTATCTTTTTAAAGAATGTGTAAATATAGGATAAATCTTTCGCAATGCAAGTTTTATGTTGTCGGCGGCGACATCTTTTTTTAACGCCCTGGCAAGGGGCATATCATCAGGGGTAATCTGTATAATTCTCTCAAAATGAGGATTATCCTGAACTTCGATCTTCCCTGCAAGACATATCACTTTGGCATCACCTCCTGCTAATGCGACCTCGTAAGGCAGTTTTCCCGTGAGGGACTGTGAATCAAACTTGCCTTCTCCTGTGATGATAAAATCCGGCGAAGAAGATGGATTGTCCGCCAACTCTTTGAAACGGGAAACTGAAAGAATGCTCCGGGCTCCCGAAACTATCTCGGAATGTGGCAATAAAGACAAAGCGCCTCCAAGACCTCCCGCAGCTCCGGTCCCCTTCACAAAGGATTCGCCGCATCCGTACAGAGACCACAGATTCTTCATCCAGTCGTCTGCCGCATCCATATAATCAGGCTTAATCCCCTTCTGGCGTCCGAAAATCTTGACTGCTCCGTTTTCTCCAAAGAAGAAAGCATCCGTATCAACCCACATTGAGATTTCGCATTCTATTCTCTCCAAAGGAGACAAATCTGCCGTGACAATCTTGTTCATAAGGGCAGGTTCGCGGTCAGAGAGCATTCTGTTTTTGGTATGGAACCGGGCCCCCAACCCCTGAAGCATTCCCACGCCACCGTCGCATGTAGCTGAGCCTCCAAGACCTACGACAATCTTTCTGGCCCCTCTTGAGAGGGCATCCGACAATACTTCCCCAAGACCGTAGGTAGAGAGATTCAGCGGATC
>JAFSTD010000108.1 GCA_017450655.1 Bacteroidales bacterium | reverse complement strand
GATGCAAAGGTAAACAAAAAATATTACTAAATTTGTAGTAATGAACAGATTCTTCCATACAGTCATAATCGGACTGATAATGACGGCCGGTACCGTTACCTCCTGCGCTCAGTCGACCAAGGTACAGAATTATACTTACAAAGTGCTTGAAACTTACACGCACGACACTTCTGCATACACTCAGGGACTGTTTTTTGACGGTGACAATTTCTATGAGACGACCGGCCAGTACGGAGAATCTTCCCTCCGCAGAGTGGATTTGAAATCCGGACGCGTACTGCAGCGGGAAGTATTCGATCCGAAATATTTTGTGGAAGGCTCCTGCGTGATTGGCGACAGACTGTACGTGCTGACCTGGCTGGAGAACGTATGCTTCGTTTACGACAAGAATACGTTTAAAAAGATAGGTCAGTTCACTACCAGACGGGAAGGGTGGGGCCTGACTACAGACGGGAAATACTTGATCCAGAGTGACGGTTCAGCGCAGATTTATTTTATTGATCCCGCCACTTTCGTCAATCAGAGAAGTATCACAGTCAGGCTGAACGGCAAAACGCAGACCTTGCTCAATGAGCTGGAGTACATTGACGGCAAGATTTGGGCAAACGTATATACCGAAGACATAGTGGTTATAATTAATCCGGACACCGGAAACGTGGAAGGAGTCGTCGATTTCTCCAATATTCTCCCGAAGAATCTCAGAACTTCAAGAACAGATGTTTTGAACGGGATTGCCTATGAACCCGAATCCGGCAGTCTGTATGTGACCGGCAAGTACTGGCCACGTCTATATAAGGTGGAAATAGTCCCTGTGAAGTAATGGTAACCATTTTCGGCTCAGACGTCAACATAGAACTCATAGCTGTAATTCTAGGCTTGGTGCAGGTGTTGTTTCAGATTCTTCAGAGCAACGTCATGTGGTTCTTCGCCATAGTTTCTGCTATTTTCTATGCAATACTTTATGCTGACACCAAGTTGTATGCCCTTCTGGCGATGGATATCTACAACATAGCCATCTCGGTTTACGGGCTTTTCCAGTATGTAAAGGTGAAGAGGGAGGTCAAAAAAGAGGGGCACGACGAGAAGATTCAGATAAGAAAACTCACCCGCAGGGTACTGTGGTTTTCATTGTCGTCCACTCTCGTTCTGACGGTAGTGGTCGCAATGGTCAATTCGGGTCTCGGTGATCCGTATCCGATCCCAGATGCTGCTCTCGGAGTTGCAGCCATGCTGGGAATGTTCTATCTTTCACGCCAGTACATAGAGAATTGGTATGTTTGGTTAATATCTGATGTTCTGTCGGTTGCATTCTATATTTACATAGGCTTCCACTGGACGGCCGTACTGTACTCCGTATATGTACTTTCATCAATCGTGGGTTTAAATAAATGGAAAAAGGAGGGAATAAGAATATGATACTTTTGGCTGACAGCGGTTCTACGAAAACCGATTGGGCTGTCGTTTCACCGGGAGAAAAACCGTCGGTATTCTCTACGGACGGCCTCAATCCCGTTTTCAGCACCGCACAGGAGATTTTAAAGGTGCTTGAGAATGAGGTTCTTCCGTTGCTGAAAGCTCAGCCGGACGAGGTATGTTTCTATGGCGCCGGAGTTCTGGATTCTTCCATGGCAGAATATCTCGCTTCAGTTTTTCCAAAGGCAAAAGTTATATGTGATAGTGATATGACGGGTGCCGCAAGAGCTGTCTGCGGCAATAACCCCGGAATCGTCTGCATTCTCGGGACCGGATCAAACAGCTGTTTCTACGATGGGACGAAAATTGCCGACAACGTCAAGGCGGGAGGTTTCATTCTCGGAGACGAGGCTTCCGGAGCCTATATGGGTAAGCTGCTCGTTTCAGATTTTATCAAGGGGCTTATCCCTGATGAGATAAATAAGGCGTTCGTAGAAGAATTCAACCTGGATTACCCCGAGATAGTCAGAAAAGTGTACAAAGAACCTCTTCCGGGCAGGTTCCTGGCTTCATTCTCCCCATTCATTCTCCATCATAAGGAAAACCCTTATATCGCGAGCCTTATAAAGAATTCTTTCGACGCATTTCTGAACCGCAACGTCAAGCATTACCAATACGGAAAATATGCTGTTAATTTTGTAGGGTCAATAGCGGTGAACTATAAGGATTATCTGAAGGAGGCGATAGAGAAAAACGGGATGACCCTCGGCAGAATAATCGGTAAACCGATAGAGGGATTGATAGAGTATTATGGCTAGCATAAAGACCATACTGTCGAATATGAGTAGCGAGTATTCAAAGACCGTGGATGCTCTGACCGGCTGTCTCCCTCAGATAGAGAGGGTTGCGGAGGCCATGGCCGAATGCAGGCAATCCGGCGGCAACGTTATTCTTTTTGAAGATGACAATGCTGCCCATGACTTTAACGCAGCTCAGATGGGCAGTAATGACTTTCTGTTCATAATATCCCCTTCGGGTAGCAACAATAACCTGCTTTCTCTCCTGCGGACGGCATCCAGAAGAGGCTTGACGACAGCCTGCCTGACATTCAATCCCGCTTCAGTGATAACCGACGTAGTCATGTTCTCCATTGTCCCTTTGATCGGCCCAGTCCGGAATCCCGGGACGGAGAGTCTGACGATACAGCTGGTCAAGGAGATGCTCGAGAAGAGTGTATCGGGTGTGGATGCGGAAGTTGGTGCAGCTGTAAAACAGGCTGACGCGCTGATGGAGAAGGGTATTAATGCCGTTATGATAGAAGCCGGAATCTCCGATTATAATCTTGCAAAACAATTATTACTCAAGTATGGCTCGGTCCATAAAGCTGTGGAAAGTTTGAAAAATGTTTAAGAATAATTATTCGTCAAAACTGTTGGAAGATGCTGTGGAGAGCCTCTCGACTCTTCCGGGAATAGGTCGCAAAAGTGCGTTGAGGCTTGCGTTGAATTTTCTCAAAGAGGATGAGGCAAACGTTGAAAGGTTTGCAGAGTCCATAGTGAAGTTCCGCAAGGAAATAAAGTACTGCCCAATCTGCAATATGATTACGGATGACGGCACTTGTCCTGTCTGCGACGATGAAAAAAGGGATTCTTCAATCGTTTGCGTAGTCGAAAGTCAGCGCGACGTTCTGAGTATAGAGAATACCGGAGAATACAACGGGCTGTACCATGTTCTGGGCGGAATAATCTCTCCGATTGACGGGATCGGTCCGTCTGACCTTACCATAGACAAACTGGTGGAGAGAGTTGCTAACGGCGGTATAAATGAGATAGTTATGGCGCTTAGTACGTCTATGGAAGGCGAGACTACCGCCTTTTATCTCTATAGAAAACTTGCCCAGTACGATGTGAAGATTTCAACAATCGCGAGGGGTGTCGGTTTCGGGGATGACCTGGAATACACCGACGAACTTACATTGGGAAAGTCCATTGTGAACAGGCAGCCGTTTGCAATTTGAAAATATTGTTTATCTTTGCACAGCAAAAATTCAATGAAGTTGTAGAAATGATCTGTGTTTTGAACACAAAATTCGTAAAAACGAGTCCACGATCCAACTCGTAGGGTGGGGCTGAGAGCCCGACCCAAATAGTGTATTGCAATGAGACAACAAAGTAATTCACTTAAAAGAGTTAGGCCATGATCGCAATTTTCTACAAAACAGCTGAAAACATAATACAGACATCTGAAGATGTTCAAATCCTGACTTCACTGCGCCTCGATGACGTGCTGTGGCTGGATCTTTTTGATCCTTCAGGAGATGAGAAACGTGCAGTAGAGGCGTTTCTGGATACCACTTTGCAGAGCAGGGCTCAGGCTGAAGAGATCGAGAGTTCATCTCGTTACAGCGAGAATGAGAATTCCATCTTTATCAATACGAACTTCCTGATGCCTTCTCCGGAGAATTATTCCATGGAGTCAGTATCTTTCATTCTGACAAAGAACGTAATCACTTCGGTAAGACAGGTTCCTCTCCGCAGTTTCACCGACATTCAGCGCAGAATCGTGTCGGGACACAGAGTCTATCCTACGGGATTCCACGTTATGGCAGGAATTCTCGAGAACCGCGTCGATTTGGATGCCGATATGATTGAGTTGATGTCCAAGGAGATAGAGCAGTACAGCAAGAGAGTCAGTCTGGGTGAAGACGTCGGAAACGAATTCCTGATCGATATCAACCAACTTCAGGAGAACACGATGTTGGTAAGGGAGAATATTGTAGATAAACAGAGAATGATTTCCAGTATTCTCAAGAGTGACAAGACTCCTGATGAAATCAACAACAGACTCAACATTCTGCTGAAAGATATATCTTCTCTGATCAACCACACTAATTTCAGTTTTGAAAGGCTTGATTATCTGCAGAATACAGTGCTCGGTCTTATCAATCTCGAGCAGAATAAGATCATGAAGATCTTCACTCTCGTGTCAGTTCTTCTGATGCCTCCGACATTGATTGCCAGTATCTACGGAATGAATCTTCAACTCCCTCTTCTGGGCGGCTTCAAGGACATTATTCTGGTCGGCGCTCTGATGCTCATCATCGTTGCGGTGGTAATATTGATTTTCCGCCGTAAACGAATGGTGTAATTGTTTGTTTTTCAATCAAAAATATCTATATTTGCAACCCCTTCCGGAAGGAAGGGTTAATAAATAATGTCTAACTCCTTGTTAATTAACTAATTAAAAAAAACATGGCAAAAGCAAAAACAACCGTTGAGCAAGAAGAGCAAGCTCCTGTAGAGCAAGCCGCTGTAGAACAGACTCCTGTAGAACAAGCCCCTGTAGAGGCAGCAGAAGTTGAAACAGAAAAAGCTCCAAAAACAAAGAAAGCTGCTCCAAAAGCTTCTAAAAAAGCTCCCGTAAAAGATGCTAACGCAGATTTTGACTGGGACGCATTCGAAAATGGTACCGAAGCCGGTGTCGACAAAGCCGCTACTGAAGAGGCATACGCGCAAACCCTTTCAAGAATCAGCGAAAATGAAGTTGTAGAGGGTACGGTAGTAGCAATCAACAAACGCGAAGTAATCGTAAACATCGGTTACAAGAGCGAAGGTGTTATCAGCATTAACGAATTCCGTTACAACCCTGATTTGAAGGTTGGTGATAAGGTTGAGGTTTATGTTGAAACAGCAGAAGACAAGAAAGGCCAATTGATTCTCTCTCACAAACGCGCCCGTTCATTGCGCTCTTGGGACAGAGTAAATGAGGCATACGAGAAAGACGAAATCGTTAACGGTTTCATCAAATGCCGCACTAAAGGTGGTCTTATCGTTGATGTATTCGGTATCGAAGCATTCTTGCCTGGTTCACAAATAGATGTTAAGCCTATTCGTGACTATGACGTATACGTTAACAAAACTATGGAATTCAAGATCGTCAAGATTAACAGTGAATTCCGTAACGTAGTCGTTTCTCACAAGGCTCTTATCGAAGTTGAGATCGAAGCTCAGAAAGCTGACATTATCGGCAAGCTTGAAAAAGGTCAGATCCTTGAAGGTGTTGTCAAGAACATCACTTCTTACGGAGTATTCGTTGACCTTGGCGGTGTTGACGGTCTTATCCATATCACCGACCTTAGCTGGTGTAGAATCAACCGCCCTGAGGAGATCGTTCAACTCGATCAAAAGATCAAAGTCGTAATCCTTGACTTTGACGACGTTAAGAAGCGTATCGCTCTTGGTCTCAAGCAACTTACTCCACATCCTTGGGATTCTTTGGATCCAAACCTCAAAGTTGGTGACAAGGTTAAAGGTAAAGTTGTCGTTATCGCAGATTACGGTGCATTCGTTGAGATTCAACCGGGCGTAGAGGGTCTCATCCACGTTTCAGAAATGAGCTGGAGTCTCCACCTGCGCAGTGCACAGGACTTCTTCAAAGTAGGTGACGAAGTTGAAGCAGTCGTTCTTACTCTCGATCGCGAAGAGCGTAAAATCTCTCTTGGTATCAAACACCTTAAACCGGATCCATGGGAGAACATTCTTGAGAAATATCCAATCAATTCTAAACATACTGCAACCGTACGCAACATCACCAACTTCGGTGTATTCGTAGAGCTTAACGAAGGCGTTGAAGGTCTTGTACACATCAGTGATCTCAGCTGGACTAAGAAGATCAATCACCCTAGCGAAATGGTAAGCATCGGTGACCAGCTTGACGTAGTTGTTCTTGACGTAGATCAAAACATCCGTCGTCTCAGCCTTGGCCACAAACAATTGGAAGAGAGCCCATGGGAAGAGTTTGAGAACATCTACACCGTAGGTTCCGTTCACAACGGTACAGTTGCCAACGTTACTGAGAAAGGCGCTACCGTTTCTCTGGAAGGCGGTATTGAAGGCTATGCTACTTCAAGAAACCTCGTGAAAGCAGACGGTACCAAAGCTGTTTCAGGTGATGTTCTGCCTTTCAAAGTTCTCGAATTCAACAAGTCAAGCAAGAAGATCTCTTTGAGCCACACACGTACATTCGAGGATGAGAAGAAGGCTGAAGCTGCAGAGCAAAGCAAAGAAGAAGCTTCAACTCAGAAAGCTGTCAAGAAGCTGAAATCTAATCTTGAAAAGACTACTTTAGGTGACATTTCAGCACTTGCAGAGCTCAAGAGCGAAATGGAAAAAACTGCAGAGTAACATTGGAATTCAAACTGACAACATTGGGAACGGCTTCGGCCCTCCCAAATCCCAAACGATATTCAAGTGCCCACGTGATAAATATTCGCGGGCACTTGTTTTTGATTGACTGCGGTGAAGGGTGTCAGGTCCAGATGTGCCGCCACGGTATATCTCCGGTGAAGATTGAGGGGATTCTCATTTCCCACATTCACGGAGATCATATGTTCGGCATTTTCGGACTTATAAGCACCATGACGCTTTTGGGCAGAACGGCTCCTCTGACAATCGTCGCACCGGAATCATTCAGACCGATTCTCAATTTCTACAATGAACATTTTGCAGAGGGGATGAAGTTTGTCATAAGCTATCTGCCTCTCTCGAACAAGGAGCCTGCGACGGTTCTCTCTTACCGCTCATTCTACATTGAATCTTTTCCTCTGGTTCATAAGATAGAGACTTACGGATACATCTTTCGCGAGAAGGTCCCCGCAAGCAATATCCGCAAGAAGAAGATAGAAAAGCATAATCTTTCACTGGCCGAAATAGCGCAGTTGAAAAAGGGCTGTGACGTACTGAGAGAGGATGGAGAATTGCTTGAAGCGAAGAATTTTACATATACTCCGTATGAACCCCGGAGTTTCGCTTACTGCAGCGATACAATGCCTTTCCCTGAACTGACTGAGTGGATTAAAGGGGTGGACCTTCTCTATCACGAAGCCACCTTCGGAGACGATAAAGAGGCGAAAGCCATAGAGTTTTTCCATTCCACTGCAAGACAGGCGGCCGTGGATGCCCGCAAGGCCAAGGTCGGAAAATTGGTTCTGGGGCACTATTCTACCCGTTATCCGGATCTTCACGTGTTGTTGTCTCAGGCAAGGGAAGAATTCTCCGAGACCTTCCTGTCAGATGACGGTCTCACTTTCGACATTCCTCTGAAGAAACATTCTAAAGATTAGGAAGATTTCCGGTTGCCTGCGCTCTTTGTCTGGCAGTCAGCGCCCTTTGATATGCACGGGCATTCCTCAAATGCTCTGAGTATGTCTTTGCAAAATTGTGCTGCCCGTCAAAGGTCTCCTTGGCGCAGAAGTACAGATATCCGTGCGTGTCAGGATTAAGGACGGCATCAATAGCCACCGGAGGAGCAATTGTGATAGGGCCGGGAGGCAATCCCTTGTGGGTGTAGGTATTGTAAGGGCTGTCAATCTTCAGATGCTTGTTGAGAAGCCTGGTCACCCTTTCTTCCTGATTTAAGGCAAATATCACCGTAGGATCTGCCTGAAGAGGCATTCCTATTCTCAGTCTGTTCAGATAAACACCGGCAATCGTAGGCATTTCGGGTTCATATTTTGTCTCCTCTATCACAATGGAAGCCAGTGTCGATACTTGATCCTGAGTCATGTTCAGAGCGGCTGCCTTGGCCTTTCTGGAGTCATTCCAGAAAGAGTCGTACTCCTTCTTCATTCTCCTTAGAAAATCTTCAGGGGTTATTGTCCAGTAGACCTCGTAAGTGTTCGGAATGAACATTCCGAAATAAGTCTCAGGCTCAAAGCCAAGCTCTTCTGTAAGTTGCAGATTGTAAATGGCTTTGCTGAAGGATACGGAGTCGCATTCCAATCTTTTCCCAAGATAGCCTGCCATCTGTTCATAGCTCCTGATATAGCCTCTAAGAGTGAAATTCATAGGCTTCTGCCACCCGTTGGCAAAGGTTCTCACGATAGCCTTGTTGTTCATTCCTTCTTCGAGAATATAACGTCCGGCTTTGATGGTAGTGTCCAGACCCATCTTTCTGGCAGCCTTGTCGAATGTGGAGAGGCTGATAAGGGTGTTTGAAGAGGCAAGGGTGTCTAGAAGTCCTTGATAGTCAGTATTGTGATATACGTACAAAACGGCTTCGTTTCCAACTGAATTCGGCTTGTAGAATCTGTAATAATAGATGATGACCGCAATTGCTGCGGCTATGAAAGCTATGGCCAGACAAAGCCAGACAATACCTTTTTTTCTCATTTTCTAAGTTTTATAATGGCTCCGGCAGCAGGTTCCTGACCTTTGGCCATATTGTTGATTTTATAGAGTGAAGAGAGTTTTACGGCATATCTCTGACTTAGAGAATACATTGTCTCACCCTCTTCGACTACGTGCTTGTCCAGATGGCTGGCCGCCTGATTCTTCTTAGGCTGCAGGTAAATCACCGTCCCGGCTTCTATATCTCCGTCTTTCTTCAGATCGTTGTATCTGAGGAGCTCCCGTTTGAACAGGTTGTATTCTTTGGCCAGATAACCGAACGTTTCGTAACCGTCCGCAACTATGAAACTGACTCCGTTTGTGCTGAAAACTTCCCTTTCCAAAGATATCTTATAGAGAATGTTGCCTTTGTCCACTACAATCTTCTCTTTAGTCTCGGCTTCGGTAGGGGTAGGAGGAAGTGCATCTTTATCTATTTGAGTATCATATTTATACAGCTGATACTTCTCAATCAGGGCAATCAGTTTGGTCGGATACTGAGGGTCAGTGGCATAACCGGCTTGCCTGAGCCCGTACGCCCAGGATTTATAGTCTGTCGGATTCAAGTCAAAGAGGAAAGCATACCTGTCGCGATATCGCAGGAAATCGGAGTGATCCTGAAATGATTCCTCATCCTTCTTGTAGCTTCGGTAGCATGATGCGCCTTCTTCATCATTGTAGACGAACTTCTCTCCCGTCCAGTCGTGGCATTTGATGCCGAAATGATTGTGGGCTTTCGTTGCAAGGACTGAAGTGCCGTATGCAGATTCGAGACAGGCCTGGGCAAGAGTGATGCTGGCAGGGATGCCTGTTTTTTTCATCTGGTCGATGGCTATATCCTTGTGCTTCTCGATGTAGAGCTCGTAGGTCTGCCCGTACATAGAAGTAACGGCAGATATAAATACCAATGAGGCAAGAAGATATCTTTTAAAAAAACGCATGCGCATCCAATTCTTCCACAAATTTAGTTAAATTTGTAAGAGAAAAGCATTCGTGTCCGAAGGAGTAAAAAATAAAGGGTAAGCTACGTATATCGCACCGCTACAACCTCGTACCCTTGCTGCATTCCTGCCCTGGGGGAGTTCGGAGGGAGCTGGTCGTACACGACTTACCCGATGCAAATTTAGAGTATTTTTTATAATAACCAAAAATGAGAATAGCAGTCGGTCTGTCAGGCGGAGTTGATTCCAGCGTTGCGGCATATTTGTTAAAGCAAGCCGGACACGACGTCTTCGCTATTTTTATGCAGAACTGGAATGATGCCACGGGCACCCTTCACGGCGATTGCGAGTGGGAGGAGGAAAGGGCTGTGGCCGAGATGGTTGCAAAGAAAATAGGCATCGATTTCCACTTCGTGGATTTATCCTCAGAATACCGCAAAAGGGTGGTGGATTATATGTTCAGTGAGTATGAACGCGGCAGAACACCCAACCCTGACGTTCTCTGCAACAGCGAGATCAAGTTCGACGCTTTTCTCAAATGCGCATTGGAACTCGGAGCCGATTACGTGGCGACGGGACACTATTGCAGAAAGGAAGAATTTGTGGACGAACACGGGACTACAATATTCAGGATTCTGGCAGGCTCGGACCCCAACAAGGATCAGAGTTATTTCCTGTGCGGTTTGAATCAGGAGCAGTTGTCCAGGGCTCTTTTCCCGATAGGACACCTTTTGAAACCTGAAGTTCGCCGCATTGCCCGTGAAGCCGGTCTTCCAAGTGCCGAGAAGAAGGATTCTCAAGGAATCTGCTTTGTCGGAAAGGTGGACCTGCCCGTTTTTCTCCAGCAGAAACTCAAAGCAAAAGAGGGAGATGTGGTTGAAATTTTCAGGGATAACTGTCCTGTTATGCCTGAGAATACTCCGTTGGCAGAACTTGCCTTGCCGGTATCTTACAGAAAGTCGGACGGAAAGGTGATAGGGAAGCATCAGGGGGCTCAATTCTATACGATCGGACAGAGAAAAGGATTGAATATCGGCGGCCACGCGGAGCCGCTCTTCATTATTTCTACAGATATAGAGAACAATGTCATTTATGTAGGAGAGGGACAGTCCCATCCGGGACTCTATCGAAAAGCCCTCAGAATACTGCCCGAAGAAGTGCACTGGATCCGTCCCGATTTGGAGATGAAGGAGGGTGAAGAACGTGATTATCTGGTGAGAATCAGATACCGTCAGCCTCTTCAGAAAGGACGTTTAATCTATCGTGAAGACGGGATGTTCATTCTGTTCGAAGAGGCTCAGAGGGGTATTACGGCAGGACAGTTTGCTGCATGGTACACCACTGATTCAGAGATGGTTGGAAGTGGAGTTATAAACAGATAAATATGAATGTACAGTATGATATAGCTGTTATAGGCGGTGGAGCGGCGGGAATGTTGGCCGCCATCAAAGCGGCTGAAGCAGGTGGCAACGTTGTCGTCATTGAGAAGAAGAGTTCCTGCGGACGTAAAGTGCTGATTACGGGCAAAGGCCGCTGCAACATCACCAATACGAAGAGCTGGGCGGAATTCTCTTCCCATATTCATCCGAAAGCTAATTTCATAAAGAGCGCATTCTATAATTTCTCCAATAAAGACACTGTCCACTTTTTCAATAAAATAGGTCTTCCTACAGTAGTGACCCAGGGGCAGAGAGTCTTCCCGGAATCTATGTCCGCAGCAAGCGTAGTGGATGTTCTGGTAGCCAGAATGGCTTCTTTGGGGATCGACATTTTCTACAACAGTGACATTGTGAAGATCATGAGGGTAGAGAATGCTTACAGATGCATTTATAACCGGAGAATCGGCGACATGCTGAATATACAGGCGATAAATGCATCAGCCGTAATTGTCGCTACCGGAGGTCTCTCATATCCTCTCACCGGTTCGACCGGAAAAGGGTACGATATCGCCAGGTCTTTTGAACACACCGT
>JAFSTD010000107.1 GCA_017450655.1 Bacteroidales bacterium | reverse complement strand
CCGGTAATCAAAGCAACTTTATTCTCCAGTAACATAATCTTATTGTTTTATCAGTTCGGCCTTCAAGTCATAGCACTCGGCCTCTGTAATTTTTGCAAAAACGAATTCTCCCACTTTTACGTCAGACGGTTTGCATTCTATCAGAATCTCACCGTCCACTTCAGGGGCTTCATATTGAGAACGTCCGTGGGCTACGCCGTCCTCATAGTAGTCGATGATTATTCTCTCCTTCTTCCCCACACGAGTCTGGTTAAAGTCCAGAGAAATGTCAGTCTGAAGTTCCAGCAACTGATTGAACCGTTCCTGTTTTACCCTCTCCGAGATGGTGTCTTTATAGAAACGGGCCCCGTAGGTTCCATCCTCCTCAGAGTAGGTAAAGGCTCCCAATCTTTCGAAACGGGCGGACTTTACAAACGACAACAATTCCTTGAATTCGGCGGCTCCCTCAAAAGGATGGCCTACCATCAGGGTGGTGCGCAATACGACTCCCGGCACTGCCTTGCGGATCTTCTTGATCAACTCCTTGGTCTGCTTATCGTCAATATTGCGTTTCATTGCAGAAAGGACCTTGCTTGAAGAGTGTTGAAGAGGGATGTCGATGTATTTGCAAATCTTGTCGTTGCCGGCGATTACCTCCAAAACCTCATCGGGAAAGTCTGCGGGATAAGAATAAAGCAGTCTTACCCACTCTATTCCTTCAACAGCTGCAAGAGTACGGAGCAACGAAGCCAACATTCTCTTCCCATATATGTCCAACCCGTAATAGGTTGTATCCTGCGCCACTACTATAAGCTCCTTGACACCTTTTCTTGCGAGACCTTGCGCCTCTTTCACCAACAGTTCCATCGGAACTGACTTGTAACCGCCTCTGATACCCGGAATAGCACAATACGCACACTTCCTGTTACACCCCTCAGAAATCTTCAAATATGCGTAGTGTGACGGTGTAGTAAGGACTCTTTCTTGAGCGAATCTTCTGTTGTAGTGAGCGCCCAGCGCCTCCAACAACTTATCGGTATCCGATACACCGAAGAAAGCGTCCACCTCAGGAATCTCAGCAATTAATTCGTCGCGATAACGCTCTGAAAGACAGCCAAAAACATATACCTTTCGAACCAGCTGTCTTCTTTTAAGCTCTACGGCGGTAAAAATCGCATCTATTGATTCCTCTTTAGCATCCTGTATGAAGCCACACGTATTTATTACGATGGCATCCAAATCGGCACCTTCTATCGACTCCGATTCAGGGACGACCGTAAGCCCGTTGCCCTTCATCTGCCGGAGAAGGTGTTCAGAATCAACCCTGTTCTTTGAACAGCCCAGAGTAATTAATTGAACTTTCACTTTTTAAACTTTAGCTTGCTTTAATGTGAGCAGACCTGGTAGTTTTCTTAGGAGCGGCGGATTTGGTCGTGGTTGACTTTGCGCTTGTTGCTTTAGAAGCAGCCTTTGTGCCTGCAGCGGCTTTAGCTTTAGTAGTTTCTTTCTTAACGGCTGTCTTTTTAGGAGCCTCCTTGGAAGTCTCCTCAGCATTCTCCTTAGACTTGTCCTCAACCTGCTCTTCTTCTTCCACAAAATCTATCGATGCATACGCATTGAGAACATTATACCAATCGAGGACTTTCTTCATATGTGATACATAGAATTTGTCCTGATCGTACTCAGGAATAACCTCTGCGAAGAAAGCCTTGATCGCTTTTTCGTCAGATTTTGAACTCGGAGCCTCTTTGTCTCCAAGCTTTGCTTTCATATCCAGGAACACTTGTTTGAGAGTCACTTCGCCTGAATTCGTATAAATTGACACATCTTCCAAAGTAGTTATTCTGGCGTTTGATCCAAACTGTGTTCTGTGCTTCGTAACATATGATTCTACAATAACTCCATTTTTAGCCTGTGCAAGATATTGCCACAAGCCAGGTTGCCCCGATACAGAAAGCACCTTCTTAAGATCTGTTTTTTCCATTATTTGTTATTTTATCAATTATATTCAAAATCTGTGGCAATACCGGATGTTTGTCATCGGTATCGATCACCCAATCAGCCTTGGGTATTTTAGCACTGTCAGGCAGCTGGTTAGCCATCCTCTGTCTGACCTGCTGCTCGCTGATTGAATCTCTCTTCACAACCCTTTGCACCCTCACCTCCTCAGAAGCTGTCATCAGTATAACATAATCGGACAAAGAATGCAAATTTTTTTTCTCAAAATATAATGCGGATTCGAAAATGACAATCGGAGAATTCTGACTTTTTTTCCATTTTTCGAAATCCTCTATAACTGCCGGATGCACAACCCGCTCAATTCGCTGCAGAGAGTCGTTGTCTTTGAATATTTTCTCTGCAAGAGCAGCTCTGTCAAGCTTCCCGTTCTTCAATATATCATTTCCGGCGATATCTGCAACTTTTTTTAACAGAGCAGGATCCTCGTCGTAAAGATCCTTTGCCCTCACATCACAGTTGTAAACGGGATACCCCAAAGCAGAAAAGGCGGTGGTAACGTCAGTTTTGCCACTGCCGATTCCTCCGGTGCAGACTATGACTTTAGGGTTCATTTAATTGGTTAGAATACATTCAACCACCTGAGGTTCCAGCCTGTATGATAAGAGCATTCCGCTATAGTCCAGCAATTTCGGGACCACCACCCCATAACGTGAAGATATATAGTCTTTATAATCCACAACGAATGAAGGAGCATCGCTCTTTTCAACTTCACGGCTGTTAAACGGGATTCTGTAATAAACTGTTATCTGTGAAGGGATAATGGTGAGTGTAGTGCCAGCAGGCAAATTGATCACTTCCAGTGTAACTGTCGCCTTGTTCTCCACGAACCTGCTAACGTTGATCGTGTAAGAAGCGTGATCTTCAGCGATTCTGAAACCTTTTAACGGTTCTATCTGCACGATGCCGTGAACAGTTTTATTGACGCCGTTGAGCGTTATTATTCTCGTGTTAACCGAATTCAGATTGACTAGATCTTCCGTAGCTCCGTAAACGGTAACCGAATCGGGAGAAAGGACCAGATCCCCTACCTGCATATACTGACCATCGAAAGAAACGTCGGACTGAGCGACAAGAGGAACCTTTTTGTATGTTTGGGACGGAAAGACGAATCTCAGGCTTTCAGTCTCGATGTATTCCACTTCATACACTTTACCGAGCTCTTTTACAAGCGGTTGGAAAAGATTCTCCTTGCTTATGGAAAAAGTGTCGGGAGAATCTTTCAATTCATCAAAAAGCGAAGCGTCAATCTGCAGTCTGATTTTCTCCGCATTGCTGCGATAAAGTCTGTTTTTAAGAATGGAGAAACCCGGCCCCCTCCCTCTCAGCACCAATACCTCCTCGGCAATTGCCACAGGAGCATGGCCTTCAATGTTGGTGGTCGCTTCCACCTCATATTCAAAGAAAGCCGAATAGGAGACTGACAGAGTATAGAGGAACCATATCAAAAAAGCTATAAGCAATGAAAGGAGTATAAGTGCCCATTCACCGCCAAACTGTTTTATGTTGGATTTCTCGGACATTTATGATTTATTACTGATTTGCAGTATCGGAAAAATCGTTTACAACGGATGCTTTGTCAACGCGTATTTTCACGTCAGTGTCAACTTGAAGAAGGAGAGTTTTATCTTTCACCTCGACTACGGTACCGTAGATACCGCCGATAGTTACCACTTTATCCCCTTTCTTGAGACCTGCTCTGAATTTGTCGATTTCTTTCTGTTTCTTCTGTTGAGGACGGATCATGAATAGCCACATCACAACAAATATCAAAACCAGCATCAACATAAAAGACCAGCTGCCGCCTTGTCCTTGCGCTGCATTTGCGCCTGCAGCCTGAAGCATTACATAAAGATTCATATTACAATAATTTTAAGATTAATTCTTGGTTTCACCGTCCTGCAGACCGCGTCCGGTCTTGACTATCTCACCGCTTTTCAGCTTCTGCTGAATAAGTTTGTCGAGCAGGCCGTTGACAAATATACGACTATTCGGAGTGCTGTAGTATTTTGATATCTCCACATATTCGTTTATTGTCACTTTCAGAGGTATTTCCGGGAAAGTTACGGCTTCCGCAAGTCCCAGAACTATCAGATCAGCGTCTGTCGATACCAGACGGTCAGAATCCCAGTTGGCAAGATTCTCGGTTATGAGCTTCATATAGTCGTCATAATTCAAGATTGCCGCGCGAAGCAGTCTCACCGCATAATCCTCGTCATCTTCCTTGATGAACAAATCTGGATAATTGAACTTGCGAGTCTTCGAGATATTGTCCAGAGCCCAGATAATCAGATTCAGAACATATGACAGATCGTCTGTCCAGTAGATTGATTTCTCCTCCAGAATCTTCTCCAGCATCTCATTGTCCTCAAACTCCTCTTCAAAAATTCTCTTGAACAACTGACAATCCTGAGCGAAAGAAGACTCTTCGGAATTCATGTATTCCTGATAATACTCCGACGATGCTATAGAATTGTACAGCCTTTTCAGGAAGACGTCGTATTCAGCCCATGAAAGACCTTGCTTTTCGCAGATTTTGCAGAATTCCTTCTCATTACCGAGAAATTCCACAAAGGAGTTGTTGACAAACTTGTAATTGGGATTTGCTTCTTGCTGAGTCGGATGAAATTTGTTCTTCAGAGCCTCTATTCTGTCTCCGGCTATTCTCACTATAGGAAAGCATATGTTGAACAGAAAATAATAGAGCTTTCGACATTCTTCAAAAGAGGTGTACAGTTCCTTCTGCGCATCATCCACAACCCCTGTCTCAGAAAACTCGTATGAAAAAAGAACTTTGAAGGTTTTAATACGTATTAACCTGCGACTCAGCATAATATTTTTATTAAATATTACACAAAGATACATTATAAGTGGAAAAAAATTTTATCTTTGTAGAAGAAATTCTAAAAAACCAGATATGTTTTACGAAGACTACGATAATCCTGTACTCCAAGACCATAATGGCGATGACGTATATTCTAAGCCTGTCAGGGCCGGGAAAAGGACATATTTCTTCGATGTTAAAGCCACCAAGGGGCAAGACTATTACCTCACAATCACGGAGAGCAAACGCAGAATAGAGAAGGATGGCCGATATGTATATGACAAGCACAAAATCTTTCTGTACAAAGAGGATTTTGAGAAATTCAACGAAGGACTCAAGGAAGTCGTCGATTATATAAAGGCTCACTGCAATGTAATAGAGGCTCGCAACCCGGAAGAGAGATCTTTCGATCCTTCGGAGCTGTCAGGCGCTCCTGATGTGAGTACCCCTCAGAAGTCGTTCTCAGACGTGGATTTCGACGAGCTTTAAGATTTGAAGATACATTAAAAGTGCTGCGTTCCGCGGCACTTTTTTTATAACAGGCACACCAGCCTCTCCGCTAT
>JAFSTD010000106.1 GCA_017450655.1 Bacteroidales bacterium | reverse complement strand
GTTTTCAGCTCCCGTAAGCAGCTCACCAAGGTAAAAAGACTGGGAGACAAGGCTTACGAGCAATGCGCCGGATTCCTCCGTATTCCCGGAGCGTCCAATCCTTTGGACAACTCAGCGGTACATCCCGAGAGTTATCACATCGTGGAGAAGATGGCTGCAGACCTGGGTTGCAAAGTAACGGACCTTATTGGCAACGAGGAGTTAATCTCCAAAATAGATCTGAAGAAGTACGTTACTTCCGACACCGGTATGGATACACTCACTGACATTAGAAAGGAGTTGGCCAAGCCGGGAAGAGACCCTCGTCAGGAGATTCAGACATTTGCATTCTCCGATGAAATCAGCACCATCGAAGACGTGAGGGTGGGGATGATTCTTCCGGGTATAGTGACCAACATTACCGATTTCGGAGCCTTCGTGGATATAGGCATCAAGCAGAACGGCCTGATCCACGTGTCCAGAATGGGCAAGAAATTCGTGACCAAACCGGCGGACGTTCTCAAGATACATCAACATGTTGAAGTTAAGGTAGTTGACGTTGACCTTCAACGCCAGCGCATCGGCCTTAGTTTGAATTTTTGAGTTTTTTTATTACCTTTGGTAGGCTATGAAAAAGGTAGTAATTATTCCTACGTACAACGAGAAGGAAAATGTAGAGGCTATCATTCGTAAAGTTCGCAGTCTCGAAGATGATTTTCACATTCTCATCATAGATGACGGTTCTCCGGACGGCACAGCCGACATCGTAAAGGGGTTGATGAAAGAATTCCCCGAATCTCTTTTCATTGTTGAACGTAGCGGAAAATTAGGGCTTGGAACGGCATATATCGCCGGTTTCAAATGGGCGGTCGAGCACGGATACGATTATATATTCGAAATGGATGCCGACTTCTCCCACAATCCTGACGATCTTCCCCGCCTGTATGATGCCTGCCTGAATCAAGGCGCACAGGTCGCAATCGGATCCCGCTACTGTAACGGAATAAGCGTAATCAACTGGCCGATCGGCAGGGTTATCATGTCGTATTATGCATCCTCATACGTGAGATTTGTGCTCGGAATAAAGATCTACGACACTACCGCCGGTTTCATATGCTACACAAGAGATGTTCTGGAGACCATCGACTTTGACCGCATCAAAATGAAGGGGTACGGTTTCCAGATAGAGATGAAGTACACAGCCAGCAAACTGGGCTTCAAGCTGGCGGAGGTCCCCATCATTTTTGTGGACCGTACGAAGGGTGTCTCAAAAATGTCTTCCGGTATTTTCGGGGAAGCTTTTTGGGGTGTATTAAAGCTCAGATTCAGAAGAATTATACCGCGCAAAAAATAGCACAATGTCATCCTGTCTTTTGAAAAATGGTACCATTGTCAACGAGAATGTCATTTTCAAAGGTGGTATTTACATTGAAGATGAGGTTATCGTAGATGTATATGATTATTCCTGTGGGGATTCTCCGGAGAAAGAGAAGAATTATTCCTCACGGGCTGATCAGGTTATAGACTTGTGCAGGCTGTACGTGGCTCCCGGAATAATCGACACTCACGTCCATTTCAGAGAGCCCGGAGCTACGGAGAAAGCCACCATCGCTTCGGAAAGCGCCGCCGCTGCCCTTGGAGGAGTCACCTCCTATTTCGACATGCCGAACAACAAGCCTGCCGTAACCAACACGGCTTTGCTGGATGACAAGTTTCTTACGGCATCTCACGATTCGGTGGTGAACTATTCTTTCTATTTGGGGGCGACTGACGACAATCTTGATGAAATAGTTAAGCTTGATCCTCATTCTGTGTGCGGAGTAAAGGTCTTTCTGGGCGCATCTACAGGCAATATGCTTTTGGATGATCCTGCGGCTATAGACCATCTCTTCCACAAATCACCAGTCCCGATTGTGGCTCACTGCGAGGATAACGTCGTCATTCAGGAGAATTTAAGAAAAGCTCAGGAGAGGTTCGGAGAAGATATCCCGTTTACCAAGCATTCTGAGATCAGAAGCCGTGAGGCCTGCATAAAGTCCACCGATTTTGCAATAAAGTTTGCCCTGAAGAATAATACCAGACTTCATATAGCCCATATTTCCACGGCAGAAGAGGTGGAAATGCTCAAGGAAGCCCACCTGAAATCAAACAGAATTACCGGCGAGGCCTGTGTGGGGTATCTTTATTTCGAAGAAAATGATTCCGCAAAATACGGTCCGCTGATCAAGTGCAACCCTTCTATCAAATCGTACGAAGACAGAAAGGCAATCAGAAAAGGGGTCAGAAAGGGCATCATCTCAACCATCTCGACTGATCACGCCCCGCATCTCCTTTCAGAGAAGAATTCTCCGTATCTGCAGTCTCCTTCCGGTTCACCTTACGTTCAGTTTGGCTTTTTGATGATGCTGGAGCTTGTACGCCAGAGAGTCTTCAAGCTGGAGACAATCGTCGACAGAATGTCGCACTCTCCTGCAAAATGCTTCAACATTGAGAAGAGGGGGTATCTCAGACCAGGTTATTACGCTGATCTGGTGGTTTTTGATATGAAGCGCAAAAGCACTCCGGAGATTGCTTATAAATGCGGATGGAGTCCGTTGACCTCTTTCAATTCTTCGGTTATTCATACCATGTCAAACGGACGTTTTGTCGTCTACAACGGCAAATTGACCGGAATTCGTTCTGCAAAAAAGCTCACTTTTTTTGAATAGTCTGCATTTTAATATCTTTGCAGACGGATGATAACAAAGAACAACATAAAGAGTACGCTTCTACTGGCTCTATACCTGAGCTTCTTCGTCTCTACTAACCTTTGTTACCACACACACGATCTACTCGGTTCCACTTATTCTCACTCCCACTTTGGACACAACGCTGACCACACTGCTTCGCAGT
>JAFSTD010000105.1 GCA_017450655.1 Bacteroidales bacterium | reverse complement strand
TTCTTAACAAAATAATATATGAGTGAAAAGAAAAGAATAGGAATGCTGCCCAAAGTATTGATTGCAATCGCTTTGGGCGTCGGTTTTTCATTCTTTACCCCCATATGGGCGGTCAGGATATTCGTTACTTTCAATTCAATATTCAGCAATTTTCTAGGCTTGATAATTCCTCTGTTGATTATCGGTCTGGTAGCTCCGGGTATCACAGAGCTTGGAACTGGAGCCGGTAAGCTGCTTTTGATAACAGTGGGAATAGCTTATCTGTCAACAGAGCTGTCGGGCTTTTTCTCATATTTTACCTGCAGCGCTTTGTACCCGTCAGTGCTTGGAAACAGCCCTTCCATGATGCAGCAGATTGTGGCTGACAGTGTATCGATCGATCCTTATTTCACAATCGATATGCCGCCGATTATGAGCGTTACCACCGCCCTGATTACGGCATTCGTCATTGGTCTGGGATTGACGTTCGTGGCTGGAAGCACTTTCAAGCATTTCATGATTGACTTCAGAGGACTTATCAACGTGGTGATTACCCGCGTCATCATCCCGTGCCTGCCACTCTTCATTTTCGGTATCTTCCTGAAAATGGGTGCCGAAGGTTCCGTATTTGCAGTTTTGGGTATGTTCGCCAAGGTTATTCTCATCATATTCGCTATGCATATCGTCTTCCTGATTTTCCAATTCTGCATAGCCGGTATCATAGCCAAGAAGAATCCTTTCAAGGCATTGTGGACAATGCTCCCTGCTTATGCAACGGCCTTGGGTACACAGTCTTCGGCGGCTACGATCCCCGTTACTCGAAGAAGGGCGTTGATGAACGGAGTGGATCCTGAAGTAGCGGATTTCACTATTCCTCTTTGCGCGACCATCCACCTGTCCGGCAGTATTCTCAAGATCGTTGCCTGCGCTTATGCCATCTCCTTCAGTATGGCAATGCCTTTGGGACTTGACGTCTATGCAGGTTTCATTCTGATGCTGGGAATCACTATGGTAGCAGCTCCGGGTGTACCCGGCGGCGCAATTATGGCTGCTATCGGATTGATAGCTTCAATGCTCGGTTTCGATCCTAACATGCAGGGATTGATGATAGCATTGTACATCGCTATGGATAGCTTCGGAACAGCAGGAAACGTAACCGGTGACGGTGCAATCGCATTGATAGTCAATACAATCAAGAATAATCAAAATAAGCATAGCAAGTGAGAAGATTTACGGTAATAGCTCTGTTTCTGTCTCTGGTGCTCATCCAAGGTTGCTCGAAGCCCAGAGACGGAGTCTATGCCGTCAACATTCTTGCACTTACCGACGTCCACGGTAAATATTTCGATTCCACATATGTCGGAGCCCAAGTGAACGATGCTTCGCTCTCGAAGGTTTCCACGTATTTGAAAAAAATCAGACTTGAAGATCCTCAGGCGATAGTGATTGACAATGGAGACAACGTGCAGGGGGACAATGCCGCATACTTTCACAACTACGTGGCTATCGGAGAAGAGCATCTGTACGGCAAAATAGCGAAATACCTTGGTTATGACGCTCTTATCCCTGGCAATCATGACGTGGAGGCGGGCCATCCTGTGTATGACAGAATCAGAAAAGAGACCCGCATCCCTATGCTGGCCGCAAATACCCCAGTTACGGGGGGCACAGGCGCAGGAAAACCATATTTTGACGAATATACCGTCCTGAAGAGAAACGGCCTCAAAATCGCCGTAATCGGCCTTACAAACCCCAATATAAAAAGCTGGATTGCACCCGGGCTCTACAGCGGATTTGATTTCCTCGCAGCCGATATTACCCAAGAACTGGTAGACAGGGTGAAGGGTAAAGAGAATCCCGATGTCGTGGTAGTGTCGATTCACGGCGGTACGGGAGAGGGGCTTTCTTCCGACTTTGAGAATCCTGCCTTATACCTTGCAGAGAATCTGAGAGGAGTGGATTTGGTAATATGCGGCCACGATCACAGGGCTACCGTCCGGGAAGCTGACAATCCTTACGGAAAAGTTATTTTGCTTAATCCGGGCTCCCATGCGAGAAACGTAGGTCATGCAACAGCCACTCTTGAATTCAAGGATGGAGTACTGGTTTCGAAAAACGTGGAAGCTGAACTCGTCCCGACCGCACCCCTTGATCCCGATCCTGAATACGATGCAGAATTCTATAAAGATTATCTGACAGTCAAGAGTTTTACCGTCAAGAAAGTTTGCATGATTACGGAAGATATTGATCTGGGAGACGTACTGGACGGTCCGAGCAAATACGTCAACCTCCTTCACGATATCATGCTCTCTTCTACAGGCGCTCAGGTATCATTTGCAGCGCCCCTTGGAAGGACCAGTGTCGTAAAGGCCGGAGATTTGATTTATAACGATCTCTTTACACTCTATCCTTATGAGAATCAGCTGTACGTAGTGCATATGACCGGAGAGCAGATCGTGAATTACCTGGAGTATTCTTATGACAACTGGATAAACAGGAGAGGCCCTGCCTACAATTACGATTCTGCGAAAGGTTTCGATTACAAAGTGTACCTGAACAGGCCGTACGGCAGTAGAATCGAGGTGATTTCAATGTCTGACGGCACCCCGTTTGACTATGACAGAGTATACGACGTGGCAATGACTTCTTACCGTGCGAGCGGAGGGGGAGATTTGCTGAAGAACGGGGCCGGGATTGACGTCTCCGATCCCGAAACTTACACAATCGCAAAATACCCCGAAATCAGGGATCTTCTCTATAATTTCTTTATGAGAGAAGGGACCGTCACTCCTCAAAAAGGGAGCAATTGGTGTTTTGTGAAATAATTTTAGTATATTTGTACCGATAATTTACAAAATGGAAGGTAACTTACTGATAGACAGGATAACAGCAAAATTTGAGAAGTTGGTTTCTCAATATGAGCAAGTGGTTGCTCAGAACGATTCTCTATCGGAAAAACTTTCTGACTGCAAAGCTAAATTAGAACTTAAAACCCAAAAAGAACTAGAACTAACCGAAAAAATAAAATCACTGCAAAACAAAATAGACAACTTACAATTGGTTGAGGCTATGAAGGCGTCCGGAGATAATGGGGGGAATGCCGAAGCGAGAAAAAGAGTAGATAAATTGATATCCCAAATAGATGAGTGCATTGCGCTCCTCAATATGTAGAATGGAAAAACAGAGAATAACAATTTCAATTGGCGGTCGCAAGCACCCGTTCAGCGTTTCTCCTGATGATGAAACAAAGTACCGCGCTGCCGCCGATAAGATTGATGAGAGGGTAAAAGCATATTGCAGAAAGTTCCCTGACAGGGAAATGCAGGATATCCTTAGTATTGTGCTGCTGGAGATGACGCTTAAATTACAAGCTCTGGAGAATAGGGAAGAAATAGATTCAGCCGGGTTGCTTGAGCAACTCAAGGCTTTAGACGATAAGCTGGAAAGCTATGTAAACGGCCGTTAGCAACGCTCTTTGCCAAAATCAACACTATAAACAAACCGAGCCGACTCGGCAATCAAAAACAGG
The DNA here is from genome assembly GCA_017450655.1 of Bacteroidales bacterium. Lineage (GTDB taxonomy): Bacteria > Bacteroidota > Bacteroidia > Bacteroidales > UBA932 > Equibacterium. The sequence continues at coordinate 2,990 of JAFSTD010000105.1, read as the reverse complement.
CCTGGGTTACCCGCAAGGGGATTCTTATTTTAAGGACGTTGGAAGTTTGCGATACATCACGCCGGAGCTCAAATCTTAATTGAATTTAAGATTTTTGGACTTACAGCTGCTAACGGCTTTCTTTATAACCTCGATCAATAGTATGTATTTTGTTAATTGAAAGACTTTTAACACAACTATATACTATCACTATGACACCCTTTTTAATTGCAATTATTTCTGCTGTAGTGGCTGTGGCCATTTATATTGCCGTTTCCACCGTAGTAAGAAAAAAAGTCACTCTCAAGAAGGCTGACGACATAATCAAGAATGCCGAGATTGAGAGTGAGAATATAAAGAAAGAGAAGATATTCCAGGCCAAAGAAAAATTCCTTCAGCTCAAAGGAGAGCACGAAGCATATATCAATGAGAAGAATATGCAGATGCAGCAACTTGAAAACAGGTTGAAACAGCGTGAGTTGGTGATGAATCAGCAGAACTCCGAGCTCGGTCGCAAACAAAAAGAAATCGATGCCATCAAGGAGAATCTGAAAATCCAGCTTGACATTCTCAACAAGAAAACAGAAGAATACGAAAAGCTCCGTTCTGAAGAGATTACAAAGCTTGAGGAGCTTGCAAACCTTACCGCCGATCAGGCAAAGGCTCAGTTGGTCGAGACTATGAAAGCCGAGGCTAAATCTGACGCCGCTTCATATATAAACGCCGTGATGGATGAGGCTCGCCTTACTGCCAGCAAAGAGGCTAAGCGCATCATCATCAACACAATCCAGCGTACCGCTCCCGAGACTGCAATAGAGAATGCCGTTACCGTCTTCAATATTGAAAGCGATGACATCAAAGGCAGAATCATCGGTCGTGAGGGACGAAACATCCGTGCCCTTGAGGCCGCTACCGGCGTTGAGATTGTAGTTGACGATACTCCCGATGCTATTCTGCTTTCTGCTTTCGACCCTGTAAGAAGGGAAGTGGCTCGACTCGCTCTTCACCAGTTGGTTACAGACGGCAGAATCCACCCTGCAAGAATCGAAGACGTTGTGGCCAAGGTTCAGAAACAGCTTGACGAGGAGATCATGGAGACAGGTAAGAGAACCTGCATCGATCTTGGAATCCACGGCCTTCACGCCGAGTTGGTCAAGATGATCGGTAGAATGAAATACCGCAGTTCTTACGGACAGAACCTTCTTCAGCACTCACGTGAGGTGGCAAACATCAGCGCCATTCTCGCCGCAGAACTCGGCTTGAATACCAAAGTTGCTAAACGAGCCGGTCTTCTCCACGATATCGGTAAAGTGTCAGAAGAGGATCCGGAATTGCCTCACGCTATCCTGGGTATGAAAATCGCAGAGAAATTCAAAGAGAAACCTGAGGTTTGCAATGCTATCGGAGCACACCATGAAGAGGTTGAAATGGAGACGCTTATCGCTCCTCTGGTACTTGTAGCCGACGCTATATCAGGCGCAAGACCAGGCGCAAGACGCGAGGTGATAGAGTCTTACATCAAGCGACTTAAAGATATGGAGAATATAGCCCTCTCAAATCCGGGCGTTACCAAGACTTACGCTATCCAGGCAGGCCGTGAGCTCCGCGTCATCGTAGGTGCAGACCAGATCAATGACGCTCAGTGCGAAGACCTCTCAAAGGATATCGCAAGAAAGATTCAGGAAGAGATGGTTTATCCCGGTCAGGTGAAGATTACCGTCATCAGGGAGACCCGTTCAGTTGCAATCGCTAAATAATTGTTGTTATGGAAGAGAATAAGAAACCTCGTGAACTGGCAATAGATTTGTCACCGGAAATGGCTACCGGAGTCTATTCCAATATGGCAATGATTACCCATTCTCCGTCAGAGTTCGTGGCCGATTTCGTGTTGATGATGCCCGGAGTCAAGCCTAAAGTGGTAAGCCGTGTAATCCTTACACCTGAACACGCGAAAAGGCTTCTGAGCGCCCTCAGTGACAATATTGCCAAGTTTGAAAAGGAGAATGGCGAGATAAAGTTGCCTCACACTCCTCAGTCGCCTGTCTTACCTCCGATGAATTTCGGCGGTGATGCCTAAGCAGGGTTATTTGCTGTAGAACTGGAAGCCGTGTTTCACCCCTTCCACTACGAAATTCCACCTGATGATAATGAGAATGAGCAGAATAATCGCCATCACAATCATTGTTTTGGCGGTGTCGGACTGACTGTTAAACCATTCTTTAATTCTGTCGATTATTTTCATATAACAAAGATAAATAGTAATTTTGAAAATATACACTTTTTAGAATGAACGCTTTGCTTATCAAAAATGTCATTCTGGATGGCAGCAAGAAGGATATTCTGGTGAAAGGCTCTCTTATTTCGAAGATTGCCGATCATATAGAATGCGAGGGCTGTGAGATTCTCGATGCCAAAGGGATGACAGCCATGCCCGGGTTCATCAATCTCCACACCCATACTGCAATGACGCTGGTACGCGGAGTCAAAGAGGATATGCCTCTTAATGAGTGGCTTCAGGCCATTTGGAAAATTGAAGCCAATCTGGATGACGAGTCTGCCTACTGGGGAGCGAAACTGGCTGCTCTGGAGATGATCAAGAGCGGAACGACAACCTTCCTCGATATGTATTTCAGAATCCCTTACCTTCGGAAGGCTTTCTATGAGATGGGCTTGCGTGGATTCTATTCTTACGTGATAATCAACACTTTCGATCCAGAAGTGGCGAAGAGGCAAAAGGCCGAATGTCAGGAACAGTATGCTATGTCGCTTGACTGGGGTGATAATTCGACCTTCGCAGTTGCGGCGCATGCCGATTATACCGTTGACAGGGATACAATCATATGGGCAAAGTCTTTTGCCGATGAGAACGGACTGAAATTCAATTTCCACACGTGCGAAACCCAGCAGGAAGTGGAACGGGCATACGTCAATTACGGAATGTCTCCGCTGGCATATTTTGATTCTCTGGGCGTTTTGGACTCCAACTCGATTGCAGCACACTGTGTATGGAT
>JAFSTD010000104.1 GCA_017450655.1 Bacteroidales bacterium | reverse complement strand
GTTTTATTCAATCATCCATATTAAATTTGTAAAAAATCAGTTTACAATTATGGAGGACAGATTAAAGCTATTTCTGAGTATGGAAGGGATCTCTGCAAGCCAGTTTGCTGCCAAGATGAACGTTCAGAGATCAGGACTCTCTCACCTACTCTCCGGCCGCAACAAACCAAGTTATGATTTCCTGGCAAGAATGCTTAAAGAATACCCTGATCTGAATGCCGAATGGCTCCTGCTTGGCATCGGTAAACCTTATAAAAACGGCATTGAAAAGCAATCCGAGCAAGTATTTGAAGACATGCCAGATTTTGAGGAAGAGGAAGATCAAGAGGATTATCCTTCATTGTTCGCCCATGAAGAACCTGTTGTCGATACCGAAAGCAGCAATTCAAGTGAGCAAGAAAATATTATTGTCAATCAGAAGATTGATTCTTCCAAGATTAACAAAATCATCATTTTATACGACAACGGGACATACGAAGTGAGATAATTTCCTAATTTTGTACTTATTATGTACAAAAACATCATTCGTCCCATCCTGTTCCTGTTTCCCCCTGAAGTGGCTCACGCCATTACTCTCAAGGGGCTTAGAATTGCACGTAAAGTCCCGGGGTTCAGGACATTGCTCAAGCTGACCTATTCAGTAAAGTCCCCTTCTCTCGAGAGAGAACTGTTCGGTATCAAGTTCAAGAACCCGATAGGAATAGCTGCAGGCCTCGACAAGAACGGAGATCACTACAACGATTTCGCAAATTTCGGTTTCAGCTTTATTGAGATTGGATCCATAACCCCGGAGCCTCAGAGCGGAAATCCGCGCCCGAGGTTGTTCAGGCTGCCAAAAGACTCTGCTTTGATAAACAGAATGGGCATCAACAACCGCGGTGTACAATATACTGCGGATTATCTTTCTAAAAATCCTAAGAAGATAGTAGTGGCAGGCAGTCTCGCCAAGAACTCCACTACCCCTAACGAATTGGCATACAAAGATTACGAGCGCTCATTCTCGATGCTCTACGACTTTGTTGATTTCTTCGTACTGAACGTATCATGTCCAAACGTGGAGGATTTGACGGCCCTGCAGGAGATCGACACCTTATCTGATATAATTGACCGTCTGATCAATATTCGTCGTTTTAACGAGGATTCCAAGCCTATTTTGATAAAGGTTTCTCCTGACCTCCCTAAAGAGAAGCTGGACGACATCATCGAGCTCGCATTGCTCAGGGGTCTGGAGGGCATCGTAGCCACCAATACCACCAACAGCAGAGAAGGGATAAAGAATACTCCAGCCGAGGACCTGGAGGAAATCGGGAAAGGCGGGTTGAGCGGCGCTCCACTCTTTGAAACCTCTCTGGAATTCGTCAGATACATCCGTGAAAAGAGCATGGGACTCCTTCCGATTATTGCCGTCGGAGGTATTATCACACCTGAACAAGCACAGCAGATGCTCGATGCAGGTGCCTCACTTATAGAAGTTTATACCGGATTCATCTACAACGGTCCGGCCTTTGCAAAGAACATTATAAAGTACTTACTAAACAGCAACAAGAATGACTAAAGCGTCTATCTGTACCATAGGTGACGAGATTCTCATCGGACAAATAATTGATACCAATTCCGCATATATCGCCAGGGAATTGAACAAGCTCGGTATCCAGGTAAGGTATATCCTCTCCATCGGAGACAATAAGGATGAGATTATGTCAAATTTGACAAAATGCCTTCAGGAGAGCGATATAGTCATTACTACAGGCGGCCTCGGCCCTACCAGGGACGACATCACCAAAGACTGCCTGGCGCAGCTTTCCGGGGCCGGTAAGCTTATTGATTCTCAGGAGCAATGGGCTATAAATAAGGCATTTTTCGAGAGAAGGGGCATCGAAGTGCTGGACATCAACAGAGCCCAGAGCTACGTACCTGACACCTGCCGCGTCATACCTAACAGACTCGGTTCGGCGCCGGTAATGGAATTCATTCTTCCTGCAGGAAAGTTCGGGCACAAAACCGCGCTCTACGCTATGCCAGGGGTCCCTTTTGAAGCGATAGGAGCACTGCCCGACGTGATGGCAAGCATCAAAAAAGAGTTCGATCTCGAAGAGATAGTACACAAGACGGTCCTGACATACGGCATTCCTGAATCCGTCCTGGCTAAAAGGATTGAAAAGTGGGAAAATGCCCTTCCCGAGTGGCTTAAACTGGCATATCTGCCCAGCGCAATCCTTGGTGTAAGGCTCAGACTATCTTGCTACGGAGCATCCGATCACACCAGAATAAAGGTTATGGATGAGAGAATCGAAGAATTGTACTCTATTCTGGGAAATGCCGTTTACGGCACCGGGGAAGAGAGCCTTCAAAGCATTCTCCCACGTCTTCTCAAGTGTCCCCCTGAGGCAGCCTATCAGGAAACTCTGTCAGTTGCCGAGTCTTGCACCGGAGGGTATCTGTCCCACCTGATCACCTCGGTTCCGGGCTGTTCCGCTTATTATAAAGGCTCAGTTACTTCTTATTCGAATGAAGTAAAAATCAATATATTAGGAGTTCCCACCGAAATCATTGCTCAATATGGTGCAGTAAGCGCTCAATGTGCTGAAGCCATGGCAAAAGGAGTCCTCACCGCCCTCGACACCGACTACGGAATTGCCACTACAGGCATCGCAGGCCCTGACGGAGGCACAAAAGAAAAGCCCGTGGGCCTTTGCTGGATCGCAGCAGCGCATCGCAGCAGGACAACGGGCGATATTGAAGTGGTCTCCAAACAGCTCAACTACTCAAGCACCAGAGAAATCAATATCGAAAGATTCGCCTCCAATGCTCTCAATTTGCTAAGACAACTTGTGGAGCAACAATTATTTTAGAAACAATTACTCAAGAGGTCTTATCTTAACTTCTACTTTATATCCCGAAAGCATCTTCACAAGCTCTTTCATCCCTTCCTGGGTATGAGTCGGGCCGAAGTGATAAGGGTACAGTATCTTCGGTTCAAACATCGAAACGGCATTGACCGCCTGTTCGAAAGTCATGGTGTAAGGCTGATTGACCGGAAGGAATGCAATGTCCACCTGCTCCTTCTTCAAATCTTTCAATTCTTCGATATCTTCGGTATCTCCGGCTACCAGAACCTTCAGTCCGTCAAAATCAAACAGGTACCCGTTGTTCTTTACAGGAGGATGGAATCTGTAGTTTGCAGGCTGGTTGTGTGAAGGGACCGCTTTTACGCCGAATCTGGCGTTTTCAGGGCCGAATGAGCCACTGTCCCCATTCTGGTACACAATGACTGAGATATTCCCGTAATCGGCCAGAGACTGCCCTACTTCTTCATTGCAGATTACTACGGTGCCGTTCTTCACGATTTCCGCCAGAATCTTCTTGTCAAAGTGGTCGCCGTGACCGTGAGTGTAGAGAATGAAATCCGCTTTCGGAGCCCCCGCAAACTTAGCCTGAGCCTCCGCCGGGTCCACATAGATAACAGTTCCTTCAAAATCGAAGGCAACTGAACCGTGAGCGATAAAACCTATTTCCAGGGACTTGCCACTGTCGGTCTTATAAGAGTCTGTTACAAAATTTCCCATAACAAGAGATAGTAAAACTGTCAAAAAAGAGAACATAATTGTATTATTTGATAACGTTATTCATCACCCTTAGGAAGTTTTCGCCGGCTATCAGATCAATCTGGTGCTCGCTGTAACCCCTTTTTCTGAGCTCAATGATGATCTTCTGCATCTTGCTCACGTCCTCAAGACCTGCAGGACAGATTTCAATACCGTCAAAATCAGAACCCAACCCCACGTGCTCCACACCCACAAGGTCAACTACGTGGTCTATGTGGTCCACAATACGCTTATAGCTTGGCAGTACCTCCTTATACCTTTCATCAAGAAATGCCGGATAGAAATTGATTTGTATCACTCCTCCTCGCTCTGCGAGAGCTTCTATCATCTCATCCGACATGTTTCGATAGTGATTGCAAAGCGCCCTGCAGCAAGAGTGGGTGGCCACTACGGGATGTTCAGAATGTGACAGAACATCATAGAACGACATATCGCTGATGTGCGATACGTCAATAATCATCCCAAGGCGGTTCATCTCTTTGACGACCTCCACCCCGAAAGGACTCAGACCGCCCCATCTTTTATTCTCGGTAGCCGCGCTGTCGCAGATCTCATTATCACCGTTATGGGTCAGAGTCATATACCTTACACCCATTCTGTGGAAGAGTCTCAGCAGCGACAAATCCTTTTGAATCGGGGCTCCATTCTCCATACCCATAAATATGGATATCAAGCCTTTACGTTTATTCTTCTTAGCTTCTGCTACAGATGTGGCAAGAGCTACTTTATCGGAATTATTCTCTACGGAATCGTAGACTTTGGCAATCATCTGCAAAGCACGTCTGGTAGCTTCATCAGCAGAGATCTCATTGGAAGTGTAGATGGCGAAAAAAGAAGCGTCCACTCCCCCTTTCTTCATACGAGGATAGTCAACATGACCGTCTCTGACGATCTTCGAAAAATCGGCGCCTTTAAGCAACATAGAAGGCGCGTCACAATGTGAATCCAGGAGAAACATTACAAATCGGGTTTTGGTAAATATACTAAATTTCGATAAATTCGCAATGGATAAACTTAATTAAAAAGATGAGTAAAAACAATTGGGAAGGCCATCTGGAGGCTCTTATGCCCCTTCTGGGCCACAGAAATTGGATAGTAATAGCGGATATGGCGTATCCTCTTCAGTCCGGTGTCGGCATCACCACCCTTTTTGCCGACGAGCCTTATACCAAGGTTGTCTCCAAAGTCAAGAAGATGATTGAGAAGTACCCTCACGTATTCGCGCACATTTACAGGGATAAAGAGCTCTCTTTCATCTCAGAAGACATTATGCCGGGTATAGACTCCCTGCGTAAAGAGATGAACGCAATCTGCGGTGACGAGGCGGTAAGCATCCGTCACGAAGAATTGATTGCGAAACTTGACCAGGCCGGCAAGCTCTATAGCGTAGTGATTATCAAAACGCCTCTTACGATGGCTTACACTACCACATTTTTCGAGCTTGACTGCGCTTACTGGAGCGCGGAGCAGCAAGAGAAGCTTAACGCTGCACTCTCTGTCTGACAGCCTCGTACATTATGATTGAGGCGGCCACTGAGACATTCAGAGAGCCGAT
>JAFSTD010000103.1 GCA_017450655.1 Bacteroidales bacterium | reverse complement strand
CATCGTTAAGAGAATACTCATCACTATCAATATCAGACGCCGGGATATAGAGAAGATTCTTGTCTAAACACTCTACGAGGAATCGTTTCTGGTCTGACAATGATAACTGTTCAAAACTACTTACATTTGAATCAAATGATGCTATGTCAATTCGATAGTTCAAATTTCCTGTGTCTTTCATCCTTTGCCAAATGCTTTTCAAAGTATCTGTATTCTGGGCCGCTTGTATTTCTTCTACGTAGGTAGCGTTTGCCTTTGCAAGTTCACAATAACAGAATGATTGAGCGACACTATCGCCATAATTGACATTGTTATCTCCCCTAAAGATGGCACTTTGAAGGCGCGGCACAGTAACTGTATTAATGTAATCCATTTGTTCACAAGTAATGAAACGCCTCCTGCCTCCATCTCGCCGGTTTAATTCAATTACCGCATTAGCGGTGGTTCCACTCCCTCCAAAAAAATCCAGAATTATATCATTCTTATTTGAAAGGACAGATAGAACGTCTATCATTAAATAAATAGATTTGGGATAACTAAAAGCTTTATCTCCAAATACCTTCTTTATTTCACAGGTTGCCGTCTGTCCGGAATACTCTGACTTATCCCAGATGCTTTTTGCTCTTTCACCGGTATAATCACATTGACGTTCTTTAACATACAAATCATATTTCCCTTTTATGCATTTTATCTCAATATACTTATCCTTCTTTGCCATTAGTGATTCCTGATCCCACCTCCAACATCTCTCCACCCCGTTTTCATCAATTGGGAGCAGTTTTATAGCACCCGCAAAATTCTTTAAAGAAATAATCTTCTTTGATGGTTCTATGTATATCTCATAAAACAAACCAGGCCTTTCTGTCCTAAGTGAATTGTTACCGCTACGTCTAAAACCTCTTAACTTGTAATTGCCATATTCATCGGAATACTTATACTCCTTGATTTTTTCGTCGGATTCAGGTAAATTATTAATGCTGACCCTGGTAATATCTTTGGCGTATACCAACATATTTTCATGTGCAGTTGGAAAAAACTTTTCGTCTTGACGCCCTCCGGGATTGTGAACAACTGCACAAACCCCCATTTGATTGTTAACGCCGAATATCTCATCCATCAATACGCCTAAATAAAACAACTCATAGTGGTCGATGGCGCACGCAATAAGCCCATCTTCTGTCAACAAACGCTTAGCGAGCACCAACCTATTTTTCATAAAGGTTAGCCATGAAGAATGATTGAATGAATTATTATAGGCGAACGTATTGGCTGCGCTATGGGTGTTGTATGGGGGGTCAATATAAATACATCGTATTTTCCCCTCATATGTTTTAACCAATGATGCTAAAGAAAGTAAATTGTTACCCTTTATAACCAAGTTATCATCTTTTGAGATGTGTTCAACTGCGGTGAAGCCATCCTTCGTATATCGCTTGAAATTGCATAGCACTTTAGGCTCTAAGAGTCTATTCACCTCTTCTGGTGCGAGATTCTCATTCCAAAACAACTCTGACCGCTTTTCGTCATCTTGTGTTTGCTCCCCTTCCAGAACACAGTCTTTATAAGGCCAAGATAATACGACCTCTCGGCTCTCACTGACGAATCTACCATCTTCAACCGTTAGCCCAATTTTGTTCTTGAAAGCCGTATAACTGTCTGGCAAGAATGATTTATTCATTACAAATCGCTGAAATTTGACCTTATCAAAGACCAGCAGTTCTGATGCTTCCGAAAAGAAGTTTTCCTTAAGCGCTTTGTGAGAAAGTAAATACTTTAGAAGATCCGGCTGCAGGTTGAGTGCATCTTCAACGATTTTTGCTTTGATGAGTGTGCCATCGTCCATGCAGTACTTGGAGTCATTCCGAAGAAGGGCCTCCAGTTCGTGGTATAGATGTAGGTTGTCCATGTAAAGAAAAACCAGAAAGAATGTTCAAATATTTATTACCAAATTTAGCGATTTTTATCGAAATAATTGGTATCATCTTAATTCCTTTTTCCCCTTTACACCTCCACCAACTCACTTATCCCGTCTTTTGACAGTTTGATTCTGAAGTGCAAATTATCTATCTGGTCGAAGTGCTCGTACTGGATCACGACGTTGATATAGTAGTAGCGGTTGCACAGTAGCTGCTCCTGTTCTCCTTTGGCGTTGATGATGCTGGCCTCGGTCTGAGGGTCGTCCATCTTCTGGAGGTAATTGTTGACCTGCAGCCTCATTATGTCGTTGATGCCCGGAGATTCGTAGAAGGTGCCTGCGTCGAGTTTCTCGCTGTCTATGTGGATTCTCTTGCGGTAGAGGAGCACCTTTGCATCGGTAAGGAGTTTCTCCCCTTCAAAAACAGGTTTTTCGCCGGCTATTTCGAGAATGTTTTGCGGGATCTTGTCCTTCGGTACGAAGTCCATAGCCTCTTTCAGCCAGCCGATTTCCTGCTCCCGGAGAATCATCTTCGCTTTTTTGTCGAAGTAGCGACTTCCCATCTTGTGGGAGAAGTAGAATCTCATCAGCTCTTTGATGCGGTCTTTCATCATATAGCTGATGATCAAGGCTATGAACAGCGGCCAGGTGAGGTTGCCGAAGGTGCGTTGGAATGACCAGGCCACGACAGTGGCGAAGAGCATTGCAAGGCCTGCGGCGATGCTGTAGTAGGCTTGCTCCACGAGCGCTCCGTCACGTTTCTTCGGGGCTCGGAGGTAGAGCTGGCTCTCCACGATCTTCTTCAATACGCTGTGTCTGTAGATATAGTCGGAATTTCCCTGAGGATTCTTCTTGCTGAGGGTGGCGTAGCCGTGCTTTTTCTGGTATTCGTTTACCTCCCTGACGGTCTCGGTGTAGAGCTCGATAAGTTCCGGGTAGCGGCCGTCTTTGCGGATGTGCTCCATCACGCGGAAGGAGAGTTTCTCAATCTTGTTGCAGATGAATTCTCCGCAGTACTCGTAGATCTCCGAAGTGGCCAGTTTTCTTACCGATTCGTAGCCGTGGAGAATCTCTTTGGCATTCTCAGCAAAGCGGGTGTAGGCCAGCTTCAAGGTATCCTCGTCCTCGGTCTTGTAGATGAGGGCGGTGTCGTTTCTCAGGGCGCTCTTCACTATGGCAGCGAACAGCTTGCACTGGAAGTCGAACGCTTCTCTGCTTTCGCGGGCTGCATTTTTCAGGTTCTTCAGGGGAATGGCTTCTCCTCCGGCAATTCCCGCCAGGTGGAAGTGAGGCGTCATAAGGCGTACGTTGGACTTCACGTCGCGGTAGAAGTCGTTCTTGGTATATGAGGACGGGTTGATGTCCAGTCCGTTAGGGAAGAACAGCCACATTGCCACGTTGAACTCGTTGATGTCGAGCTTCTTGCGAAGTACGAGCCCCACTTTGAACTCTATGGAGAATTTGTCGTGTATTTTGGTTTGAATGTCAATCATCTCATTTTTCGTTTTTTACCAGCTCGGAGTTGTAGTACTTCTTCACGCCGGTCACCTCTTTGCCGAGCCATTCCGGCTTGTCGAACGGTTCGTCGGGGGAGCTGAGCTCTATCTCGGCGAGGATGAGTCCTTCGTTGCCTCCGCGGAACTCGTCCACTTCCCAGACGTGCTTTCCGTCCGTATTCTTTATAAGGTATCTCGTCTTGTCGATAGTGCCCGGTTCGGCTATCTTGAGCAGTTCGAGAGCGTCGGTGACGGGGATCTCAGTCTCCCATTCGTAGCGGGCGATTCCCTGACTGTCTCCTTTGCCTTTGATGGTCAGGAAGCCCCGGTCGCCGTATATCCTGATGCGTACGGTGTGCTCTATGCTGGAGCAGATGTAGCCCTGGATAATGCGGGTGGAGTGGTAGCTCTGTGATTTGAATTCTCCCTTTACGAGGAACTTTCTCTCGATCTCCTTATTCATTCTCTTTGCCGTTTTTAATTTTGAATTTCTGGACCATCAATGCCAGCGCGCCGTCACCCGTCACGTTGCAGGCTGTGCCGAATGAGTCCTGGAGTGCAAACAGGGCTATCAGCAAGGCTGTACCCGCATCATTGAATCCCAGTATTGAAATTACAAGTCCGAGGGATGCCAGCACCGTTCCTCCCGGCACTCCCGGAGCTCCCACTGCGAAGATTCCCAGCAGGAAGATGAACAGAGCCATCGTCCCGAAGCTTGGCATTGTGCCGTAAAGCAGCTGTGAGGTGACTGACACGAAGAATACTTCCGTCAGCACCGAGCCGCAGAGGTGTATGTTTGCGAAGAGCGGTATTGCGTAGGACACCGTGTCGTCATCGAGAATCTCTGATTTCTGAGCGCACTGCAGCGACACTCCGAGAGTGGCTGCCGAGGACATTGTTCCAAGGGCGGTAAAGTAAGCCGGGGCATAGTGTTTCACCACTTTCCATCCGTTCTTTCCGGTATAGACTGATGCTATGAGGTAGAGTACCAGCAGCCATACGTAATGGGCCAGAATCACTATCAGGATCACAGGCAGGAATACTTTTAGACGCGATATGTTCCCTTCGTAAGCCAGGCAGGCGAAGTTTGCAGCGATGTAGAATGGTAGCAACGGCATCAGGATGTATTTCACAAGGTAGAGGACAATCTTCTGGAAATCCTTCAGCAGGGTGTCGAAGGCCTCCGATTTGGAGACAATGGTGCCGATGCCCAGGAATACCGACAGTACCAAAGCCGACATGACGCTCATCACAGGAGGTATCTCAAGGTTGAAAACCTGCTCAGGAAGCGCCCGGGGCTGGGTGGTTGCGGGGTCTATGTGAAGTGCCGGAACTATCAGCTTGCTGAGTCCTTCGCTGAAAAATGCTGCGCCAATCGAGGACAGGTATGCTATTCCGAAGGAGAACAGCAGCACTTTTGATACATTGCCTTTCTGCTGGGCTATGCTCGGCGCTACGAATCCTATTATGATCAGTGGGATCAGGAAGAATATCAGCTGACCGGTAACTTGCTTTATTACAAGCATTACGCCCATAATTCCTTCCGTCGCGAAAAGTCCGATCACGATACCTGCCGCGACAGCTGCCAGGAGTTTTAGAATTGTCTTCATTTCTTTATCTGTGATGCAAGGCGGGCCGCTTCTTCAGCGCGTTGCTTGCATATTTCTTTCCATTTTGGGAGACCGTCGTAGATGGTCGTAAGTTTGGCGAGCACCTCCGGGATCTTTATCCCCTGAGGGCATATCTGCATACAGCTGCCGCACGCCAAGCAGGCAGAAGGCTGTTTCTCTTCAGGAAGCGACTCTATTCTCATAAGCGGAGTGAAATTCATTCCCATCGAGAGGTCGTTGTAGGCCGAAATTAGAATAGGGATGTCCAGGCCGGCCGGGCATCCGTCGCAGCAGTACCTGCAGCCGGTGCAAGGGACCGTGTTGTGGAGACTGTCGGCGATTTTCATTATCAGGTCATTCTCCTCGGCGCTGAGAGGATTCTCTCTGTCGAAAGTCTTCACGTTGTCCTTCATCTGCTCCAGATTGGACATTCCGCTCAGAACCATCGTTACACCCGGTATGGACTGCACCCATCTGAATGCCCACGCTGCGGTAGATTCTTCAGGTCTGTGGGATTTGAGAAGGGCTGTGGCGTCATCGCTGAGGGCGGCCAGTTTTCCGCCTCTCACCGGCTCCATCACCCATATAGGGAGTCCTCTCGAGCGGAGAATCTCGCATTTGCGCTCCGCTTTCTGGAGGGTCCAGTCAATGAAGTTCAGCTGTATCTGGCAGAATTCCATCTCTTTCCCGTAGGGGGTGTCGAGGAATTTCTCAAGGGTAGGGAGGTCGGCGTGGGAAGAGAAGCCCAGATGTTTGATTCTCCCTTTTTTCCGCTGCTCTATGAAATAGTCAATGATTTTCCAGCGCTCGTCAAAATAGGTGGCATAGCTGTTTTCGCACACATTGTGGAGAAGATAGAAGTCGAAATAGTCCACCTCGCATTTGCTCAGCTGAAGTTCAAAGGTCTCCTGCGGATTGAAAGTGTCGGCGTGCTGGTGTCCCGGAAATTTGTCGGCCAGATACCAACTCTCGCGAGGGTATTTGCTGAGGGCTTTTCCTATCGAAATCTCAGACAGGCCGGCGTGGTAAGGGAATGCGGTGTCGAAGTAGTTGATGCCATTCTTCATGGCGTAGTCGGTCATCTCTTCCACCTTCTTCTGGTCGATTGTGTGACCGTCGGCTTCGAGCGGCAGCCTCATCGTACCGAATCCGAGCTTGCTGAGCCGTATGCCTTTGAAATCAGAGTAAATCATTGTATTTCGGTATAATATCTTACAAATATAGCAAAACCTCTCCAACTATTTCACTGTGAGGAGCTCATCCCAGTCGGTCGTGTATCGGGGGCTCAGGTGCTCCCTGTTCATCTTGAAAGGAGTGAGTCCTTCCGAACCGAGTTTGAGGGTGCTCCGGCCGAAAGTTTTGTTCACGTCGTCGAGAATCGACATCAGTTTTTTATCCCTGTCGTCAGTCTCAAGGCTGTCGAACAGATTGTTGTGGTACTCTTTCTCCTGGATGAAATGTGAGAGCCATATTCCGGCCCGTTTGTAGCCGTATTGCTTGCGGTAAATGCGTCTGAGAAGCGTCCGGGCCTGTCTTACAAGGTCTATCGTGCTGTTGGTGTAGTCGGGAAGGGTGGCCATTGTGGACTCGCAGTGCTGGGCATCATTCTCGTGATGGATGTTGGTGTAGATGAACACCCCTATCTCCCGGCACATCGAGTTCTGTCCGCGTAGCTTTTCGGCGGCCCTCGAAGTGAATTCGCTCACGATGTCCTCCAGCGTTTCGAGTTTGTAGATTTCCTTTGGGAAAGAGCGTGTGAATCTGATCTGCTGCTTGGCTTCGGGGTTGGCTTCGTAAGGGATGCACGGGATTCCCCGGAGTTCCTGCCAGGTCTTGAGGCCGGTGATTCCCATACCCGCTTGAATCTCCTCTCTCGGGATGTCCACGAACTGCTGGGCCGTGGTGATCCCCATCGCTGTGAAGCGTTTCCCGTATCTTCGTCCGATGCCCCATACGTCGTTCAGAGGGAATGTGGAGAGCACTTTGCTGATGTCCTGAGGTCTGTACATATAGCAACAGCCGTTGAGTTTCGGGTAACTCTTGGCCAGTTTGCTGGCGATTTTCGCGAGGGTCTTGGTAGGGGAGATTCCTATGGAAACGGGCACTCCGACATTCTTCCGGATAGTCTCCCGGATGGTCCTGCACAGCTTCTCGGGATCGGCGATTCCGGTCAGGTCGAAGAAGGCCTCGTCTATGGAGTAAATCTCGATGTTCGGGACAAATTCTCTGAGAATGGTCATCACTCTGTCGGAGATATCTCCATAGAGAGCATAATTGGCTGAGAACATGGTAATTCCGGCCTTGCGGACCAGATCCTTTATCTGAAATGCGGGAATTCCCATCGGGACCCCGGCCTTCTTGGCTTCGTTTGAGCGCGCAACGACGCATCCGTCATTGTTGGAGAGCACGACGACAGGCCTTCCCTCCAGGTCAGGACGGAAAATCCTCTCGCAGGATGCGAAGAAATTGTTGCAGTCGCACAGGCCGTACATCGTTATCGGATTGTCTTGATTATGTGTCTGACAACTCCCCATACCAGAAAGTCGCTGTCGGGAGGAACCTCTATCGGGCGGTATTTGTCGTTGGCAGGTACGAGTACGATTCTGTCTCTCTTTATCTGAAGTTTTTTGACGGTGAATTCTCCGTTGAGGAAGCAGATTGCTATGTCTCCGTCCATCGCCGTGAGCGATTTGTCCACTATCAGCAGGTCGCCCTCATCTATCCCGGCACCGTGCATGCTGTCCCCTTTGACCCTTACGAAGAATGTGGAAGATGGATTGTGGACGTATTTCTTGTTGAGATCCAGCGGAATATCCTTGAAATCGTCTGCCGGAGAGGGGAATCCGGCCACCACGTCAGCTCCCGCCAAATATCCTTTATTATTAATTTCCATTTGAGAAAAATAAGTATCTTTGTAGGCTAATATAGTGCGTAAAATGGAAAAAATCAAATGTCTTATTGTCGGAAGTGGTCCTGCGGGTTATACCGCTGCTATATATGCTTCCAGAGCGGGTTTGAATCCGGTTCTGTATGAGGGACTTCAGCCCGGCGGTCAGCTTACCACCACCACCAAAGTTGAGAATTTTCCCGGCTATCCTGAAGGCGTTGACGCAAACGTGATGATGGATGACATCCGCAGACAGGCGCTTCGTTTCGGAGCGGACATCCGCCGCGGCGTTGTGACGAAAGTTGATTTTTCCCGAAGACCTTTCACTCTTACCATCGACGGTGGCACAACAGTTGAAGCAGACACCGTGATAATTGCCACCGGAGCTGCTGCAAAGTATCTCGGTCTGGAGAGTGAGGCTAAGTTCAGAGGAATGGGCGTGAGCGCCTGCGCTACCTGCGACGGATTCTTCTACCGTAAGAAAGACGTTGCCGTGGTGGGCGGAGGAGATACCGCTTGCGAAGAGGCTACGTACCTCGCATCTCTCTGCAACAAAGTTTATATGATTGTTCGCCGTGATGTGTTCCGCGCTTCACAGAGCATGCAGGACAGAGTCAAGAATACCCCTAACATCGAGGTTCTCTGGAACTGTCAGACCAAAGAGGTTCTCGGAGACGAGGCAGGTGTTACCGGAGCAAGGCTCGTGCGTAAGACTGGCGAAGAATTTGACATAAAGATTGACGGATTCTTCCTCGCAATCGGCCACCATCCTAATTCTGACGTGTTCAAGGAGTGGCTCGAGACGAATGAAGAGGGCTACATTGTCACGGGCCCTGCCGATCAGTCTACCAGCGTTCCCGGAGTGTTTGCTGCGGGAGACGTGCAGGATCCTCGCTATCGCCAGGCCATCGTGGCTGCGGGCGCCGGTTGCAGAGCCGCAATGGATGCGGAAAAGTTTTTAAAAGACAATGCTTAGTATGAAGAAAATTTCAATCGTAATTCTGATTGCAGTGCTTTTTGCCGGAGTGTCTTGTACTTCAAAATACTCCAAATTGCTGTCCGGCAATGATACGGTGGCTAAATACAATGCCGCTTTTGAGTATTTCAATGCCGGCAAGTACATCAGGGCAGCTGAGTTGTTCGAGTCAATCTCCGTACCTACCAAAGGTACCAGACAGGAGGATACGGTGCTGTTCTACTGGGGTCTGAGCAACTACAATTTCAAGGATTACGTCTCAGCTGAGAATAACTTCAACAACTTCATCAACACGTTCCCAAGCAGTCCTTTCACTCTGGAGGCGGAGTATTTGAGAGTGGACTGTATGTTCAAGCAGACTCTCAGGTATGAGCTTGACCAGACTCCTACCTACAAAGCCATCTCGGCAATCGACCGTTTCATCGTCACCCACCCGGGCAGCGAGCACGAGAGAGACTGCCGCGACATGCTCAAGGTCTTGAGTGACAGGGTAGACAAGAAGAATTTCGAGGCGGCCCGTCTCTATTATCACATGGAGGATTATCTGGCGGCTCACTATGCGCTGAAGAACGTGCTCAAGGACGACGCTTCGAATATCTACAGAGAGGACATTCTCTACCTGATAGCGATGTCGGGTTACAAATACGCTCAGAACAGTGTTCCTGAGAGACAGCACGAGCGTTTCCTGAATTTCATAGACGACTATTACAACTTCGTAAGCGAGTATCCGGAGAGCGGATACAGAAACGAACTTGACAACCTGTATAAAAGAGTAAGCAAATTAATCGGTAAAGAATAATATGACAACAACCACCAAAAAACC
This sequence comes from Bacteroidales bacterium, assembly GCA_017450655.1. Lineage (GTDB taxonomy): Bacteria > Bacteroidota > Bacteroidia > Bacteroidales > UBA932 > Equibacterium. Next base: position 3,211 of record JAFSTD010000103.1, on the reverse strand, counting down.
GGTAGTGAACAATACTATCACAAGAGAATTGTCAGATCTGGCAGCTCCTACGGGCAATATCTACGAGACTACGATGATCATCGCCAAGAGAGCCAATCAGATTGCGGCTGACATCAAGAGTGAGTTGAGCAAGAAGCTCGAAGAGTTCTCAAATTATGCCGACACTCTCGAAGAGACTTTCGAGAATAGAGAGCAGATTGAGATTTCAAAATACTACGAGAAGCTTCCGAAGCCAGCTTTGACAGCTATCAAAGAATTCGAAGAGGGTAAGATTTACTATCGCGTAGCGGAATAACCCCACAAGTCGGATGCTCAAGAGGCTTGCCATCAGTAATTATGCCTTGATAGATGCATTGGATATCACTTTCCCCGATCATCTTGTCATCATTACAGGCGAAACAGGTGCCGGCAAATCCATATTGCTAGGTGCCTTGTCTCTTCTTTTGGGCACCCGTGCGGACGTTACCGCAATTAAAGACCGCGACCGCAACTGTGTGGTCGAGGCAGAGTTTGAGAATAAAGGAGAAGAGCTGATCCTGCGTAGGGTTATCACCCCGCAAGGTCGCTCTCGTATTTTTGTAAATGACGAGCCGGCTTCGATGGAGGACCTCAAGTCTCTCTCGGCCGCTCTTATCGATATCCATTCTCAGAACAGTCAGCTGCTTCTTTCAGATGACAAATTCCAGCTGTCGGTTCTGGATTATTTCTCCGAAAACGGCCCGCTTCTCGGGCAGTATTCTTCCGTGTACAATGAGTACAGGAAGACCGTAAACGCACTTGCGGAGCTTGATGCGGCAATCGCCGAGCAGGAGAAAAACAGAGATTACATAGAGTTTCAGTACAGTCAGCTCAAGGCCGCCAATCTCTCTGAGGGAGATCTGGAGAGTCTGGAGAATGAGCAGAAGCAGCTTGCCAATGCAGAAGACATCAAGCTGAATCTGGCTGCCGCAGCAAACGCTCTGGAGAATGACGTGTTCTCATTCTCTACACAGTTGAAAGAGGCGGAGCAGGCAGTCTCAAAGGTGGCTCCTTTCGTGGAGGAGGTCTCTTCTCTCAGCGAGCGTCTTGAGAACTGCAGAATCGAGATACGGGATATCGAGAGCGAGCTGGAGCAGAGAGCCGAACGGGTGAACGTCTCGAAGGAGAGGCTCGATGAGGTGGACGCCAAGCTTGCACTTATCTACGACTTGCTGCGCAAGCACGGCAAAACTACTGATACAGAATTGATTGCACTTCGAGATTCTCTGGCCGCACAGCTTGGGAATTCTCTGGATATGCAGAATGAAAGGGCCGAACTGGCAGGGCGTTGTCAGGCTTTGGACGCCGAGTGCGAAAGACTTGCCGGGGAGCTCAGCAAGAGAAGAAGTGAAAATTGTCCAAAACTTTCTGCTTTTCTTCAAGAATCTATTAGGAATTTGGAGATTCCTTTTGCTATCTTTGCGGTCGAAATGGAACCGCTTGCAGAGAGGGGACGTTTTGGCAAAGATTCTGTCAAATTCATGTTCTCAGCCAACGGGCAGGCATCTATAAAGGAGCTGTCCAAGTGTGCTTCAGGCGGTGAAATGTCACGCATAATGCTTTGTATCAAGGCCCTGATGGCAAGATACGCTGCTATGCCGACAATGATCTTTGACGAGATTGACACGGGAGTTTCCGGAAGCGTGGCTGACAAGATGGGTCAGACCATCGTGGGGATGGGAGAATACATGCAGGTGTTTGCAATCACCCACCTGCCACAGGTAGCCAGCAAAGGACTTGCCCACTTCCTGGTTTACAAGGAGGTCAGCGCTGAAGGAGCTACCACACACATCAAGAAGATAGAGGGAGAGGAGAGAGTAAGGGAGATTGCGAGGATGCTGAGCGGTTCTGAGTTGACCGGCGAAGCCATCGCGAACGCCAGAGTTTTATTGAAATAACAGTAAATAGTAATAATATAAAATTTAGAGTAATGAGGTTAATAATTGAAGAATCTTACGGAAAAATGTCGCAGTGGGCTGCTGCTTACATCGTAAAGAAGATAAACGACTTCAAGCCGACTCCGGAGAAGCCTTTCGTGCTGGGACTTCCTACAGGTTCAACCCCAATCGGAACTTACAAAGAGCTGATACGTTACTATCAGACCGGTAAAGTGTCCTTCGCCAATGTAGTTACGTTCAATATGGACGAGTACATCGGAATCCCTGAAGATCACCCTGAGAGTTACCATACTTTTATGTGGAACAACTTCTTCTCTCACGTTGACATCAAGAAAGAGAACGTGAACATTCTCAATGGCAACGCTGAGGATCTGGCTGCAGAATGCCAAAGATATGAGGACAAGATCACTTCTTACGGTGGAATTGACTTGTTTATGGGCGGTATCGGTCCTGACGGCCACATCGCTTTCAATGAGCCGGGTTCATCTCTGACTTCAAGAACCAGAGTTAAATACCTGACTACCGACACCATTATCGCCAACTCACGTTTCTTCGATCAGGACATCAACAAGGTTCCTAAGAGCGCTTTGACAGTGGGTGTGGGTACTATCATGGATGCCAAAGAGGTGTTGATTCTCGCTAACGGTCACAACAAAGCCCGCGCTTTGTATCACGCCGTAGAGGGTTCAATCAACCATATGTGGACCGTTTCCATTCTCCAGCTTCACCAACACGGAATCATCGTCTGCGATGACGCTGCAACCGTTGAGCTGAAGGTGGGTACAGTCAAGTACTACAAGGACATCGAATCAGGTGCCCTCGATCCTGCCAAAATGGTGAAATAAGAGTTATTGAACCTCGATTCTGTAATCGGGTTGATAGACGATATTGATGGTGGCTTCATTCATGAGGCCGCCATTTTCTTTTCTGTGAAGCTGCAGGTTGGACTGCATCATTTTGCTCGGGTGTCCCTCAAGGTAGTAGATGAAGTTTCTGCCGTAGCTGTTGAGGGATTCCAGGAAGTAGGATGCTACGTCGTGACCTAAGAAAGCGTAGGTGTTAGGCTCTGCGCCATACAGCGCCCTGAACTGGAATACGAAGGTCTTTACGTCAGGCTCGTCGTAGTTCACGTAATAGCCGGTAGAGAAGTGCATCCGTACGTTCTGGTAATCTTCGGCTTCGATTGTCTCGAAGTTGCGTAGGCGCTGACTGCCGTATCCTATGATTTTGTAAGCGTTCTCGTCCAGAGTGAGAATGCTGATGTTTCTGACTGCATCGGAAGCGAAGGACTCTTT
>JAFSTD010000102.1 GCA_017450655.1 Bacteroidales bacterium | reverse complement strand
CGGATGTCGATGGAGATGTTGCGGCAGATTTCCGGGTCGAATACGACGTCACTCATGGTACCTTCCCAAACTCTGTCGAAGTTGATACCGATCAGACGGCCGTCGGCATTGATGACCGGACTTCCGGAGTTACCTCCAGATGTGTGGTTGGTAGCGAGGAAACATACCGGCACGGTGCCGTTCTGCTCCCATCTGCCGTAATCCTTCGCAGCGTAAATCTCACGGAGTTTCTGAGGTATGTCGTAGTCGAAAATCTCAGGATTGTCTTTCTCGATTACGCCGTCGAGGGTAGAAACTGGATTGTAGTAGACGGCATCAGCAGGTTTATATCCTGCAACCTTTCCGTAAGCTATTCTGAGGGTCATGTTTGCGTCAGGATAGAAGTTCTTGTTAGGCTCGAACTCCATCTGTCCCTTCATGTATTTGCGCATCAGGATGCTGATTTGTCTGCTGATGCTTGAAGTTACAGGGGTAACGTTGTCCCTGTTGTAGTTGTAGAATGCGTCGCCGAACTCCTTAGCTTCCGCTTCAGAAGCGAAGACAGCTTTGCGCCAAGCCTCTACGCTGCCGTACTGAGCCATCTTCTGGTCGTAGTATGGTGCCCTGAACTCTTTCGGAACGTTCTTGCCGTAAGCAGTGACGAGCTTGTCGAATACCTGTTCGTCGATTGGCTGATAATAATCCTTATAGAATGAAGCGCTGTCTTTACGCTCTCTTCTCGCATAAGCAGGCCACTCGATGGCTGCGATAGCCTCGGTGTAATTCTCACTTGCGTAAGTATAGTCGTTGAGAATAAGCTGCAGAGAATCGAGCTGCTCGATAAGTCCCTCGTATTCAGTGCCTTTTGCCCATTGTTTGAATCGTGCTTCGTATTCTTTCTTATTCTCTACGGTTTTCATCTTGATGATACCCTTTGCCTCTCCCTGCCATTTCTTCCATGCGTTGGAAACGTTGGCAGCCTTGCTTGAGTATTGGATACGCACTGCCTGGTCCTTGTTCATGAACTCTTTCATGGTGTCGAGACGGAGAGTCCTAAGACCGATCTTGGTAGGGTTGGATACGTTTGCAGTGAAGCGTACAGGCTCTGCCGTAATGTATTCTCTGGTACTGCCCGGGCATCCGTAAACGAAAGTGAAATCGCCTTCCTTAACACCTGCAGTAGAGATTTCGAAAAATTTCTTAGGTGCGTAAGGTACGTTGTCAGGTGAGTAGTCAGCCGGCTGATTGTTCTTGTCGGCATATACTCTGAACATTGAGAAGTCGCCGGTGTGACGAGGCCACATCCAGTTGTCGGTGTCGCCGCCGAACTTACCGATGGAGCTTGGCGGAGCGGCTACGAAACGGACGTCTCTGTAAGTCTGGAATACGTACAGGAAGTATTGGTTGCCGTAGAACAGAGCGGATACCTGAGCCCTGAGACCTACGCCACCTTTGGTAGCATTCTCTATGATGACTCTTGAGTTGTCGTTCACGATCTTCTCGCGCTCGGCTTCGGTCATACCTTCTTTATATCCTTTCAGAACTGCTGAGGTAACGTCCTCCATATACTGAAGGAAACTTACCGACAATCCGGGGCAAGGGATCTCCTGGCTCATATTCATAGCCCAGAAGCCGTCTTTCAGATAATCGTGTTCTACTGAACTGTGGCGCTGGATATAGCTGTATCCACAGTGGTGGTTGGTTATAAGCAGACCTTTGCCGGAAATCATCTCGGCAGTACATCCGCCGCCGAACAGTACGACAGCATCTTTGAGAGAGGCGTGGTTTACGCTGTAAACATCCTCTGCATTCAAATGAAAGCCTTTAGCCTGCATATCTCCGATAACTGACTTGATCATACTCGGAAGCCACATTCCTTCGTCGGCGAAAGAAGCGAAGCTCAGAGTGAGACATACGAAAGCGGTTAGTAATTTTTTCATAGGATATTTTTGTATAGATTAATATTCTCTTTACCATTCCAAATATATGAAAACTTCTTTGAAGATTTTTTAAAAAAGTCTAACTTTGCTTAATTAACAACCTAAACCAATGAGTTCTATTTCTATCGTCCCCGTTACTACGGGCAAGCAGATGAGGCAGTTCATAAACTTCACCCTCAAGCTGTATAAGAATGAGCCGAACTATGTCCCCGAGTTGGCGATGGACACCAAATCGACTCTCAGCAAAAAGACAAATCCGGCGTTAGAATTCTGTGATTATCAGCCGTTTTTGGCTGTCCGTGACGGTAAGGTCGTGGGGCGTGTCGTAGCTCTCATCAATCCTGTGGCCAATGAAAAGTGGCAGCACAAGGAGGTCCGTTTCGGCTGGATAGATTTCATTGAGGATTACGAGGTTTGCAAAGCCTTGCTGGATGCGGTGAAAGCGTGGGGACAGGAGAGGGGAATGAACTGTATGGAAGGCCCTCTGGGGTTTACCGATTTCGACAGGGAAGGAGCTCTTGTAGAGGGATTTGACAAATTCGCCACGATGGCGACCATATACAACTATCCGTATTACGTAGAATACTACGATAGATACGGTTTGGTGAAGAGCGTGGATTGGCTGGAATTCAGAATCACTGTCCCTCAAGAACTGCCTGACAGAGTGGCCAAAACGATTGACATCGTCAAGAACAGATATGACCTGAGAGTTGTCAAGTATCACAACATTCCTTATTTCAAGAAGAACGTGGCTCCCGCTATCTTCAACCTTTTGAATGAATGCTACCAGGATCTTCACGGTTTCTCTCAACTGAATGAAAAACAGAAACAACAATACATAGACGCATATATTCCATTCGTCGACCTCGATATCCTTCCTATGGTTTATGACAAGGACGATAACCTGATAGGTACGGCGCTGATGATTCCGTCACTTGCTGAAGCAATCAAGAAGTCGGGCGGAAGACTGTTCCCGTTCGGCTGGTGGCATCTCATCAAGCGACTTTATCTGAAGCAAGACGAGGTTGTAGAATTTTTGCTTGTTGCCGTTAAGCCTGAATGGCAGAACAAAGGCCTGAACGTTCTGATGATAGCAGACCTGTTCCCGATTTTCAAGAAGAAAGGCTTCAAGTATTGTGAGACGAATTGCAATCTTGAAGACAACCACAAGGTTTTAAGTCTTTGGAAATCTTTTGAGCACGAGAATCACAAGCGCAGAAGGGCATACAGAATGGATTTTTAGGTGTCATTACTCTATTCCCGCAACAATGTGAATAATCCGGTTGAGCAGGGAAAGACACCAGAACAGAATGGGCCTTAGAGACTTAAGGCAAAGAGCTACGGGGATTGTGTACATCACGATCCCCGTTATTGGTATCGCCAGCAGGTTGGTAATCATAAAGTATCTCGGAAGCGTGCCGAAATAGAGCAGGGAGAGGGGAGCCGTTGCAGCCTGACAGCAGACAGACATCGCCAGCGTATTCCATATCGCTTCGAGCAGACCGCTTCTGGTCTGCATCAGATTCTTCATTCGCGGAAAGAGAAACCGGGTGGCTAAAACCGAAGAATAGGAGAGTTGGAAACCTATCTGGAAAGGGGCTGAAGGATTCAGCAGCGTGGTAATGAATGCGCTGACAGCCAGCGCCCTCAGAAGATCCTTCTTGGACTGCATCACCCCCGTCAGCTCATATACCGTGATCATCGTCACCGCCCTTGATATGGAGTTGCCAAGCCCCGTAACGACGGCATATCCCCACAGCAGGCTCAGAATGATGATTCTCTTCAGGTGCCGGGTATAGCGTCCTTTACCGAGAAATGTCAGCGAGAATGACAGAAATGCATAGATAATGCCGATGTGGAGCCCCGAGAGTGCCAGAAGGTGCATAGCCCCGCTTGTCTTGTATTCGCGTTTCAATCCGCTGTCGAGACCCTCCTTGTCTCCGATGGCGAGAGCCTTCAGGACAGCGGTCTCGTCAGAATTCTCCGCGGCATCCTCTCCGAAGAATCCGTCCAGATATTCTGAGAAATTCTCTTTCAGTTTTTCAGCCTTTGAGAAGAATGAAAAATCCCCTCTTTCGAGCCCTCCCGAAAGGTAGGCGAGACACCCGCAGAAAAAGGCCGCCACAACCACCGAGGTCGAGCTCCTTTTTATGGGGATAAAGAATGTCGAAACAATGGCTCCGACCGGAGCCGCAACCATCAAAAATGTGGCTTCAAATGCACTCTGACGCAGAAACAGTATCGTGCCGCAGAACACGGCGCCCAACACGAACCCCAACGAAAAATAAACCACGATTCTCCCCTGCATATCTCCCGATAATTTCACTAAAAATAGAGATATTATTAGTAAATTTGCGGTTTAAATAACAAAACTTTAAGTCAGAAAAAAATATGATAATATTAGTGCTCAATTGCGGCAGTTCTTCTTTGAAATATCAAGTTCTGGATATGAAAAGTGCCGACGATTATTCTCTTTTGGCTAAAGGCCTGGTAGAGAGAATAGGTGGCGAAAGCGCAAACATCTCACACAAAAAAACCGGTTGCGACAGATTTATAGTGGAAAAGCCCATTCCCGATCACACTGAGGGTATCAAAAGCGTGCTTGCGCTCCTCACCGACAAGGAACAGGGAGTCCTCTCATCACTCAAAGACATTGATGCTGTGGGGCATAGGGTAGCTCACGGCGGAGAATTTTTCTTCGAGAGTTGTGCCGTCAACGACGACGTGATCGAAAAGATCGAGAAATGCTGCGAGCTTGCGCCTCTCCACAATCCTGCAAACCTGTTGGGAATCAGAGCCGTTCAGGCAGTCCTTCCTGACATGCCTCAGGTGGCTGTGTTCGATACCTCTTTCCACCAGACAATGCCGCCCGAGGCGTATATTTTCCCCATTCCTTATGAGTACTACGAAAAATACGCTATCCGCCGCTACGGAGCACACGGTACCTCACACCGCTACGTCAGCGCGGAGTGCGCCCGTATAATGGGTAAGGATATAAAAGATCTCAAGATAATCACCTGCCATCTCGGCAACGGCGCATCCATCACAGCAGTAAACGGAGGCAAATGCGTCGACACATCCATGGGACTTACCCCCGTAGACGGAATTATGATGGGTACCCGTACCGGCTCGATGGATCCGTCGGTTCTGACATATATCGGCAGACTCGAAAACATGTCGCCCGAAGATCTTGACACTCTGTGCAATAAAAAATCGGGACTGCTCGGTGTTTCCGGCGTGTCAAACGACAGCCGTATCGTTGTTGAGGGAGCGGAGAACGGAAATGAAAGATGCCGTCTCGCCACCAATATGCAGCGCTATCAAATAACCAAGACTATCG
>JAFSTD010000101.1 GCA_017450655.1 Bacteroidales bacterium | reverse complement strand
GACGGAAGCGACGTGGACTATGGCTTTGCTACGCAAGACGAACGCTCTCTGTTTCAATTAATTACAGGTGTTTCTGGAATGGGTGCAGCATCTGCTCGAATGGTTCTCAGCTCCATGAGCTCGGAGGAGTTCCAGAAAGCAATCCTGGCGGAGGACATCAACCGTATCAAGTCGGTCAAGGGCATAGGTCTCAAGACCGCACAGCGTTTAATCCTCGAGCTGAAGGATAAGATTACCAAGGGCGACGCTTACTCGGCGCCCACCGAACTTTTCCGCGCAGTGGACAACCAGGCCGTGGAAGAAGCAACGCAGGCTCTGGTCATGCTTGGCTTCAATAAGCCGGCGGTCGCAAAAGCCATTCAGAAAATTCTGGAGAAAAAACCCGACTCGAAGGTCGAAGAAATCATCAAGGCAGCATTACAGATGCTGTAAAAACTACCTCCCAAAATACACCAGGAGCACAGAGATATCGGCAGGAGAAACCCCTGATATTCTCGCTGCCTGAGCAAGCGTAACAGGCTGATATCGAGCCAGTTTTTGTCTTGCCTCGATTGTCAGCCCATTGAGTTTTGAGTAGTCGAAACCTTCCGGGATCGCCAGGTTTTCCAGGCGTCTGATCTTCTCTGCCTGTAGTCTTTCTTTCTCAATATAACCGCTATACTTGAGTGAGATTTCTACCGAGTTGACAATCTCTTCCGGAAGATTTTCAAACGTTCCACGTGGAACTTTTTTCAACATTTCACTCAACTTCACCTCCGGACGAAGAGCGATATCCGCTATTCTTTTGCTTTCCGAAATCACGGCTGAGCCAACAGAAGAAAGGAACGCATTGATTTCTTCAGGAGTGTAATTGTTTGATTTACAGTAGGAGGCCAAGTCGCCTATGGCTTTGAATTTGGCCTCGCATATATCCATCCTCTGTCTTGTTGCCAAACCGATTTCATATCCCTTACCAGTAAGGCGTTCGTCCGCATTATCCTGACGGAGAAGGATTCGATACTCGGCTCTTGAAGTAAACATGCGGTAGGGTTCATCAACTCCTTTGGAGAGAAGATCATCTATCAAAACACCTATGTAAGACTCTTCGCGCCCCAGGATAAACGGCTCTTTTTCAGAGAGTTTCAAGTGAGCGTTAATGCCGGCTATCAGACCCTGAGCCGCAGCCTCCTCGTAGCCGGTAGTTCCGTTTACCTGGCCGGCCAGATAAAGGTTTTCTACGAACTTACTCTCAAGCGTGGGACGAAGACCGGTAGGGTCAAAATAATCATATTCAACAGCATACGCCGGCTTGAAAATCTTAGCCTGCTCGAGACCTTCAATCGCATGGAGAGCTTCAAGTTGAATCTCGAGGGGAAGAGAAGATGAGAAACCCTGAAGATAATACTCGCTTGTTCCACGACCCTCGGGCTCCAGGAAAAGCTGATGTGCCGGATTGTCGGGAAAAACCCTCAACTTATCCTCGATGCTCGGACAATACCTTGGTCCAACTCCCTGGATCATGCCAGTAAAGAGAGGAGAATCTTCGAAACCCCTCCTGAGAACCTCATGAACTCTTTCGTTCGTATGAAGAATAAAGCAGTTCATTTGTTGCTCGCCTCCCTGAACCTGGGAAAGAACAGGAAGGAAAGAGAAACGCGAGGGGTCACTGTCTCCTGGCTGGGCCGTGAGTCTCTGAACATCGACCGAATTTATATCAATCCTTGGAGGAGTTCCGGTTTTCATTCTGCCAGTTGAAAGCCCATGCTCAACGAGCTGTTTCGTGAGACCGAGCGAGGGAGCTTCGCCGATTCGTCCTCCAGGGAAAGAATGCCGGCCAATAAAAAGAGAGCCTCCCAGGAAGGTTCCGGCAGTGAGAATAACTGCCCGAGACTTAAAAATTGCCCCGGTATTCGTACGGATTCCCATAATTTTTGAATTCTCAAAGAGGAATCCCGTAACAATATCCGCGTAAATATCTATGTTACAATGAGTTTCGAGAATCCGGCGCCATATCTGCGAATACTGTATTTTGTCGCACTGTGCGCGGGGGCTCCACATAGCCGGTCCCTTGGACCTGTTAAGCATACGGAACTGCAGGGTCGCAGCATCGGTAACCAGTCCCATCTGACCGCCAAGCGCATCTATTTCCCTGACTATCTGACCTTTAGCTATTCCTCCTATCGCGGGATTACAGCTCATCTGAGCAAATCCCTGAAGATTCATGGAAACGATCAGAACCTTCGAACCCATATTCGCTGCTGCTGCTGCTGCCTCGCAACCCGCGTGGCCGCCACCGACAACGATTATGTCGTATAAGGGGAACATCTACTTCTCTCCGGTAACCGATTCCCTGAGGGAAAGGTAGTAATCTTCTTTACTTCTCATCGTTTTCTGATCTTCCGAAGTATGGTCGTCATATCCGATCAGATGAAGAAGACCATGAACCATGACCCGTCGAAGTTCCACGGGGAACTCAACTCCATAGAAGGCGGCATTGTCGCGTACCGAGTCCACACTGATGAAAAGATCTCCCGAGAGGACATTTCCTTCGACATAGTCAAAAGTGATAATGTCGGTAAAATAATCATGTCCCAAATACTTGATGTTCACATCCAGGATGTAAGGGTCAGAGCAAAAAATTATGTTAACATCGCCTATCCTTTTCGTTTCTGCCTCTGCCACAAAACGAAGCCAGCGGTTGTTGGCAAGTTTGCCCTTCAGATCGAAATCAATACCCTCTGAGAAATACTTAATCATGGCGCAAAGTTAACTCTATTCTCGAAAAAATTGGATTTCAAAAGAAAAATTAATACCTTTGATAACCAGTATAGAATTGTAAACAAAACGAAATACCATTTATGGAAATCAAAAAATCAGAGAAGGCAAGCCTGGAGAACAAGAGACTCTTCTTCATAGAAATCGGTCTCGTCATTTCTCTCGGGATAGTACTTGGAGTCTTCGAATACAGCTCCAAGG
>JAFSTD010000100.1 GCA_017450655.1 Bacteroidales bacterium | reverse complement strand
CAAAGAGCTCGCAGACGGCTTCGGCCTGGGTCTGGATGGTACAGGCGGGGGCTTTCTGGACAAGGATGTCGCCGTTCTTGCCGTTCTCGAAGGCAAAGAGGACAAGGTCCACTGCTTCTTCCAGGCTCATGATGAATCGGGTCATCTTGGGCTCGGTGAGCGTGATTGGGTTGCCCTTGCGGATCTGATCGATCCAGAGGGGGATGACGGAACCTCTTGAGCACATGACGTTGCCGTAACGGGTGCAGCAGATTTTGGTATTGCCGGACATACGGCTCTTGGCCACTGCTATCTTCTCTTCAATGGCTTTGGTGATTCCCATGGCGTTGATGGGGTAAGCGGCCTTGTCGGTGGAGAGGCAGATGACACACTTGACGCCGGCATCAATAGCAGCATCCAGGGTGTTATCAGTACCTATCACATTGGTTTTCACAGCCTCCAGAGGGAAGAATTCGCAACTAGGCACCTGCTTTAGGGCAGCAGCGTGGAATACGTAATCAACGTCCTTCATTGCATATTTCAACGTAGACTTGTTTCTCACATCGCCTATGTAGAATTTTATCTTACTTGCAAATGCAGGATACTTAGACTGATACTCATGCCGCATATCATCCTGTTTTTTCTCATCACGTGAGAATATGCGGATTTCTCCTATATCGGTAGATATAAATCTCTTTAAAACAGCATTACCGAAAGAACCCGTTCCTCCGGTAATCAGCAGTGTCTTGTTTTTGAATACTGACATATTTAGTTCTTGTTTCTCAATTTCTTATTTCTCATACCTTTCCCCCACCACTTTCCAGTTCACCACGTTCCACAGTTCTTTCAGTTGGTCTGCTCTGCGGTTCTGGTAGTCGAGGTAGTAGGCGTGCTCCCAGACATCAAATGTCAGGAGCGGTTTCAGGCCGTGGAGCACGGGATTTGAGGCGCCGGCCTCCTGAGTTATCAGCAACGTGCCGTCTGCAGCCACCGACAGCCATACCCAGCCGCTTCCGAAGAGGGACGCCCCCTTTGCTTCAAACTCGGACTTGAATGCTTCCACGCTTCCCCATTGGGCTATGATTGCATCGGCGAGTGGGCCGCTTGGTCCTTTGGACGATGCTGCCGGAGGGCAGAACTGCGTGAAGTACAAGTTATGATTCAGCACCTGTCCGGCGTTGTTGAAGATTGCGCCTTTGGCGCGACATACTATCTCTTCAAGCGGCATTCCCTCGAACTCGGTCCCCGGGACAAACTTGTTCAGATTGTCCACGTACCCTTTGAGGTGTTTGCCGTGATGAAATTCCAGCGTCTTGGCGCTGATTACCGGCGCCAACGCATCCGTAGCATACGGAAGATCTATCAGGGAAAACATATCTGTTATTTTTTATTATACTCTTCCAGCGCCTTTCTCAGCACCACCATCGCTTTGGCGAGGTCGTCTTTTTTCAGGACGTACGCCATGCGGACTTCGTTCTTGCCGTCGCCCGGACGTGTGTAGAATCCCGCTCCCGGAGCCATCATCACCGTCTGCCCTTCGTAAGAGAAGTCGGTAAGGCACCATTTGCAGAATTTCTCGGCATCGTCCACAGGAAGTTTCGCCATCGTGTAGAATGCTCCCTGAGGTGTCGGAGAATAAACCCCGGGTATCTTGTTCAGCTCGCTTACCAGGAAGTCACGACGGCCGATGTACTCGTGATATACCTCGTCCAGATAAGACTGAGGTACGTCCACTGAGGCTTCAGCCACGATTTGTCCGAGAAGCGGCGGGCTCAGTCGGGCCTGACAGAACTTCAACCCTGAACTGCGGATCTGCTCGTTGCGGGTGATGAGGGCTCCGATTCTGATGCCGCACTCTGAATATCTCTTGGATACCGAGTCGATTATGATTGTGTTCTCTTCGATTCCCT
>JAFSTD010000099.1 GCA_017450655.1 Bacteroidales bacterium | reverse complement strand
CTATCAGGATCAGGAACAGGAAGAGACATGCATAGCCGCCGCTTCTGCTCTCCGCCTTCTCTGTAAAAAAGATGAACAGCAGAGCAGAGAAAGGAATCAGAGGAAACAACCATACCAGAGGGAGGTTTCCGCAGAACAGGATTGCCAGAATGGTAAGTGATCCGAGATAAAGCATCAGGTCGGTCTGGAAAGCCGCTTTGACGACGTTAATTACACGCATTGACGGGAGAATCCTGATGATTGTAGTGAGCGCGAGTATCACAAACAGGAGATTCTTAACTAGAGAAGCCGTCCGTGCGGGAAGATATTTCGGATCTATGGCTGTCAGTTCGGCCCACAGACTCTGGATCGTAACCGGAATCTTCTCATGACCTGCGAAGATTGCAATTCCTCCGAAAAGCAGGACGAAAGGGAAGAGAAAGCCCAACAGGGCATTGACCATAGCCTTCCACTTGGAGTCAAACCTGGAAACGGTCAGAGGAAAAAGCAATACGAAGGTCCAGGCTATCGGGGTGAAGAAAAAAGAAGACAATGCCAGCAGAAACATCAGCAAGAACGCAGAGTCTTCATTCTTGTCTTTTAGTTGCAGAGTACTTTGCAAGATCATCACCATAACGAACAGCGGCACCGAGATGAGAATCGGATCAAAAGAGAACTTGACCGGCAGCGTACATGCCAGCAACGCATATACTGTCGCCACATAGAATGTCTCTGAGGTAGTATAGAATCTGTAGTACAGGAAAACCAACAGAGAAATGACTGCAAGGCAGACAAACCCCAGAAAATACGTAAGGAAGCCGTGATGTATTTCAATCGTGAAGAAATCCTTCAACAGAAAGAAACTGTTTCCGCCCCCGGACGACGTCTCGGGAACGAAGAAAGAACTCACGTAGAAAAGAACCAGCGAGAGGATTATTAGAAACCCATATTTTCTTATGTCAAAGATTCTGGTCATTTCTGATAATTGACAATGTCGTCGGCAATATCGCTTCTGTAATAGCAATCTTTGAAATCAATCTCTTTTACTGCATTGAATGCCAATTCTTTAGCCTTGACAACCGTAGGGGCGTTTGCTGTCACGGCAAGCACGCGACCTCCGGAAGTGACCACACCCTCCGCGCTGTTCTTGGTGCCGGAGTGGAAGACTGTCACATTCTTTACAGAATCCAGACCGTAAATCGGATAGAACGATTTGTATTTCTCAGGATAGCCTCCTGAAGTAATTACGACTGTAACGGCTGAGAGAGGAGAAAAGGCCACCTTCTCATCGGCAAGGGTGCCGGTGGCGGCAGCACGGAGATGAGAGAGGAAATCGCTGTCTATGCGAGTCATGACGGCCTCAGTCTCGGGGTCTCCCATCCGGACGTTGTATTCTATTACATACGGATCTCCGGCACAGTTCATCAAGCCCAGGAATATGAATCCTTTGTAATCAATCCCCTCTGCTTTCAGTCCGGCTATGGTAGGCTTTACTATTCTCTCCTCGACTCTGTTCATAAAAAGTTCATCTGCGAAAGGAACCGGAGAAACGGCTCCCATACCGCCCGTATTGAGTCCGGTATCTCCCACACCTATTCTCTTATAGTCCTTTGCCTCAGGAAGAATGACATAGCTTTCTCCGTCGGTAAGAACGAAGACGGACACCTCTATTCCAGACAGAAACTGCTCTATTACAACTTTCTCGCTTGCTTTCCCGAATTTGCCAGAAAACATCTCGGTAATGCAGTCCTTCGCCGTCTGAAGATCATTCTCGATTATCACCCCCTTTCCACCTGCCAGGCCGTCGGCTTTCAGCACGTAAGGAGGCTTCAGCGTTTCGAGAAATGAATGGGATTCCTTAACTGAAGATGCGTCAAAAGTCTTGAATTCAGCGGTAGGAATGGAGTATTTGGACATAAATCTCTTTGCAAAGTCCTTGCTTCCTTCCAAACGGGCGCCGGATGCATTCGGGCCCACAATCATCAGCGAAGGGAATCTCTTCTCAAGGAAATCTCTGAGGCCGTCCACGAGAGGTTTTTCGGGGCCGACTACGACCAGGTCAATGCCGTTTTGAGAGACTGCGCTTGCCACCACCTCGAAATCATCTGCAGATCCCGGGAGGTTTGTGGCGATTTCCGCCGTACCGGGGTTGCCCGGGAGACAGTATAGCGTGCCAAGCAGCTGACTTTGGGATATTTTCCATGCAAGAGCGTGTTCTCTTCCGCCTGAACCGATTACCAATGCGTTGATAGCCATAACGAGATTGTTTTGTTTTTACAAATGTACGAATTGTAGCATTATTTTTTGCTACATTTGTGATATGAAAAGAATATTATATCCGGTTTTTGTCTCGCTCCTTTTAATTCTTTCAGGATGCGCTCAGCACAAGAGAATTTCTCCCAGAAATATGGAGAAGATTTTCTACGACATTTATCGAATTGACGAGATGGTTCTGTTTGAGCCCCCATTTGATTCTATGGCCGACAGCACGGCTATTTACAAATCAATTTTCGAGCATTACGGATATACTGTTGAAGATTTCACTTCATCCGTCGACTATTATTTGAAAAAGCCGGATCAGTTCAGAAAGATTCTGAAGAAGGTTCGCAAAAGACTCTTTGACAAAGAGCAGGAACTGGAGTATAAATATGAGAAATCTATCAGCAACTAAGGTTTTCACACTGAACGGCGACCCTGTCGTGAACGGGTTCGTAGAGGTGGATGACGAAGGCGCTATAGTGAATATAGGGCAATTGCCCGCCGGCGCCACCCCTCAATACAACGGATTCCTCATTCCCGGATTTGTCAACTGCCACTGCCACCTGGAGCTCTCTTATTTGAAAGGAAAGTTCGAAGAAGCCACAGGAATGGACGGTTTCATTCAACAGATCAATGAGAAGAGGACCGGCGTAGAATACAGCGAGCGTATCGCCTCAATAAAGAGGGAGATGGAGAATTTATACCGGGAGGGAGTCTCTGCAATGGGCGATATCAGCAACTGCGATGAAACGTTTCCCGTTAAAGCTGAATCAAAAGTTTACACCAGAACGTTCATAGAGCTTTTCGGCACTGAGCCTGAAGATACGGAAGCCATTCTGGAAGGGGCACGCAAGCTTGCCTGCGAAGCGTCAGCTCTCGGACTGGATGCCGCCCCCACTCCCCATTCCTGCTATACAATGAGCATGAAGCTCAACCGTCTTTCAGCTGCTGAAGGCCTTAAAAGCGGTTTTATATCCTACCATAACCAGGAGAGCCGCGAAGAGAACGATATGATAAAATACGGTACAGGAGCCCTTGCCGATGATTATAACAGCCGCGGAACGACTACCCTTCCCGTGATGGGAATCTCTTCACTGCAATACTTCGTCAGGAATCTTGCAAAAGAGTGTTCTCTCCCGGTAGACGGCCACGTTCTTCTGGTACACAACGTAGATACCGACGATGAGAGCATAGAAGAGGCTCTGAGGGCTTTCAAGAATGCCTACTGGGTTCTCTGTCCGTTGTCCAACATTTTCATTCACAGGAAATTACCCGACATAGTCCTGTTGAAAAAACATAATCTCAAGCTCTGTATAGGGACCGACAGTCTCTCAAGCAACCACATTCTCTCAATGATTGAAGAGATCAAGTGTCTCCAGAATCATTTCCGGGAGGAAGTGACCTTCGAAGAGCTCCTCAGATGGGCTACTCTGAACGGTGCCGAGGCTCTTGGCAAAGAGAATGTATACGGATCTCTGGAGATTGGGAAAAAACCGGGAATCGTCCTTCTGGAAAACGTCGATTCCGACAATAACCGCATAACGAATCTCACAACCTCAAAAAGATTAGTGTAACGATGAATCTATCTGACAAGTATTCTTACAAACCTGTTGACATCGGTAACAAGGTCGAAAGCGTAAAGACAAAAAGGGCGCACTGGGAGAATAAGGAAGTTTACAAGGCAGTCCTGGGAATGATAGACCTCACCTCTCTGACGGTAAGCGATACCCCTTCGAAGATTG
>JAFSTD010000098.1 GCA_017450655.1 Bacteroidales bacterium | reverse complement strand
GGAAAAACCGTGACTCTGCAAGTTTTGGCGGAAACATTCTCTCAAGCAGGCGTTCCTTGCTTTATGGCGGACATGAAAGGAGACCTCTCTGGAGTCAGTCAGGCTGGAGCGATGAGCGGTTTTATTGAAAAGCGATGCGCTGAATTCGGAATAGAGAATCCTGACTTCCACGGATCGCCCGTAAGGTTCTACGATGTCTTCGGAGAGCAGGGGCATCCGATGAGGACTACCATCTCTAACATGGGACCTCAGCTTTTGGCAAGATTGATGGGACTGAACGACGTCCAAACAGGTGTTCTGAACATCGTCTTCAAGGTTGCGGATGACAAAGGGCTTCTGCTGATAGATATGAAGGACCTGAGAGCAATGCTGGCCTATGTATCGGATCACAGCAAAGAATATTCCGCTACATACGGAAACGTGACTCCGACAAGCATCGGAACCATTCAGCGTGCATTGCTGGAGCTTGACAGCCAGGGAGCCGAATTGTTTTTTGCAGAGCCTTCTTTTGATATTTTCGACCTCTTCCAGACAGAGAATGGAAAAGGAGTTCTGAGCGTACTTGCAGCTGACAAGCTGATGCTTAACCCTAAACTCTATTCTACGTTTCTGCTGTGGCTTCTTTCAGACATTTACTGCCGGCTTCCTGAAGTAGGCGACCTGGAGTTGCCGAGACTGGTATTCTTCTTCGACGAGGCGCACACTCTCTTCGACGATACCCCAAAGGCCCTGGTTGACAAAATAGAGCAGGTAGTCCGTCTGATCCGAAGCAAAGGTGTCGGAGTCTATTTCGTAACACAGAATCCTAGCGACATTCCTGACAGCATTCTTGGACAGTTGGGAAACAGGGTGCAGCACGCTCTTAGAGCTTATACCCCTAAGGATCAGAAAGCTGTAAGAGCTGCGGCCGAGACATTCAGGACCAATCCAAATTTCAAGACCGAAGAGGCTATTATGGAACTTGCTACCGGAGAAGCGCTGGTGTCATTCCTCGATGAGAAAGGTGCTCCGAGCGTTGTACAGAGAGCAAGAATTCTCTTTCCTCTGAGCCAGATAGGCGCAGTTACCCCGGATCAGAGAAAACAGATAATCCGTTCTTCAATGGTTTACGGCAAGTATGACACTACAGTTGATCGCCAGAGCGCTTTTGAAGATCTGATCAAGATGAACGAGCAAGAGCAGGCACGTGTTCAGGAGGCTCAGGCAAAGGCTGTTGAAAAACAGTCGAAGGAGAGCAAAAAGAAGAGTGGAGTAGGCGGGGCGCTGTTGGCATCCGTTCTGGGAACAGCCATCACTGCCGTCAGCAGTTCTATCGGCACTGAGGCTTCACGCGCCGTTACGGGAAAGAAAGTGACCGGTAAGACGATTGCAGACCGCGCTATCAAGAACACAACCTCTGCCGTAACCAGAAATGTTACAAAGAGTCTTACGAGAAGCCTGCTGGGCAACTTGATGAATAAATAAAGGCTATGAACAAATTCAATCGTTTCTTTAAAATTCTGGTCAATATGTCAGATGACCTTGACCTGGGAGGTGCAGAAGCCAATATCAGGAGAAACATCTATTTTAGAGGTGCGACTGTTTTTATTCTGATATGTGCTATTATCATAGCCTCCCTGGGCTTGAACGTCAACTCCATTCCGGTGGTAATAGGTGCCATGCTCATATCTCCGGTGATGGGTCCCAATATGGGATTCGGATTCGGTCTGGCGACCCGTGACTACAAGCTTCTGAAGGATTCTCTGAAGAATTTCGGCGTAATGGTGGCTATCAGCATCATCGCCTCGGCTTTATTCTTCATCCTCAGCCCGCTTGAACTGGAAAACCCTACGGAACTACTTGCCAGGACAAATCCTACGATTTATGACGTATTGATAGCCTTGTTCGGCGGTACGGCGGGTATGTTGGAAGTATCCCGCAACGAGAAGGGGACAGTTCTCTCCGGTGTGGCAATTGCAACTGCCCTGATGCCTCCTCTGTGTACTGTGGGTTATGGGATTTCCGTGCTGAACCTTACTTACATATTCGGAGCGCTGTACCTGTTCACCATCAACAGCATTTTCATCGCTCTGGCTACCTTCCTGGTTGCCAAATATCTCAAGTACCCGATAGTGCCGGATACCGGAGGCGCCAAGAGACGCCTGAAGAGCAGTACCGTGGCAATCATTCTCATCGTAATCATCATCCCGAGCATTATCTCGGCGATACAGGTGATCAAGGAGAACAACTTCAACATGCATGCAACCAGGCTGATATCGGAGAATAAGACAATCGGCAGCAGTTTCATATATGACTATAAGATAGACAACAAGACGAAACCGTCCACGATAGAGATGTTCATGGCCGGAGACATTTTGTCCGACATAGATAAAGAGATACTGTTCAGCCAGGCCGAGAAACACGGCATAATGCGGAATCAGATTATCATCAGAGAGAATGCCAGCCGTCAGCCTGCTTTCGAAACCGAGCTGATCAGAGGTATCTACGAGCACACTGACATGCAGATCAACTCCTTGAATGCCACCATAGACAGTCTGCGGACTTCTCTGCATGAATACGAGAATAAAGCCATTCCGGACATTATATCAAAGGAATTGACAGCCCAGTATCCTTCAATCACGAAGATCATTCTCTCGAGAGGCAATCAGATTGAGACTGCTTCAGGTACCGCATCGGACCAGGTGGTAGCTCTATTGTACAACGATGCCCCTCTTGATGAAGAGACCATCAAACGGATAGAGAATTGGTTGAAAGTAAGGCTGGACAACGAAAACGTAATGGTGCTGCCTATAACAGAACAGAAATGACGGTAATGTCGTCGTTCTGCTCGTTGTCGGCAGTAAACTTCCTGACGTCTTTAAGCAGATTATCGATAAATACCTGAGAGGTATCACTGACAGGCTCTTTGCTGCAGAATGCAAGGAGCCTTTCTTCTCCATACTGCTCATTGGCTGAATTCTCGGCCTCGGATACACCGTCGGTGTAAACCAGCAGACGGGTGCCTTTCTTGAGCTGCACACTCTCTTCGACGTAGTCAAATCCACCGAACAGGCCGACCGCGATGTTAGGCTTAGCGTGAAGAAGTTCGGCCTTGCCGTCAGGGTCAATCAGTACGATAGGGTTGTGGCCGCCGTTGCAGAATGTCATCTCCAGAGTCTTGAGATTGATTCTGCCGGTAAACATCGTCACGAACATATTCGAGGTATTGCCCCTTGAGATGGAGTCGTTGATTCTGATCATCGTCTCGTTCAGAGGATAACCCAGATTCGAGATGATACGGTAGATGGCTCTTGTAATGGCCATATACAATGCTGCAGGAACGCTTTTGCCCGATACGTCACCTATTGCGAAATAGAGGTAATCTCCCTTGCGGAAGAAGTCGTACAGGTCACCGCCGACCTCCTTGGCAGGCTGAAGGGTAGCGAACAGATCATATTCACTCTCTGCAGGGAACTCGTTAGGAACCATCTGCTTCTGGATAGCGCTGGCGATGTATAGCTCGCTTTCGTATTTCTCTTTGGATGCAGTTGTGGTCTTGAGTTCGTGGATGTATGAATTGACAGAGGTCAACATATACTGCAAAGCATCGTGGAGCTGCTTGATTTCGTCGTTTGTGGTTACCTCCGGCAGATCGACGTTGAAATTGCCTTTCGCTATGTTGAGGGCGGTGTATGCAAACTCTGTGATTGGCTGAGTGTTTCTGCGGATGATTCTTCTGGTAATCAGGAACAGGATGATCATACCGATGATGGCAACCAGGGTAATCGTGTTTGACATCTTCATAAGATCCTCGAGAATCTCTTTATCCGGGCAGAACAGTCCCACAGACCATCCGTTGGTCAAAGCGCCGTATACGGCAAAATATGTGTCTCTTTTGCCCATTTTGAGCCTTGAGATGCCGGATTCGTGATTGACCATCTTCAATCCAGTCGCGTAGAGATCATTATTCTCTATCTGCTTAGCGTGCGTAAAGATTGTCTGGTTAAGCACAAGCCTCGGGTCAGGATGGCTGATGTATGAACCTGAACGACCTATGAGCACCGTGTAAGAATCCGGATAAGGGCGGATGTTCTCGATGATACTCGTAAGGTTCATCAGGGATATATCGGCTGTCAGGACGGCAAATACGTGACCGTAATTATCTTCCAGAGGGATAGAGTAGGTGGTCATCATCTGGTTTCCGCCACCTTCGTCAAAGTAAGGCTCGCACCAGATATTCTGCTTCAGAAGAAGAGGAAGCTGATACCACTCCATGGTGAAGTAGTCGTAGTCGTTGCTGCCCATCTGGAAAGAATCCATCTCGCCTGTATCGTAATTCACGTAAGAATATGGAGCGTAATACTCTCCTTTGTTCTTAAAGTAGTTCGGCTCGAAAGCGATGGTGCTGCCTATGATATTCTCGTTATGATCGATGAACTCTCTGGTAATGTGGAACATATAGTCCGGATCGTCGGTGTGTTCCTTTGCCAGCCATACCATGTTCTCCGCCGCAGTCTCAGTCTCGGAAAGGATACCCTCTATGTCGGAAACAAGCTTTTCCAGCAAATTCTGAGTATTCTCGTAGGAAGATTTGAGGATTGAGTTGCGGGCTATCAACCCCATCGCAGCAGTACATCCGAAGAACAGGAGCATTGTGGCGCTGAGCAGCCTGAGACTCATGCGGTCTGAAATGGAACGGGATTTTTTCATTGCTTGATGAAGTCTTGATATTTGATATCTCCCATAACCAGACCGGCATTCTGAGCCTTGGTCAATATAGTATTGTAGAGCTTCTCGTCAACAGGAGCGAAAGTGCGCTTGCCTGTGGCAGGGTCCAGCTGCAGTCTGAGAACCTCCTCGAGCATCTCCCGCTGCAGAACCTCGTTTGTGGCGATGTTGGCTTCGCTGGTGTACTTCTCGATAATCTTCAGAGTCTCATCCGGATGGGTTGCAGCGTATTCCCAGCCACGTTTTGAAGCCTCCGCGAACTTGTCAACCTGTTCCTTGTGAGTATTGTAATATGCTGAAGTAGTGTAAAGACCGTCCTCCGGGTAGTTGTAGCCTATATCGGAGAATCTCAACACATTCTCTGCAGGAACGTTTCCTACAGAATAAAACAGGTGTTTGAATTCGTTGTATGAAGTAACGAACGTGGCGTCGATTGCTTTTGCCACAAATAAATTAATGCCGTTGAGGAAAGGTACGGCCTCGTAAGAGACATCCATTTCGTCAGCGGCAATAATGGCAGATTCCGTAAAACCGGTCTTCCAGAGCCCCACTTTCATACCTTCCAGGCTCTTGAAACTCGGAAGGGGAGTGTGGGCTACGCAGAGAATGCTGCTGTTTTGCGAAGTCTGCAGAATGTTCACTATGTCAAGCCCTCCGTCTTTGTTGACCATAGCCTGCAGCAAGTGGAGGGTAGTGATGTTGATTTCACCAGAGCGAAGATATGACGAAGAATTCTTACGGGAATTGAGACCGATGTGCCTGATCTCCACGTCAATGCCAGCTTCTTTGTAGAAGCCCTTCTCCTGAGCCACGTAATAGCCCGCAAATTGGGCCTGAGGGGTCCAGTGGGGCATAAAAATTATTTTATTCTCCTGTCCCTGCAAGAGGGAATTGGAGAGCAAAACGGCGGTTATGATCAGGAAAAATCTTCGCATTCAGGATTTTAATTGAACAAATTTATAAAAGATTTTGACTTCTTTTGATAAATTCGTTCAATTCTTTTCCTTTCAGCATACCGTTTGCGAGCAGAGCAAGGTCCGTAACTTGCTTTAGCAAAACATTATCTGCGCTGAATCCCTGCTCCGAAGATTTAATCTTTTCGATGACGGGATTCTCGGCGTTTACTGTAATATTGTAAGAATCAGGCATCTCTCCGTAGAAGTTCATACCACCGCTGACGGCGGCCATTTCACGGTACCTTCTCATAAACTCGCTTTGAGTGATTACGACAGGTTCGCCGGTCGCACCCAGATTCTCCATTGTAACGGTATATTTATTCTCT
>JAFSTD010000097.1 GCA_017450655.1 Bacteroidales bacterium | reverse complement strand
CGATGTATGAAAAAAAACGCAAATAAAAAAGCAAGACGGAATGTCAAAAAATTAGTATCTTTGCGCCAACTTAATTCGGAATGCTATGAATCTAAGAGTAATCAAGAAAGATATCGACTTTATCCTGAATGACTTCGTATCAGACTGCCTGATTTTCAGCGATTTTCACGAAGGAAAAAAGGATGACAAAGTAAAAGATCTTATTTCGGAAGGTCTTATTTATGCAAATGACCTTTACAACAAGGTTAATCACCCTGTAAAGAAAGTGGTTAATGAAAAGGGTGTTGAGAAGGTCGTAAAAATGGAAGGTAAAGAGCTTAAGCAGTTTTACAAAACGGTTGGCAAAGACTTGTATGAAGGGTTTGACAACCTGTTCTTGAAACTGAGCAAGCTTGCAAAGAAATAAAAAATGGGATGAGTTGAATCATCCCATTTTTTTTCTCTTTCTGCAGGAAATTACCAGCAATTCAGAGGCAGGCCGAACATTTTGTTGTTGGCTTGTTCTTTGACTGCAGCAATCACTGATTCATTCTCAGGATCCTGAAGCACTTTGTCGATCAGATCGACGATGCCCGGCATATCCTTCTCAACAAGACCGCGTGATGTAATTGCAGGAGTTCCCACACGGATACCGGAAGTCTGGAATGGTGAACGGGTATCGAACGGAACCATATTCTTATTAACGGTAATTGCGGCGCTGACCAGCGCTTTCTCCGCAACTTTTCCTGTAAGATCCGGATATTTGGTACGCAAATCAATTAACATCAAGTGATTGTCAGTACCGTCTGAAACAACCTTGTACCCTTTCTCAACGAAGCTTGCAGCCATGACTGCAGCATTAACTTTCACCTGTTTCTGATATGCAGTGAACTCAGGCTGAAGGGCCTCGTAGAATGAGACTGCCTTTGCTGCAATGCAGTGCTCCAGCGGACCGCCCTGTACGCCCGGGAATACAAAAGAATTGATGACCTGACCCACAGTCTTGGTCACACCCTTCGGTGTCTTGTAACCCCAAGGATTCTCAAAGTCTTTGCCTACCAGAATGGCACCTCCACGAGGACCGCGAAGGGTTTTGTGAGTGGTGGTAGTAACGATGTGAGCATATTTGACAGGGTTCTTGAGCAAACCTGCGGCAATCAAACCTGCAGGGTGAGCCATATCTACCCACAGGATTGCCCCAACCTTATCGGCAATAGCCCTCATTCTCTCCCAATCCCACTCGCGGGAATAAGCTGAAGCGCCTCCGATAATCAGTTTAGGCTTGCACTCCAATGCCTTGGCCTCCATTGCATCGTAATCTACCAGACCAGTTTTCTCATTCAGCTGATAACCTACAGCATTGAAAAACATACCTGAGATATTGACGGGAGAACCGTGAGTCAAGTGACCGCCATGTGCCAGGTCGAGACCCATGAAAGTGTCGCCCGGCTTCAGGCAAGCGAGCATCACGGCCATATTGGCCTGAGCTCCGGAGTGCGGCTGTACGTTGGCGAACTCTGCGTCGAACAATTTGCAGAGACGGTCGATAGCCAGCTGCTCAACCTGATCCACGACTTCGCAACCGCCGTAGTATCTGGCATTAGGATATCCTTCTGCATATTTATTTGTAAGAACGCTGCCGAGAGCCTCCAGAACTTGATCGCTTACGAAGTTTTCTGAGGCAATAAGCTCTATACCCTCAACCTGACGCTCTTTTTCTTTACGGATAAGATCTAATATTTGTAAATCCTGTTTCATAAAATAAATAGTTTAATACTCAAAGGTAATAAGATTTTTATCTTTGTGCTATCAAAATAGGGAAATGTTTAGAAAACTCCATAATGCCGAGTTGGGGCGAATCTCGGTTGAAGAATTCAAAAACAGCGAGAAAGCCCCTGTGGTCGTCATTCTCGACAACGTACGTAGCCAGCACAATATCGGCAGCGCATTCAGGACCTGCGATGCCTTTCGCGTCGGCAAGATTTTCCTGTGCGGCATTTGCGCCGTTCCCCCTACGGCTGAGA
The DNA here is from genome assembly GCA_017450655.1 of Bacteroidales bacterium. Taxonomy (GTDB): domain Bacteria; phylum Bacteroidota; class Bacteroidia; order Bacteroidales; family UBA932; genus Equibacterium. Next base: position 11,425 of record JAFSTD010000097.1, on the reverse strand, counting down.
TACATAAATCAGCCCTGGGAGCTGAATTCAGCGTAGAATGGGAGTATTTCACCGAGACTTCCGAAGCGGTGTCACGCCTGAAAAAAGAGGGGTACGTGCTGGTCAGCGTAGAACAAGCGGAGAACAGCACTTCTCTGGAACAATTCTGTTGCGAGGAGGGGAAAAAATATGCTCTGATATTCGGAAACGAGGTACACGGAGTTCAACAGGAAGTCGTGGACGAATCCGATATATGTCTTGAGATTCCCCAGTACGGAACAAAGCACTCTCTCAATGTCTCTGTAAGCATTGGGATCGTGCTTTGGAACCTTCTTATGAAATAGCGGACGTTTATACTATTCCGCTGAAGCCCATAAATGCCATGGCCATTATTCCGGCCGTAATAAGTGCAATCGGAACCCCGCGGAAAGGTTTCGGAACGTCGCTCAACTCAAGTTGCTCACGAATTCCGGAGAACAGCGTAATTGCAAGACCGAATCCGATTGCGGAAGCGGTTGCGAATACCACCGACTGTCCAAGGTTGAAGAAATGAGCTGCCTCTCCGCCGAAACCGAACTGTTTCTGAACGACCATCAAAGCCACGCCGAGAACTCCGCAGTTAGTGGTGATAAGCGGCAGGAATATTCCCAACGCCTGATACAGGGACGGGCTTATCTTCTTCAGAATGATCTCGACCATCTGGACCAGTCCGGCAATAACCAGAATGAACGAAACGGTCTGGAGAAATTCTATACCCAGAGGGACAAGAACGTAGTACTGGAGCAAATATGTAACACAGGTAGCGAGAGCCATCACGAAAGTAACGGCTGCAGACATTCCGACTGCGGTGCTGACCTTCTTGGAAACGCCGAGGAACGGGCAGATTCCCAAAAACTGCGACAGGACAATATTATTGACGAATATCGCTGAAATGATAATTAGTACGTATTCCATATCACCCTCCTACTCTTTTTTAGCTACGAATTTGTTGAAAAGAACCATCAGGTAACCCAGGACAATGAATGCTCCCGGGGCCAGTACGAATGCCAGGACTCCGTCTCCGGTGATAAATTTCAATCCGAAAGCGGAACCGTTGCCGAGAATCTCACGGACAAGGCCTATAACAGTAAGTGACAGAGTGAATCCAAGTCCTATTCCCAATCCGTCACAGGCAGAATCCAACACGCTATTTTTGTTGGCAAACGCTTCGGCGCGGCCCAGTACTATACAGTTTACTACGATCAGAGGTATAAACAGACCCAGAGTCTCGTAAAGAGACGGCAGGTATGCCTGCATCAACAGCTGAACTATCGTCACGAATGTGGAAATGATCACGATGTATGAAGGAATTCTCACTTTATTCGGTATGAAGCGAGCCACAGCGCTGATTACGATATTGGACATGAACAAAACGAACATCGTAGCCACACCCATACCGAAACCATTCAGTGCCGACGTTGTGGTACCCAAAGTAGGACACATACCCAAAACGAGGGCGAATGTCGGATTCTCTTTGATTATTCCGTTGGTAATTATTCTAAGCTTACTCATTGTTACCCCCTCCTATATTTGTCTTGGCAGAAGTAGCAGACGTAACCGCATCGGCATCATCTCCTTTCAACGTTATAAAAACATCATATGCTGTACTTACCGCAGAGGTAAATGCTTTGGACGTGATTGTAGAGGCGGTTATTGCATCTACGTCGCCACCTTCCTGGTGAACTCTGAGCACTTTCTCGGCAGGATTGAAGCCTCTGAACTGCTCTTTGAAATTGTTCGGAGAATTATCCCCGATTTTTGCTCCAAGGCCCGGAGTTTCGTTGTGAGAAATGACATAAACATTGTAAATCTCTCCTGAAGCAGCATCGAACCCGACCATAAGCTTGATCTCTCCGCCGAAACCCGCAGCATTCGATTCTATAGCATATCCTGTAACATTCTCACCTTTCTTTGCGGTGTAGACAACGTATTTCTTACCGTTGACCTCAACTACAGAACTCTCTTCTCCGGGCATATTGTCATACTCGGGAAGAACCTTTGAGATAGCGTCGTTGGTCTTTGCGACGAGGGCGTCTGCTATAGGATCTTCCGTAACCCCGTACACGAGAGCCAGCAAAGCGGAACATATCAGGCAAATCAAGCCCAATACGATGACCATATTCTTGAATGAAGATTCCTTTGCCATACTATTTCCTCCCGAAACCTACCGGTTTCAACTTGTTAAGAAGCGGTGTAACGCAGTTCATAATCAGTATCGCGAACGAAACGCCTTCCGGATAAGAGCCGAAATAACGTATCAGTATTGCTATCACGCCTATACCGAATCCGAATATGATCTGCCCCTTGACAGTCATAGGACTGGTAACATAGTCGGTAGCCATAAATATTGATCCCAGCAGCATACCACCGGTAAGCAGGTTGAATGCAGGTCCTGAATACTGCGCAGGATTGATGAGGCAGAAGATTCCGGTCATAACAGCCACGGTAACCCATATTGAAAGGGTGATGTGCGGACGGATAACCTTGCGGACCAGCAGATAGATGAAGCCTATCAGAAGGGCTATTGCGGAAACCTCACCGATTGAGCCGCCTGTTCTCGCGAAAAGCATCTGAGCAGGGGTGAAATCGTGGGCGGCAATTATCTCGTTGGCCGGGAAGCCTGCTTTTACCCCTTCGTTGATAATGCTCAGCGGAGTAGCTCCGGAGAATGCATCCACGTTGTGGAACAAACCGGCGGGAGCTGTCCACGTCGTCATTATTACCGGGAATGACACCAGCAGGAACACACGGCCTACCAAAGCAGGATTGAAAATATTCTGTCCCAAACCTCCGAACGACATTTTTGCTATCGCAATGGCCACGAACGCGCCTATTACGGCAATCCACCATGGAGCTGCAGGAGGGAGGTTCAAAGCAAGCAAGACTCCGGTTACTGCGGCGCTTGATCCGCAGAAAACCGCCTTACTCTTCATCAGATACTTGAGAATAAGGAACTCGAACAATACGCAACCCAGTACGCTTACAGCAAGGAGCAACAGCACCGGCAATCCATAGAAATAGATGGAAGCCAGGCAGGCTGGTGCAAGCGCAATCAGCACGTCGGTCATTATCCGGCTGGTGCTTTCAGGGCCGTGTAAATGAGGAGAAGGAGAAACTATTAACTGTGACATATTCTTACCTCCTATTTTGCTTGACGGGCGCGAATGATTTTCATCACTTCGGCTTTATTAACACGAATAATATCTAGCAGCGGAATGTTGGCAGGACAAGTGTAAAGACAACATCCGCATTCTATACAGTCTGCAATATTGTTTTGCTCCAGATCATCATATCTGTCTCCGACACGGGCAAGTTTATTGAGCAACCAAGGCTCCAGGCCCATCGGGCAAGCCTCAGCACATTTTCCGCATCTAATACAGTTGGATTCCGGTTTACGGAGAGTCTCTTCTTCAGTAAGCATCAGCAGACAAGAAGATCCTTTCTGAGTGGTGGCGTCCAGATTGACAATGGCCTTACCCATCATCGGACCGCCACTGATATATTTCATATTGCCTTCAACCGGGGCTCCGCCCACTGCTGCAAGAATGTCCTTCAGAGGAGTTCCTATGCGAACTTTGTAGTTCTTGCGATTCTGCAGGCAGTTGCCGGTTACTGTCATTACGCGCTCAAACAGAGGTTTGTTTTTTTGAACTGCCTCATACACTGCAAGTGCGGTGGCGACATTCTGTACCACGCATCCCGTATCGATAGGAAGGGCTCCGCTTGGAACCTGACGGGACGTTATGGCATCTATGAGTTGTTTCTCACCGCCCTGAGGATATTTTTTCTTCATTTTGAGAACCTCTATCCCCACATAGGAGCCGGCAGCTTTTGTCATGGCAGCTATGGCGGCAGGTTTATTCTCTTCTATTGCGATGAAACATTTTTCAACCGAGAGGGCTCTCATCATGATTCTGGCGCCGATAACGATCTGCACCGGCTTCTCTCTCATGATACGGTCGTCTGCGGTAACAAAAGGCTCACATTCTGCACCGTTGAGAATGAGATACTCCGCTTTCTTGTCTTTCGGAGGGGCCAGTTTTACGTGAGTTGGAAAAGTGGCGCCGCCCATGCCGACGATTCCGGCGGCCTTGATCTTGGCGATAAGCTGCTCCGGAGTCCCTGAAGACTCTGTCACGATTTTGTCGGTACGGTCGATTGCAGGGTCCCATTCATCTCCTTCAACGTCGATAACAACGTGAGGGACCATATTGCCTGCAAGATCGGCCATTGGCAGAACGTCCGCCACGGTACCGCTCACCGAAGAATGAACAAATCCTGAAATAAAGCCTGCAGGCTCGCCGATAACCTGACCTACCACCACTTTGTCTCCTTTGGCTACTATAGGGGTAGCTGGGGCGCCAAGATGCTGAGCCATCGAGATACAAACTCTCGGGACGGGTGGAAACGATTCTATGGCGATTTCAGAAGACAGTTTGCTGTCTTTAGGATGAGTGCCTCCTATTTTGAATGTCTTCTTCATAACAATACCTCCTTATTCTCTACCTGCTCAACAGGCTGTTCTACCGGTTTCGGTGCAGGGAAATTAAACTTATGTATAGCTCCCGTAGGGCACTCGCTGACACATTTCGTGCAAAGCTTGCATAAATTCCAGTCTATGTAGGCCAGATTGTTCTCCACCTTGATGGCGCCGAACTGGCAGACTTTTTCACACTTGCCGCAACCGATACATGCTGCCAGACAAGCCTTGCGCGCTACTGCACCCTTGTCTTTATTAACACAGATGACTGTAACTCTGCGCCCCTTCAATCCTTTCGAGCGCATCTCGATAAGACCCTTAGGACATGTCGCAGCGCAACTGCCGCAACCGGTACACTTAGATTCATCTACAACCGGCAATCCGGTAGCGGGATCCATTGAGATCGCCCCGAATTTGCAGGCAGCGACACAGTCTCCGCATCCGAGACAGCCGTATTTGCAGCCGGTATCACCGGTGTAAAGAGCAGCCTTGACCTTGCAAGATTGAACTCCATCGTAATAATTGGTCTTCTGGCGATTGTCGCAAGTACCGTTGCAACGCACCACTGCGAGTTTTGGGGCCTGTTCTACAGCATCCTGCCCCAACACTTCGGCCACCTTCTTCATAACGTCGTTACCTCCGACCGGGCAGAATAAAGCACCTATTTCAGGCGCCTTGACCAGCCGCTGGGCAAAATCACGACAGCCTGCGCTACCGCATCCGCCACAGTTTGCACCCGGAAGAACTGCCTCTATCCTGTCAATTCTCTCGTCCTCTTCGACTTTGAATTTCTTTGCGACAAAATAGAGAACAACCGCTATCAGAAGTCCGATAACCGTCAAAGCAGCTACTGTGACATAAATGGTTGTTATCATTACTGTTTCTTATTTTGATATTTTTCAATTGAGAATGAGTACACTCTGTCCAGCCGGTTTCTGAACAGGGAGAGGAAAATATAATAGACTGCAACGATGCCCAATGAAGCCAGACCGGTATGCAATTCCGACAGCCCCGCTGCAGGCAATAATACGATTGAGAGGATTAGAAGCAGGAGCGGCAAGACATAAGCCAGGAACACTGCGCTGATACCGAGGTATGAGCCCAGCACTACGTTCACCTTCTCTCCTACCTGATATTCTTCAACCAGGGAACTGATTGTGTAAGGAATTTCGATGACCCGAACGCTCTCATCAGAAGCATTGCAGACACCTTTTGCATGACAAGTCGCACACGCGGATTTGTTGACTATCTCTACGGTAATCGTATCTTTCCCGATCTCGATGACAGTACCTTCGTGCTCTATCTTGTCAACTTTTTTCATATGCTATTTGTAGAAAGAATCGTCAAAGGACTCACCGAGATCATTCATGGCGGAGCCTCGGGTCTCAATGACGAAATCGGGTTCTTCTCCGTAATTGTTGGAATCGATAAACTTAGCCTGTGACCCGACGAAACGCATCTCGACGTCGCAAGTCTTACCGTTACGGTGCTTGGCAATGATCACTTTTGTCTGTCCCGGATAATCCTCGGGTTCTCCCACCATCGCCGGACGGTGGATAAACAGAACGATATCCGCATCCTGCTCGATAGCTCCCGACTCACGAAGGTCGCTGAGCTGAGGGCGCTTGTTTCCACCTCTGATATCAACGCTACGGTTCAGCTGAGAAAGAGCGATGATAGGAACGTTCAGCTCTTTTGCGATGGCTTTCAGGTTACGGGAAATGGCCGCAACCTCCTGCTCTCGGATGACAGATTTCATCTCTGAAGGGACTGACATCAGCTGCAGATAGTCTATGATTATGAGTTTCACTCCGGAATTCTTCACAAGCCGGCGCGCCTTTGAACGGAACTCAAATACAGAGATGGAAGGAGTATCGTCAATCCACAACGGAGCGTTGGTAAGCCTCGCGATCCGGTCGTTGAGAATGTTCCAGTCCTCTGGATTGTTGAATTTGTCGGCTCCCCTGATTTTGCTGGCAGGAATACCGGTCTCACTGATCAGCAATCTGTTTGCCAACTGCAGATCCTTCATTTCCAAAGAGAATAAAGCCACCGGGATATTGTAATCAACGGCCATATTGCGGGCCATCGTCAATACGAAAGCGGTTTTACCGACTGAAGGACGTGCGGCGATGATGATCAAATCTGACGGCTGCCAGCCGTAAGTAACTTTGTCAATCCCGCTGTATCCGCTCTTAAGGCCACTGAGACCGTCCTTGCGAGTCTGATTCTCTTCAATCTGGGCAATGGCTTTACCCAAAACGTCTTGAATTTTGCTGGTCTCGCGACGCATATTGCGCTCGGTAAGGCCGAAAATCTCCTGCTGAGACTTGTCAAGCAGCTCATCGACTGAGAGAGTATCCTCAAAGGCGTCTTTCTGAACGGAATAAGAGATTGTGATCAGCTGACGCTGAATATATTTCTGGAGAAGAATCTTGGTGTGGTATTCTACGTGACCTGCTGCGCTGATCTTGTTGCTGAGCATACTCAGGTAAGCATAGCCACCTACCATCTCAAGTTCATCCCGCTTTGTAAGCTCGTCGGCGACGGTCAGAATATCAACCTTGTCATTACGCGCGGCGATAGCTGAAATGGCCTCATAAATTCTCTTGTGGTTCTGGTCATAGAAACAGTCGGGAACAAGGACATCGACCACGTCGGGAACGATCGAAGGCTCAAGCATCATAGCGGCAAGCACAGCCTCCTCAATCTCAAGAGCTTGAGGCGGTTTGCGACCCATGTCTGCAGAAAGCTGGGCCAATGATGCATTCTGTCCTTTTTTAGCCATTTTTTTAAGCGTGTAGAGACGACGCAGATCGCATCGTCTCTACATTTATGTGAATCAAATACTATTCGTTCTCAAACTCAGAATCGACCAGAATACGTCCGCAGTACTCGCAAACGATAACCTTTTTGCTCTGAGCGATATCAAGCTGACGCTGAGGAGGAATCTGGTTGAAGCAACCGCCGCACGCTCCTCTCTTTACAGTTACAACGGCAAGGTGGTTCTTCGCATTGCCTCTGACCTTACCATACGCAACCAACATTCTTTCGTCAATCTTTGAAGCAAGTTCCTCTTTCTCCTTGATGAGAGCAGCCTCCTCTTTGGCAGTCTCCTCTACAATCTGATCAAGCTCTTTTCTCTTCTCCTCGAGATCCAACTCACGGCCTTGCATGAAATTCTTCGTCTCCTCAAGAAGATTCTTCTTGTCGGCGATCATAAGGTTGGTCTCCCTGATCTTCTTCTCGAAAGATTCCTGATCAAGCTGCTGGTATTCAATCTCCTTGCAGATAGATTCATATTCGCGGTTATTCTTGACGTTATCACGCTGCTCCTCATATTTTGCAATGAGATGCTGGCACTCGTCAATGTGGGCTCTGAACTCAACGAGAGAATTCTCGGCTGCTTTGATATCCGCCGTTGTATTGGCTATTCTGGTCTTCAACCCTTCGACTTCATCCTCAAGGTCCTTGACCTCAAGAGGAAGCTCTCCGCGAAGAAGGTAGATTCTATCTATTTTGGTATCAGTTTGTTGAATTTTGTACAAAGTCAAAAGCTTCTCCCTCATTGAGACACTGTCGGTATCTGTCATCGATTTGGCAGCTGACACGAAGGTTTCTCTCTGGTCAATAGGGGTGACAATTGCTTTGGTAGCTTTTTTTGTTGCCATAATTTACTTAGTAGTAATATACAGGGTTATTATTATCCGCTTTGAGGATTGCAAAGTTATGTATTTTTTTCGTAAGCAATGATATAAATTTATCCACAATATAGATTTCACTTTCCCAGTGTCCTATATCCATTATCATGAACCCTTTTTCGGTGAAAAAGTCGTGATAACTTAAATCTCCGCAGAGATATACGTCAGCTCCGCAATCCATTGCGCAGGCAATGAGAGAGGAGCCTGAACCACCGCACAAAGCCACTTTTCTGACGGGTCCGGAGATCAATCTGGAAGTTCTTACGGCCTTCAGGTTCAGCTTTGTCTTTACGCATGAGATGAAATCTCTCGCAGACATCGCCTCAGGCAATTCTCCGACAATTCCCAACCCGCTTTCATCCAGCTGGCCGACGTTTTTCAATCCGAGTTTTTCAGCCAGAATACCGCTCACTCCGTCAGGCACCTTGTCCGCATTGGTGTGTGCAGAATAGACCACTATGTCGTTCTTAATCGCCTTTGTGAGAATGGATCCCAGAAAAGAATCGGGAGCAATCTTCTTCACTCCGTGGAATATGAGGGGATGGTGGGTTACAATCATATTGGCCCCTTTGGCTATGGCTTCGTCAACCATCTCCGGAGTGCAGTCAAAGCCTACCAGAATACCGGTTACTTCAGTCTGGGGGCTGCCCAGACAGAATCCGGAATTGTCCCACTCCTCCTGCTTGAACAGCGGAGCGAACTCTTCGATTATGGCGGCTACTTCCTTTGCTTTCATTCCCGGAGAAATTACAGGTTTCCTTTGATATCCAGCAGTTTGGCACGGATTGATTTCAAACGCTCCACAACCTCGGCACGATTGTCACTTCCCCCAACATTGTCACTGAGCAACTTCTGAACACCATCCAGAGTCATTCCGCGGTCTTTCACGTAGTAGTGGATTCTCTTGAGAACCTCAACGTCGTCAGGAGAAAAAAGGCGGTTGCCTTTGTTGTTACGGTTTGGATTGATGAATTCTGAGAATTTGTTGGACCAAAATCTCACGAGGGAAACATTCTCTCCCAACAAGTCGGCCACTTCGCCGATAGTGTAACAAATCTTTGCCATAATGATCTATTTTAATCCAGGGATTGACCTGTATTGGTAGCTATTTGCATCATCTTAAAGTACATGGACGGGCTTAAACTTGCGAAGAAGAAATTTATCGGGTCCATGTATTCTCCTCCGCGTCTGACTTCATAGTGAAGTGAAGACGCGAAAACAGTCCCGGAAGTACCCACCCTTCCGATCAGAGAGCCCTGCTTGATTACCTGACCGTTCCTGACGTAAATATCTCCCAAATGGGCATAATAGGTTTCGAAACCGTTCCCGTGGTCAATAGTGACGGTATTTCCGAATCCTTTGTTCAGCCTCTCTATCTTGACGACGGTGCCGTCTGCAGATGCCAGGACTTCGGTGCCCAGAGGGGCTATCAGGTCAATGCCGGTATGCATCACCAGGGTTTTATAGTACGGATGCATCTTCATTCCCACGGAAGCTCCTGTCTGCGCAAGGGTAAAATTCTTGACGGGGATGATCGACGGAAAATTCGTAGGGACGAAATCTGCGGAATTAATCCTGTTGTTTATAGAATTGATATTCTTCTTGACGGAAGTGACTTCCCTTTCAATGTCGCTGCATTTTGCATCAGTCTGCTTTATCAAGTCGAACTCGTCGCTTAAGTACAGAGCATCCAGGTCCGGCAGCGAATCTATTATGGAAACGTCCCCCATCAGCTGCGGAGGCTCGGAGTTGAAAATCTGTCTGTAAATGGATTTGTCCCTGGCGTCCAAGCTCTTGACCACATCGTCCACCAAAGCCACTTTTTCCTCCATCGCTTGAACCTCAACCTCAAGATACTCATTCTCCTGCTGCAGTTTTTTCTCTTTTCCGTTACTGAAAAACAGGGAGAAAACTGCATAATAGAGAATGGCGATTCCTACGCTCAGAATGATATATACGGCGGCTTTGCCTAAAATCTCCCAAAAGGAAACTTTCTGCTCATCGTATCTTAACTTCTCTTTATTGAAAACGAACTTCTTCATCGCAGAACCCTACTTTTTTGCCAAATCAATCATTGCTTGATATTGATCCGGGGTGAGATCTGTGGTAAAATAGTTCCAAGGATTAACCGGTCTGCCGCGATAGCGCACTTCGTAATGAAGGTGAGGACCCGTAGACCGGCCGGTGCTGCCTAAGAGGGCGATTTGCTGGCCGCGAACGACCTCTTGACCTTCCTCTACGACAGCTTGTTGCAGGTGACCGTATCTGGTTTCATATCCGAAACCGTGGTCAATGTAGATCACGTTGCCGTATCCGTAATAGTTGTAGGAGACTCTGGTCACAATGCCGTTTCCAGTGGCGTAAACAGGCTCTCCCCTAGGACCGGCGATGTCGTATCCTTCGTGGAATTTGGCGTAATTGCCAAACGGATCGCTTCTATATCCGAATGAAGACGTTGGATGGACACGCGGAGAAGGCAGTACAGGATATATTGCCGGAATGCTTGAAGCCATGTCACCGGCTCTTGCAGAAAGAACCTCGACGTCATCAAAGCTGCAGGATTGCAGATAGGCCTTCTTCGAAACCATATCCATCTTCATCTTGGAAGATATCAGATAGTTGGAGTTATTGTATTTCTTGAGATAAGAATAGCGGTCCACGCCTCCGAAGCCGGCGTTTCTCACCGATGCAGGGATTTCATCCATACCGAGAATCAGACGGTAAACCACGTTGTCGCGCATCTGAAGCTCGCTGAGAACATCGTTCTGCTCGTCCATTCGGACGTTCAGCTGTTCAACTCTTGCGAGCAGTTCGGCGTTCTTATTCTGGAGAATGATGGTCTTGGGCAAATCAAAGCCCAAAATGAAGGTGAGGACTACGTAATAGGCTACAAATACGCCGAAACCTATGGCAAACAGCCCCAGGATTCTTTTGAACCTCTCCTTGAAAGTGACTACCGATTCCTCATAGGAAAGGGTTTCATGATTGAAAACGTATTTTTTTCGACCCATTTATTACCCCCTGTATCCTTGCAAAGTTATAAAATTTAGATAAAAAAACTATTTTTGCATATAAAACTGCATATTTAAAGTATGACTTCACAAGAAATTAGAAAAGCGTTTCTCGACTTTTTCGCTTCAAAAGGACATGTCGTCGTACCATCGGCTCCGATGGTCGTAAAGAATGACCCTACGCTCATGTTTACAAATGCCGGTATGAACCAGTT
>JAFSTD010000006.1 GCA_017450655.1 Bacteroidales bacterium | reverse complement strand
AGAGTGTATATTGAGTATTGTAACACTTCTTTGGAGAAGCCGCCCTGAAAAAAACAGAGAAAGCGATCGAAATCGCATTTATTATTTGGTTGAAAAAAATCAGAAAAATCAGAAAAGTGACCGAAGCGGCGCCGATAAGCCACCAGTCGTAAGTAAAATCGGCATATGAAGGAACCGACTGCGAGAATACCCGCAATACACTGTCAGGCCAGGCTTCCGACATTCTATGGTACAACTCTCCCAAGACTAATTGCCTCTCTTGGCTTTATAGCCGTTTTTCAATAAAATCTCAACTATCTTATCTCTGAAGTCCCCCTGGATGAGAATCTCCCCGTCTTTGGCTGAACCTCCTACCCCGCATTTTGTCTTAAGCAACTTGGCAAGAGCGGCTAAATCCTCCTCCGTACCGACGAATCCTTTTACAAGAGTGACCTGCTTTCCAGCTCTGCTTTTTCTATCGATGGCAACGATCAGATTCTGACGCTCGGCAGGAAGGGTAGCTTCCTCGCTAAAATCATCCGCCGTATCGTATTTAAAATCGGGATTCGTGGAATAAACCACATTTAATCTCTGCTTCCAATCGTTTTTCATACTACAAATTTAGCTATAAAAAAAGATTATTAAATTTGTAATTCTATAAAATCTATCGGAGAATGGAAAAGAAGACATTTGACAGGATAAACCACATCGTGGCCGTCGTAGTTTTGGCAATCTCGTGTTTCGTTTACCTGGCTACAATCGAACCTACCGCCAGTTTCTGGGACTGCGGAGAGTTTATAGCCTCTTCATATAAACTGGAGGTCGGACACCCTCCCGGAAACCCTGTCTTCCAGTTATTTGCACGCATGTTTGCAATGTTCTCCGACGGAGAGCATGCTGCTGCCGCCGTGAACTGCATGTCGGCAGTCTGCTCAGGATTTACAATTTTCTTCCTTTTCCTGACCATCGTCCATTTCGGGCGCAGAATACTTGAGAAGAGTGGTAAAGGCCTGACCAAGGCCAACGTCGTGGCCCTTATGGGCGCAGGCGTGGCGGGATCTCTTGCATACTGTTTTTCCGACACTTTCTGGTTTTCTGCCGTAGAGGCCGAAGTGTACGCCATGTCGTCACTGCTAACGGCCATCGTATTCTGGGCTATTCTCAAATGGGAAGAGGATGACGGAGAGTATGCCAACCGCTGGATAGTCCTCATCTGCTTGCTGATGGGTCTGTCCATAGACGTTCACCTCCTCAACCTGCTGGCTATACCGCCTATCGTGTTCATCTATTACTACAAGAATCATAAAGACGAGAATATTTCCCTGGGCAAGAGCTTTCTGGTATTGTGCCTTTCAGCGCTGCCGGTCGCTCTCATTCTCTTCGGAATCATCCCTTATCTCCCTAAGATTCTCGGCTTTGTCGACAGAATTTTCGTAAACGGCTTCAAACTCGGTTACAATAGCGGAGCCACCGTCTTTATGGTACTGCTTTTTGCCGCCTTGTTCCTGCTGATGAAGAGGTTCAGAGCAAAAGGCAAGGCAGTCGCCCACACGGTTACGCTGTGTCTGACTACTATTATCATAGGTTATTCTGCATTTGCCGTGGTTATTATCCGCGCTTCCGCAAATACTCCTACAAACGAATACCAGCCTGACAATCCATACACTCTCGCCCGTTATCTGGCACGTGAGCAGTACGGCTCCAACCCAATTATCTACGGGCAGGCGTTTACCTCAACGTATGAAGCTAAAGAGAGCACCTATTATACTCCTCTGAACGGACAGTATTACAAAACTCCTGCTCCGTTGACAGCAGATTATCCTGCCGGAGCGAAGATGTTTTTCCCTCGCATGTGGAGCAATCAGAGCGACGCTCACACCAATTTCTATGAATTCTACACTGAAGGGCGCTACAAGACCAATACGGTAGTGATGTCCAACGGTGAAAGACGTACCAACAAGATGCCTTACTTCAAGGACAATCTCCGGTTCTTCTTTGATTATCAGATGAATCATATGTATTGGAGATACTTCATGTGGAATTTTGTAGGACGCCAGAATGACATACACGGACAGGTGCCCGGAGATCCTTCAAGAGGAAACTGGGAGAGCGGTATAGGCTTCATCGACAAAGCACGTCTCGGCGATCAGAGCGTAGGACCCGATTTCATTGTAAACAGCAAAGCCAAGAATCACTATTTCTTTCTGCCGCTGCTGCTGGGGCTCATCGGATTCTTCTTCCAGCTGAGAAAAGACAGCAGAAATAGTTGGGTTACGTTCCTGCTGTTCTTCCTGACAGGTATCGCCATCATCATATACCTCAACCAGCCGCCTTATCAAGTAAGGGAAAGAGATTATGCGTATGCCGGCTCTTTCTACGTATTTACAATATGGATAGGTCTGGCTGTGCTTGCCGTCAAAGGATGGTTTGAACGCCTTTCCGGGAAATCGCTTGTCTCTGCAGGCGTTGCAAGTGCACTCTGCATTGCCGTGGCGATTCTCATGGGATGTCAAAACTGGGACGACCACGACAGAAGCAACCGCTACACCGCAAGAGATTATGCTTACAATTATCTCCAGAGTTGCGACAAAGACGCTATTCTGTTCACTCACGGAGACAACGACACATTCCCTCTGTGGTATCTTCAGGAAGTTGAGGGCATCCGCACCGACGTCAGGATAATGAACACTTCCCTGCTCGGAATGGACTGGTACATTGACCAGATGAAATGCAAGGTCAACGATTCAAAGCCGGTCAACCTGTCATTGAACAGAATAGACTACCTCTACGGCACCAATGACTATGTTCCTACTTACGACGTTGCACTCTCAGTAACCCCTACTGCCAACGAGGTACTGCAGATTTTCAAGGACCAGAGATATCGCACCCGCGGAAACAACGGAATTATCGCCTCCAGGAAGATGGTTGTCCCTGTCAACAAGGAGAATGCCGTCAAATATGGAATTGTTCCCGAAAAAGAAGCCGACCAGCTGCTCGATTACATAGAATTGAACGTGGCCGGCACTTCCATCACCAAGACTGACCTGGTCATTCTCGACTTGCTGAGCAATTACGAATGGGACAGACCTATCTATTTCGTGACTGAAGACGGTGACTGCTCATTCCAGCTGGGACAATACCTCAGAAACGAAGGGTTCATCTTCAAGCTCGTCCCTCAAATCTGCACCGGAGAAAACCGCAAAATGGACGCTGAACTGGTTTACGACAGACTTATGCACATTTATGAGTTTGACAGAATCAAGAAAGACAATTATTACATAGACTACCAGAATCTGTTCACAATGTCAGCCGTCACCCCTCTGAGGAACATATTCATCAATACTGCCGAATACCTCTACAACGAAGGGGAAGACGAAAAAGCGCTGCAATTACTGGACAAATGCTTTGAAGTGGCTCCGAATGCAAACGTGCCTTACAACCTGACTTTATTCTCGTCGATGAATGAATACAATATCATCTACGCGGTTGATCTGTATCTGGCTCTGGGCGAGACTGAAAAGGCAAACGAAATCACCGACCGCTTCATAGATGAAACCGTGGCTGCAATGGCATATTATGCTCAACCTTTCGTCGACGGCGCGGCCCTGAATGACAAAGAATTGGAAAGAAACATACAATACTTCGCATATATGATCTCCATTCACAGGAGCAGAGGCAATACTGCCAAGGCAAGTGAACTCAGGAGAATGCTGAGCGACATCACGGGGAGTCCCGTAACCATACAGTAACGATGGAAACTCTGAATATCAACAATAACGCCCGGAAAGAAGACAAATACAAGGAACTTCTGCCTCAGATTCTGAGTTTGATTGAGGGAGAAAGTGACGTCGTGGCCAATCTTGCCAACATAGCTGCCGCCCTTACGGAGGCATTCTGCTTCTTTTGGTGCGGCTTTTACAAGGTTTCCGGTAAAGAATTGGTACTGGGACCTTTCCAAGGGCCTATTGCCTGCACCCGCATCGGATATGGGAAGGGGGTATGCGGCACAGCATGGAAAGAGAGCAAGACCGTTGTAGTTGAAGATGTGGACAAATTCCCGGGACACATTGCCTGCAGCGCACTCTCCCGCAGCGAAATCGTAGTTCCAATCTTCAAAGACGGCGCCGTGGCGGCCGTTCTGGACATCGACAGCAAGGAGTTGTCCACCTTTGACCTCACTGACGCACGGTATCTGGAAGAGCTCTGCCGGCATATAAAACTGTAGAGAATAAAAAAGCAGGTCCTTGGGGCCTGCTTTTTTGTCGGGATGATCTGACTCGAACAGACGACCCCCACGTCCCGAACGTGGTACGCTACCAACTGCGCTACATCCCGTCGCCTAAAAAACTAAAGGCGACTTGCGTCACCTTTTGCTCTGTCGGGATACTCCGACTCGAACGGAGGACCCCTTGGT
>JAFSTD010000005.1 GCA_017450655.1 Bacteroidales bacterium | reverse complement strand
GGCTGGTGTCATCGATCCTACAAAGGTTGCCCGTGTAGCTTTGCAGAACGCCGCTTCAGTGGCCGGTATGTTCCTGACTACAGAATGCGGAATTGTGGACATCAAGGAAGATACTCCTGCAATGCCTGCCATGAACCCTGGTATGGGTGGCGGAATGATGTAACGGATTTCACATAAGTGTAAAAAAAGAGGTGATCCAAACGGTCGCCTCTTTTTTTATTTTCTGAATATTCCGTAGACCGAACTGCCGGAGCCCGACATCGATGCGTATAGGGCGCCTTGCCTGTAGAAATCCTCCTTCAACCGTGCTATTTCCGGATATTTTGCAAAAACGGTAGTCTCAAAATCATTCACAAGATTCTCTTTCCAATTATCTACAGGAGTCTTAAGGACTTCTTCCAGAGGAATTTTCGGCTTGTGAGGAGTTATGCCGGAATAGGCCTCTTTAGTCGATACCGAAACATCAGGTGTCGCAATCCTTATCTCGTAATTTGAGAGATCAATGTCATCGTAAGGCGACAATATTTCTCCCTTCCCCCGGGCAAGCATAGGCTTGTTATAGATAAAGAACGGACAATCGCTTCCAAGCTGGGCGGCCAGTTTAGCCAGGGTCTCGTTGTTCAGATTGAGGTTGAAGAGAATGTTGATGGCTGCCAGCGTAAAAGCTGCGTCAGCGCTCCCCCCGCCCAGGCCGGCGCCTACAGGTATATTCTTATAGAGATGAATGGCTATCGGAGAAATCTTATACTTATCGGCCATCAGTAAATAAGCCTTATAGCATAAATTGTCCTGAGGATTGGTCTGGTAATCCATTCCGTACTGAACCATGGCCGGCTTTTCGGCAAAGACCACCTCAAGAATGTCCATATACTGAGTTACAGGGACAAACAGAGTCTCTATGTCGTGAAATCCGTCAGCTCTTTTGGAAATGACGTTCAATCCGAGATTGATCTTTGGAGTAGGGAACAGAAGCATAGAACAAAGATATAAAAAAAGTGGCTCCCTGATAGGAAGCCACTAGATCAAAAGAATAGTCAAAATTATTTAACTGTTGAGAATTCGATGTCTTTAAGAGCGCGGGCAGCAAGTGCAGCGTCTGAAGAAGCTTTTTGCAATTCTTCTTTAGCTGTAGAAGCGTAACCCTTACGAGCAGCTACGATAGCTCTCTGATATGCAGAGCATGTGCAAGTCTTGTCTTTCAAAACGTTGCTTGCTTTGTCAAGCTGATTGGTAAGGATGTAAGCCAGAGCCTCGTTGCAAGAACCTGAACCTGCAAGTTTTTGAGCTGCAGTAGCGTAGCTACCGTTGAGAATGTCAAGAACTGCCTGGTTCAGAGTAGCGTCCTTACTTGTGCTTGTTGCAAAGTAACGAGCTGCATCTGAATAATTCTCATCACGCAATGCGCATACGCCCAATGCATTGGCTACGTCAGGATCCTTTGAGTCAAGTTGACCCAGGAATGATCTTGCCTGTGCAACGTTGTTGTCTTCGAGGCATACAAGAGCAGAGTTGAACTTAGCGCGTGCGCTGTTGAACTTGTTGATAGCTTGTTTGTAGATAGCCAATTTAGCGCTTGATGTGTTTGCAAGAGTTGCTGCACGAAGAAGAGCCTCTTCATCCAGAACGTCAATGTTGCTGTTTACGAGATGAGTCAACTCATCAGGTGTATAATTTTGATATTCAACTGAAGTGATGAAGCGTGCACGACGGAGTTGAGGAAGAACGTTGTTTGCAAGAGTCTTGTAAACGCTTGACATGTTCTTGATTTCACGTTCGCGGACAGCAGGATCACTGTACATTGAAAGAACGCGAAGAATAAGGTCTTTGTCCTCGATGTTTGAAGCATTGACCAACTCTTTGAATCCTTCCCAGTCCTCACCGATGCTCTTAGTGTCAACTGCGCCTGTTTCAAGCTTCTTTGAAATTGTCTGGAAAGCTTTTGCAGCTGATGTCTCACGGTTTGCTGAAAGCTTGTTGTTCAAAGCCTCAGGGCCGTCAGGTGATGCGTAAGCAACGATCTCAGTACCTTTAACAGTACGGCGTTCGTCATTCATTGCGCTGGTAACACCTGCTTGATAATCTTTGACGTTGGCACTTGTGAGCTGATTGTTGCGGACTTGTGAACTGTTGATTAAATAAAGAACCTGAGCTTCCAACTCTTCAGGAATCACTTCCTGGTAGTTGTCAGCCTTCGGAGTGAAAGCACCGCTTTGTTTAACCAACATATAAGTCGTGTTAGCACCGTCTGCTATCTTTATGTCTGAAGGGAAAGCATATTCTGTACCCTTGTAGACAACTTTAGCGCGTGCAACAAGTTGTGACTTCTCCATACCGGGAACATATTTGAAATTAACATGCTCTGTAATGGAAGTAGGTTGATTCTTGCTTACGGTCTTGTAGTTTTGGGTTACTTTCTCGCCTTGATAAATGAAAGGGGCTCCGACAGCTTCACCACCGTCATAAACTATTACAGGAATTACTTCCAAAATAGCCTTTGGATAGAAGTATTCTGCCGGGAATGTAACAGTAACATCTGCATCGATATTACCGGCTACCACTTCGAGAACTTCAGGATTGCAGGCAATGTTCACCTGGTCTGCCAGTTCTGCCATTTTGGCTGCATTGTTACAAGCAACCAATGCGAAAGAAGCAATGGCTAGAAGCAATACTTTTTTAATCATACTTTTCATATTAACGATATATTTAAGGTTTATATTATTTATTGCTAAGATTTTCAGGGGGATATTACCGATACTATTTACAAATATAGTAATAAAAAAATATAGTCCCAAGGAGTAAATACCATTTGTACAAATTTTGTACCTTTGTAATTGGACAACTATCCGAAAATATGGACTTGACTCAAATTAAAGATAGATTCGGCATCATCGGCAATAATCCCGAACTTAACAGAGCCCTGGAAATTGCCAAGCAGGTTGCGGCCACTGACCTTTCAGTGGTGGTTACGGGAGAGAGTGGAGTAGGTAAAGAATTTATCCCTCAGGTCATCCATGCCAACAGTCCGCGGAAACACAACGTCTACATTGCAGTCAATTGCGGAGCAATCCCCGAAGGAACCATAGACAGCGAACTTTTCGGCCACGAGAAAGGCTCTTTTACCGGAGCTACCGAAACCAGAAAAGGCTATTTTGAAGAGGCAAACGGCGGTACTCTGTTCCTTGATGAGGTGGCGGAGCTTCCTTTGGGAACCCAGGTTCGTCTGCTCCGTGTTCTTCAGACCGGAGAATTCATCAAAGTAGGTTCGTCCAAAGTGCAAAAAACCGACGTGAGGGTCATCGCCGCTACAAACAAGAATCTTTCCAGAGCGGTGGAGGCAGGTAAATTCCGCGAAGATTTATTCTACAGACTGAATACGGTTCCGATCAAGATCCCGCCTCTCAGAGAGCGTAAAGAAGATATTTATCTGCTTTTCCGGAAGTTCGTAAGCGATTTTGCGGAGAAATACACTGTGCCTACAATCCGTCTTACGGATGATGCGATAGCTATGCTTGAGGCATACAGATGGCCGGGAAACGTGCGTCAGCTCAAAAGCGTTGCGGACCAGATTTCCGTGTTGGAGACGAATCGCGTCATAGACGCCACGATTCTTGCAAAATATCTTCCTGCAGACAGAGCTGATTCTCTGCCGGTCCGCACCGGAGAGAGTAATTCTTTTGCAGATTACGGCGCGGACAGAGACATTATCTTCAAGATTCTTTTCCAACTGAGGCAGGATGTAGATGAATTGAAGGATAAAATTGAATCGGGAGTTGCACCCGTCTCTTCTCCAAGACACATTATGATAGATGCAAATCAGAATAACGATGTCCCGGAGAAAGAGGTAACGTCAGTAGATTCTCTCTCGATACAGGACTCGAACGTAGAGTTGATAAAGAAGGCCATCGAGAAGCACGGAGGCCGCAGAAAGGCTGCGGCGGAAGAACTAGGCATCTCTGAAAGGACCCTTTATCGCAAGATTAAAGAATACGGACTCGAATGATGAGAATGGCAAAACATATTCTGTTGGCATTGTCGCTTTGCTTCTTGCTGAGCGGTTGCGGTATCTATTCTTTCTCGGGTACGTCTATCCAGGCCGACATTGAGACGATTACGATAGTGCCTGTGGTCAACAATGCAATGAAGATCAATCCTTCGCTTGCAAACGACCTCACAGAGGCCCTCAAAGACCAGTTCCGTAAGATGACCAAACTTTCGGAGGCTGAGATGGACGGAGATCTGGTGCTGGAGGTAATCATACAATCCTACGACATCACTCCTCAGGCGATTACAGCGAACGAGGTGGCTTCCCAGAACAGGCTTACCGTAACTGCGAGAGTCAATTTTACCAATTCCAAGCACAGTCAGGACAGTTTTGAGAACAAGTCCTTCGTAGCGTATTCAGATTACAATTCTGAACTGTCGCTGGATGCGGTTGAGGCGACGCTCTGTGAAGAGATTATTAAAACACTTGTAGAGGATATTTTCAACGCTTCCGTAGCACAGTGGTAAGAATGGCAGAAACGATAAACATAAAGAATCTGGACTTCTCGCAGTTGGAATCTCTCATTGAGAGCTGCCCTTGGTTTACGCTAGCCCGTAAAGAATATTTCGACAGGCTTATAGCCGGAGGTAATCTCGACAGAAAGGAGGTCGCCAGAAAGATTGCCATATTCTTCACCGACAGATCAATTCTCGCCAGAGAAAGACCTGCAGTCAAAGAGACACTCCCTCCGGTACCGGAACAGGAGCACAAGGTCGAGGAGAAGATAAAGATCGTTTATGCCGGCGGAGATTACTTTACCAGAGAGGAAGTTGCCGCAATGGAGCAGTCAGAGGAAGGTTTCGGCAAAGTTTCCTTCAATCCTGCAACCTCATCTGCAAATGGTGAAGATTACAGCGGCGTTTCGCAGGAAACTATCGCAAAACAGGTCAGCTACGACGATATTGTATGTACCGAAACGCTGGCGCAGATATACTCAAAACAAGGGTTCAATTCCAAGGCAATTGAGATATATGAAAAACTAATTTTGATTTATCCGGAAAAAAATACTTACTTTGCAACCCTCATTGAAGAAATAAAAAACAAAAATAAATAGTTATATGCAAGCTATATACATCACAATCTCAATCGTAATAGTGATAGCAAGTATATTGTTGACACTTGTGGTTCTTGTTCAGAATTCAAAAGGTGGCGGACTGGCAGCCAATTTTGCTGCAGGCAACACTACTTTCGGTGTTAGACAAACCGCTGACTTCCTGGAGAAAACAACCTGGGCTCTGGCAGGAACAATCCTTGTTCTCTGTGTTGTAGCTACTTTCGTGATCCCTAATAAAGCTTCACGTAACTCAAGCGTCAAATCGCAGATTGAGCAGACGGTTCCTACAGAGGGGCAACCTACTTTCCCTTCAAGTGAAACTCCTCAGGATCCGCAGTAAAAGTCAGCGCTGCTTGAATTGATTGAGAAGGGATAACGAATAGTTACCCCTTTTTATTTTATATTTTTAATAAAATTACGACCTTCGTGCAACAGTTACATTAATTGGCAAAACTATGAGCAATCTTAAGAAAGTCGCCGTTGTAGGCGCAACCGGACTTGTCGGTGGAAAGATGATAGAGGTTCTTCAAGAACTTAATTTCCCTGTAGGGGAACTTATTCCTTGTGCATCTGAAAAATCTGTAGGCAAAAAAGTCAAATTTGCAGGTAAAGATTGGACAGTTGTATCTCTTGCTGATGGTGTAGCTGCCAAACCTGATTTTGCTCTGTTCTCTGCAGGAGCAGGCGTTTCTCTGGAATGGGCACCCCGTTTTGCAGAGGTGGGATGTCGTGTCATAGACAATTCTTCATGCTGGAGAATGGATCCGACCAAGAAACTGGTCGTACCGTCAATCAACGGCAATGTAATCGGCCCTGACGATATGATTATCGCAAACCCCAACTGTTCTACAATACAGATGGTACTTGCACTCGCTCCGCTCCACGCTCGCTATAAAATCAAAAGAATCGTTGTTTCAACCTATCAGTCCGTTACCGGAAGCGGTATGAAGGGCATTCACCAGATGCTTCGCGAGAGGGGAGAAGAGGCCATGGATCTTCCAAACGCTTATCCTCACCAGATAGACAGAAACATTCTCCCCCACATCGACAGCTTCCTGGAGAATGGTTACACAAAAGAGGAGATGAAAATGGTCAATGAAACCTGCAAGATCTTCTCAGACAACTCCATAAAAGTTACCGCAACTACCGTCCGCGTTCCTGTTACAGGAGGCCACAGCGAATCGGTCAACGTAGAATTCGAAAAAGACTTCGATCTGGAAGAGGTTAAAGCCATTTATGCAAGTGGTCCCGCTCCGGACAGTCTTGCTCCGGGTTGTTGCCTTTGCGATGACCCTGCGCACGACATCTACCCGATGCCTATCAATGCATTCGGCCGCAACGAAGTTTTCGTAGGACGTCTCCGCCGGGATTTCTCTCAGCCAAACAGTCTCAACATGTGGATTGTAGCAGACAATCTCCGTATCGGAGCGGCAACAAATGCAGTTAACATCGCCCTGTCGCTTCTCTAACGCAGATAATGAAATAAAAAAGCCCCGAAATCGTTGAGGTTTCGGGGCTTTTTTGATATGTCACAATTAGAACAAAAATCCGGTATTGATGTAGAAGGCGCCTTTGCCGTCCTGTTTGTAGCGGATGTTGTTCTTCATAAAGTTGGTGATCGGTTTACCGTACTCGAACGCTACGACGAAATTCTCATTCATAATGAATCTCAAGCCTGCGCCCACGGTGATGTGAGGATACTCTTTAATGTCAGGTCTGACGTACTTGTTGTAGAGAGCCAGCTGCTGAGCATAGTCAGCATTGTTCTGACTGTACTTGAAAGTGAGGTCGCGGCCGCGGGTTACAACGGTACCGTCGCTGAACAGGTTAAGTCCGAATGAGATATTCTGTTTTCCCATGAGAAACTTCACGAATCTCCAGCGCAACTCCACATTGTAAGAGGCCATGTCCAAACCCACTGAGCGGTCTCTGAGAAGACCCCTGATGGTACGGTATCCGCCCATTCCGTCTCTGTCAGGACCTTCCCCCATTGTGGTAATGTATGGCAAAACATAGTATGGAGCGTTGTTGCCGATTGTTCCTTCATAATTCAGACGGTATGCCAAAGTAAGCTTGTCGTTGGCCACGATAGGCACGTAGTGTCTGAAGGTAAGTGAATAGCGATAATATGGATTGGTGGTTCCCAGGAATTTTGGAGCGAGAGTCAAGTGACCTTCAGCCCAAATGCCTTTTGAAGGGGCTCCCTCCTTATCTCTTGAATCGTAAACCATTCCCAGGCGGATAGAACTGTTGAAACCGCCTTTTGCCTCTTCCGGAGATATAAGTCCCCATTTTACGTAATTCTCGTACAATGTTGCCTGATAACCCGGCTCACCCGGCTTAGGAAATAGCTGGCCTTCTTTCTTTCCCTTGTTGATATTGTCATAATTGATGGCATCCAGGGCAAAGTAACTTGCGTGATAGCCTGCTTCCCAGCTCAGGTTTTTGGTAATCCGGCCGATAAAATCGCTCTTGAACAGAACCTGATTGCGGGCATTGCGGTAGAACGGAGTGAAAAGGAAGCTTTCCCCTTTCTGGCCTGCTTCGATTGCCTTATAGTCAAGGTAACTCTGGTAGCCGTTGAACCCGTAAAAGTCCATCGCTTTTTCCAGCGTTATCACAGCTGCAGATGACCATCTGATTCCCGGAATCAAAGTCTTGTTGTCATACATTATCTGGTACATCTGAGACCCTTTCGTAAAGAATGAAGCCTCAAAATACCATTTGGAATCGTAATTGGGATAGTTTGATCCGTCACCGTAATCATATACGTTCAGAATAGCACCAAGTTGGAAGCCTTTGTCTGCATCGAAGGCGATGGCAGGAAGTGGTCCGAATCCGATACCTGTTTTTACAATGTCATTCTTTTGTGCATAAGACACGGTTGACAGCAACAGCAATAAGGCGCTGAGAAAGAAAATGTGTTTTTGTTTCATCATCAAAAAATTGGTTATACAAGTTTTCCTACCCAGCTGTCTCTTTCTCCAGGGAGCAGATCTACAGGCGGAACTTCAATCAGAGTATAACAGCCCGGAGCCTGTCTGCACGCTGCGCGGGCAGCCGCTACCATTATCTGACCAGTGAGGGCAGGATTGTTGATATGCATGTTGAATTCAAAAAGCTGGTTGTTTGTCTTGCCGGAAACGCCTTTGCGAACAAGATTAACGGCGTGTCCCATATCCTTGAGAGCATCCACGCTTTCCACCTGGAATATGTGTGTCTCGTCGCTGGCAAAGTAAGGGTCGGCTTTGATGTCAAAGCAGATCTTTTCAAAAATGGCTTTTGGCTCAGTTTCAACATATACCATACGGCGGTGAACACCCTGTCCGGTAGGAATTGTAATTGAAAGGGCATCTTTTACGCCGTTCTTTGATTTGACGGCTACAGAGTGACCCATGCTCATTCCGGGACCGAAGTTTGTGTATGTAAGACCCTTGGGCGCACAAGCCTGAAGCATAGTACGTACTATTGAGTCAGTACCCGGATCCCAGCCTGCTGAAATGATGGAAGCCTTGCCGGCTTTCTTTGCAGCAGCATCAAGAGTCTTGCGAAGAGATGGAATAAGAGTGTGAATGTCGAAGCTGTCAACGGTGTTGATGCCTGCCTCAAGAGCCTCGAGAGCTGATTTCTCTACGCTTCTTGTAGGAGTTGCCAGGATGGCCACGTCTACGTTTTGCAATTTTTTGATACTTCCTACAACATTGTATTTGGACAGCTCCGCAGGAACATTGGTAGGATCACGGCGTACAATGCCGGCGATTTCAAAATCAGGTGCTGCTTCAAGGGCTTCCAGCACGAACTTGCCCACGTTGCCGTAACCGACTACGGCTGCTCTTATAGTTTTCATCTCTATAGTAGATTTAGGTTTTTTAATATGCTTTTCATTAATGCTTCGGTGGATGCGCTCGCACAGGTCAGAGGCAAACGAAGCACGTTTTTGATTGCTCCCTGCGCTGCCAGTCCGGCTTTCACAGGGATCGGATTGCTCTCAACGAAGCACCCCTTGAACAAAGGGAAGAGCTTATGATGAATCGCTCTTGCTGCATCAAGCTTACCGTCAAGCATCGCTGAGGTCAAAGCCACCATCTCCTTAGGAGCCAGGTGAGAAACAACGCTGATCACGCCTTTTGCTCCGGTAGCCATCAGGGAGAGTGTCTCATCGTCATTTCCGCTGAGGACTGAGAATCCTTCAGGAGCTTCTCCGATAATTTTGGAGATCTGGGCGTAGTTTCCGCTCGCCTCTTTGATTGCAATGATATTCGGATGTTCAGCCAGGGCCAGTGTCGTCTCTGCGGCGATATTTACACCGGTACGACCCGGTACGTTGTAAATTACAATCGGCGCTGGAGCATAGTCGGCAAGTGCCGTGAAATACTCTTTAAGACCGGTCTGGGTAGGCTTGTTATAGTATGGAGTAACGATTAGAAAGGCATCAGGTTTTAACGGGACCAGAAGATCAATATTGGCTTTAGTGTGTTCGAAAGAGTTTGTACCCGCTCCGACAACCAATGGATGACCGTCTGAATTCTTTTTGCAAATTTCAAAAATCTTTAGTTTTTCCTCATTAGTGAGGCAAGGTGTTTCGGCAGTGGTGCCAAGTGGAACCAAAAAGTTGATTCCAGCAGAAATCTGAGCCTTAACAAGAGACTCCAAAGCGGAATAATCTACTTCACCGCCCTTCTCGAAAGGGGTGATGAGAGCTGTTCCGCACCCGTAAAGATTTAAATTAGCCATGATGAATTAGTTAAAAATGATCTCTTTATAATCGTATATACCGTTTAACTTCTGAATTTTCACTGCTGCGTCGACGGCTCCCTGCGCAAACCCTTCGCGGCTGAATGCCTCGTGAGTGAGGACAATCTTGTCAGCGCCACTCTGCAAAGTGAGGGTGTGAATGCCCGGAACTTCTCCGATGCGATGAGATTCTATAGGAGTAGGCACTCCCATATTGGCATCCACGATAGCCCCAAGGCTCTTGGCCGTGCCGCTCGGAGCATCCAGTTTGTGGATATGGTGAGTCTCGTCGATTGAAGCGGAATAATTTCCGACCTTTGAAATAAGCCCGGTGAGATAATCTGCAGCGGCAAACATCGCATTCACTCCGATTGAGAAATTGGAAGCGTATATCATAGGTGTATTGCACTTAGCAAAGTAGCCGATCACCTCGTCGTGTATGTCGTTCCAGCCGGTAGTGCCGATAACGGCAGCTCCGAAATTCTCTGCAATGAACTTATAGTTGCTGCGGAATGCATCAGGACAAGTAAAGTCAATGCAAACGCACTCAGCTGCCAACTCGGCAGGAGTAGCGGTAATGTCCTCGCTCCATCCTGCATATTCAAGACCCTTTGAGAGAATGATTTGCTCAATCATTCTGCCCATCTTGCCGTATCCGCTAATCAGTATTTTCATTTCCGTTCTCCTTTTCAAAAAATGTTTTGTGAAGATTGCGCAAGATTTCAGCCATCTCCGGACGGTCTACCACGAAGCTGAGGTTCAGGAATGTAGAACCCTGGGAGATCATATATATCTTGCTGTCAATCATAGCGTTGAAAGTCTCGGAAAGAAGACCTCTCAAGCCGATGATATTCTTTCCGACAATTGATATCTGTGCCTTGTCTCTGTCAACCGTGGTGGTGCCGACCTTCTGAAGATCTGCCACTACACCTGCTACGTCCTGAGTCGCTTCCACGGTAGTCGTAATACTTGCCTCAGACGAACTCAGCAGGTCAACTGAAACATTGTGCTTGCTGAAAATTTCAAAAACCTGGTGCATAAAGCCGGAAGCGTCCGACATGCTCAGCGAATAGACGGTGATAACCCTGATATTCTCTTTGTAAGAAATGGACTTTATTCCGTCAAAAATGCAGGAGCGGTTGAGAATAGCCGTGCCTTCTCCTCCGGCATTCATCGAATTGAGCACGTATACCGGAATATTCTTCATCTGCGCAGGCTCAAGAGTCAGCGGGTGAAGCACTTTTGCACCCATACGGGCCAACTCGGCAGCCTCCTCGTATGAGAGCTTCTTGATTCCTCTGGTATTGTTTACAATCCTCGGGTCAGCAGTGCGTACGCCGTCAACGTCAGTCCATATCTCTATTCTGTCAGCGTCTATGGCCATACCGATCAGGGATGCCGAATAGTCGCTGCCACCCCTTCCCAGAAGAGTAGGCTCTCCCGTGACTGAGGCTCCTATGAATCCCTGGGTGATAACGGCGTCCATATTCTTGTACGCCTTGTTGACAATCCCTTTTGCATTCTTAGAAATCTCATCCATCAGCGGAGAGGCCTTCAGGTTGTCGTTGTTTGTAATGACAATCTGCCTTGCATCCATCCACTGAGTCTTTATCCCCTTCAGGTTCATAGCGTAGGCTATGATGTTTGATGAGAGATACTCTCCGCTTGAGATAAGCAGCGCCTTGTCAGCAAGGCTCATAAGCTTGCCGTTATTGTCTTTCACCAGTTTCTCCATTCTGGAGAATATTGATGCTATTGTCTCTTTTATAGCAGCCAATGATGCGTCTTTTTCACCATTGAAATCAGCGACAATGCCTTCATGACGTTTTCGAAGAGCCGCAGCGAGTTCCAGCGCTTCCTCTTTTTTCCCCTGGTGGTCGAGCTCTATGATTTCATAGAGAGTGTCGGTCACTTTGGCGCATGCAGACACTACTACAACGGGCCTTTGAGAAAGCTTGCTTTCAACAATGGAAATGGTTCTTGACATAGAGGCGGCGTCAGCAACTGACGTTCCGCCGAACTTCATTACAATCATCAGCTATGAATATTATAAGTAATTATCAAACAAAAATAAAAAAAAATACCATTAAGCAATTGCCTAATGGTATTTATTCATCAGACAATAAAGCCAATTATTCCTCTTTACGAGGCTGGCGTTTATTGCCACCACGACCACCACGACGCTCGCGTGCAGGAGCAGCTGAAGCAGCTGTTGCTGATACGCCGGCGTTAGGAGTAAGGTCACGCTTGCCGTAAACTTCACCGTTGCAAATCCATACTTTTACACCGAGAACACCGACTTTGGTATGAGCCTCTGCCAATGCATAGTCAATGTCAGCACGGAAAGTGTGAAGAGGTGTACGACCTTCTTTGTAAAGCTCGCTTCTTGCCATTTCGGCACCGCCGAGACGACCGCTGATGAGAACTTTGATACCCTCAGCGCCAGCCTTCATAGTTGAAGCGATCGCCATCTTGATAGCACGACGGTATGATACGCGTCCTTCTACCTGACGGGCGATGTTGTTGGCTACGATGTTGGCATCGATCTCAGGGCGTTTGATTTCAAAGATGTTGATTTGAACGTCTTTGTTGCAAACTTTCTTGAGCTCTTCTTTCAACTTGTCAACTTCCTGGCCACCTTTTCCGATGATGAAGCCCGGACGAGCTGTGTGAATGGTTATGGTTATAACTTTCAAAGTACGCTCGATAACGATCTTGCTTACGCTTGCCTTTGCAAGACGTGCATCAAGATACTCGCGAATCTTTGCGTCACCTTGAATTCTCTCAGGATAGTTATCGCACCAGTTAGAATCCCAACCACGGATAACACCTATACGGTTGCTGATAGGATTAGTTTTTTGTCCCATATTATTCTTCCTCCTTTACTGGTTGTTGATTTTTAACGTCGAGCACTACGGTTACGTGATTGCTGCGCTTGCGAATGCGTGCTGCACGTCCTTGAGGTGCTGTGCGAATACGTTTCAGTGAACGGCCTTGTCCTACCATGATAGTCTTGATGAAGACGTTGCCGTTTTCAAGTTCTTTACGGGATTCTTCGTTCTTAGCTTCCCAGTTTGCAACAGCGCTGCGAACAAGTTTGTTAAGACGGTTAGAAGCCTCTTTCTTTGAATATTTCAAAACATCCAAAGCGTGGTTAACCTCCATACCACGAACCATATCAGCGACAAGGCGCATCTTGCGTGGTGATGTAGGGACATCATTAAGCTTAGCGATAGCTGTTTGCTTCTTTATAGCTTTTTGCCTTTCGGCCATTTCTCTTTTTCGAGCTCCCATTGTAATCTCCTTTTATTAATTAACGATTACCACTGTGACCTTTGAAAGTACGTGTCGGAGCGAATTCGCCAAGCTTGTGACCGACCATATTCTCAGTAACATAAACAGGAATAAATTTATTTCCATTATGCACTGCGATAGTGTGACCTACGAAGTCAGGAGAAATCATGCTGGCACGTGACCAGGTCTTGATTACATCTTTTTTCATACTGCCTTCATTCATAGCGAGAACTCTTTTCTCGAGAGCTTCTTGAATGTAAGGACCTTTTCTTAGTGAACGACTCATAATTTCAATTATTTATTCCGTTATTTCTTTCTTCTTTCAATGATAAACTTGCTAGAAGTCTTCTTAGGGTTACGAGTCTTGTATCCCTTAGCTGGCAAACCTTTGCGGCTGCGTGGGTGTCCACCTGACGCACGACCTTCACCACCACCCATAGGGTGATCGACAGGGTTCATTACAACACCACGGTAGTGAGGACGGCGACCTAACCAACGTCTGCGACCGGCTTTACCGTGAGACTCCAAGTTATGATCAGAATTCGACACTGTACCAACTGTTGCACGGCATGAAACCAAAACCATACGTGTCTCACCTGAAGGGAGGCGAAGGATAGCGTGGTTGCCTTCACGTGCAGTCAACTGAGCGTAAGCTCCGGCAGAACGTGCCATAGCGGCGCCTGTACCGGGACGAAGCTCGATGTTGTGAACGAGTGTACCAAGAGGAATTTCGGCTAACGGAAGAGCGTTACCGATTTCAGGAGCTACTCCGGAACCTGAAGCGATCACTTGACCGACCTTAAGTCCGTTCGGAGCAATGATATAGCGTTTTTCACCATCTTCGTATTGAACCAAAGCGATACGTGCAGTACGGTTTGGATCATACTCGATTGTTTTTACAAGTGCTGTGTAGTTGTCTTTGTCGCGATTAAAGTCAATGACGCGGTACATTCTCTTGTGACCGCCGCCGATGTAGCGGACTGTCATCTTACCTTGGTTGTTACGACCGCCTGATTTGCGCATCGGTCTCAACAAAGACTTCTCAGGAGTGGTGCAAGTGATATCATCAAATGCACTTATCACTTTATTTCTGGTACCGGGTGTTACCGGTTTGAATTTACGTACTGCCATGACCTTAAATGTTGCTATAGAAATCTATCTTATCATCTGCGGCCAAAGTCACATAAGCTTTCTTATAGTGATTTGTGCGGCCTGTCAACATACCTGCTTTTGTATAGCGGCTTTTAGCTTTACCATGGTAGTTAACTGTATTGACGTCCAATACAGAAACACCATACATTTGTTCAACAGCTTGTTTTATCTCAATTTTATTGGCCTTGCTGTCAACAATGAAACCGTAACGATTCAATTTATCGCCTTGAACCGTCATTTTCTCAGTTACTACTGGCTTAATTAGTATACTCATTGTTCTAAATTATTTGCATCTTTCGGCAAGTATGTCCTGAACACCGTCCACCATTACAAGATGATTTGCATTCATGATGGTGTAAGTGTTGATCTCGTTCACAGTAATGACTTTAACCTCAGGAAGATTGCGAGAAGATAAGTAAATATTGTCTTGGTTTTCAGGAAGGACTACCAATGTCTTGCGGCCATTTGCTTTGAGATTGTCAAGAATCTTGATCAACTCTTTGGTCTTAGGGGCTTCCATTGAGAAAGGTTCAACCATTGTAATGGCATTCTCCTGAGCTTTGTAAGTCAAAGCTGAGTGACGGGCCAGTTGTTTAACTTTCTTATTCAGTTTGAAGCCGTAATCGCGAGGTTGAGGACCGAAAACACGACCACCGCCAACATAGATATTGGCTTTGATACTACCGTGTCTTGCTCCGCCACCGCCTTTTTGGCGTCCCATTTTCTTGGTGCTGTAAGCTACCTCCCAACGTTCTTTAGTTTTGTGGGTACCTTGGCGTTGATTTGCAAGGTATTGTTTAACGTCAAGATAGATAGCGTGATCGTTTGGTTCAATCGCAAAGATTGAATCCTCAAGGATAGCCTCTTTTCCAGAAGCGTTACCGTCGATTTTATAAACTGCTAACTTCATAACGTTATCTCTCCACTATTACATAAGAACCTTTGGCTCCTGGAACGGAACCTTTAATTATGAGAAGATTATTCTCAGGAATAACCTTGAGAACTTGCAGGTTTTGAACTTTAACTCGCTCACCGCCCATGTGGCCACCCATTCTCATACCAGGGAATACCCTTGAAGGCCAAGAACAAGCACCCAGTGAACCAGGTTTACGAAGTCTGTTGTGCTGGCCGTGAGTCTGGCCACCGACACCCTGAAAGTTATGGCGTTTTACTACGCCCTGAAAACCTTTACCTTTAGAGGTTCCGGTTACGTCTACCCATACGACCTCATCTTTAAGCATCTCTTGAAGATGGGCTACGGTGTAAGTGTCTCCTAACTTGAGAGAATCAGGTTCAAAGCTTTTGAACTCGACCAATTTACGTTTAGGAGTGGTTCCTGCCTTTTTAAAGTGGCCCTGAAGAGCCTTGCTGACGTGTTTTTCTGTAGTTTCGTCATAGGCAAGTTGTACAGCGGCATAACCATCTTTCTCAACTGTACGAATCTGCGTAACAACACACGGACCAGCCTCAATAACGGTGCATGGGATATTTTTCCCAGCGGCATCGAACACGGAAGTCATTCCGATCTTTTTTCCAATTAATCCAGGCATTGATAAATTGTTATAAATTAATAAATTAAACAGCCCCGCAAAAAATTCGGGGCTGCAAATATACGATTAATTATTGAAATACCAAATATTTATCAATGTTTTCAGGGCTTTATGGAACTATTTTGAGAATATATGGAAGTGCGGCTACAGAGTATTCTGCAGGCACTTTTACCAATGTGTTGTTTCCGGAACGGGAATAATCCAGAGGATTGTTGTCTCCGAGAACCGTAACAGTCGCTCCCTCAGGAACATTGCACTCGAGTTTCACGACAGCTGAAGGGTTCTTGACTGTAGCGTAGAATGCAGAGTCGTCTTTAGCCTTTGTGTAGTCGATGTCAGGTGTGCTGAAAGGGGACAGGATGCGGGATGCGTAGATGCCTTCTCCCCATCTGTCAAGCCATTTTCCGATAGAGCGGATACGCTCTTCCTGAATCTTAGGAAGGGCTCCCTGTCCGTCCAGATTAACCAGAAGCAGAAGGTTTCCTCCTCTGGAAACGATATCCATGAAGTGAACGATGAATTCTTTGTCCGTCATCACCATTGAAGGGTCGAATTCTTCCATCCAGTGGTTTCCATAGCACATTGATATGCCTGAGCAAGACTCCCAAGGATGCCATTTTGCAGGGTCGATATTCTCAGCTGTGTCTCCCCATTCGTCGGTGTAGAAGTCTCCGCGGATTGTACGGCTGCCGATCAGATTTACGCCAAGGCGACGCAGAATGGCCTCCTCAGAAGGGTCAAGCCTTCCCAGACGGTCATTGGTACAAACCTCCTTGCGTCCTTCGGCGGTGTTGTAAAGGTATGCCGTGATGTCGTAAGAGCCGTTTGTGCTTGCGTATGTTGACCAGTCGGCATCATACCAGAGAATGTCGGGGTCATAGTTGTCGATGAATTCAGTCATCTGAGGCACGATGTAGTCATATACGAAATCCTTTACGGCAACCTTGCCGCTGGCTTTCCATTCCATGTCAGGAGTATAATCCACCACGCGTCCGCCCCACATCTTAATCTTAAGTTCGCCGTTTACGAGAACAGGATACTCCCACTCGTCTGCCTGAGAGTTATAAACTCCGAATTTCAAGTCTTCATCCTTGCAGGCATCGGCCATTTCACGCATAAAGTCGCGGTGAGCACCCTGATCCCAGGAGTCACGGAAAGTATATGAAGAATTCCACGTGCAGAATCCTGAATGGTGTTTTGCGTATGGAATCACGTATTTTGCTCCGCACTCTTTAAACAGCTCGGCCAGCTTCGGAGCGTCGAAGTCCGTGCCGCGGAACAGGTCGATGAAGTGGTCGCGCTTGAAATCCTCTCCCCAGTTCTTAACGTGATACTCGTGAAATCCGTAAAGAGAGTGTCCTTTGCGGTAGTTAATGTATGCTCTGTTTTCGTACCAGTCAGGGTACAGGCGCTCGCCCTTGATGTATGGATAATAAGAGGCTACAGAATAGATACCCCAGTCTATGAACATACCCAACTTGGCATCAATGAACCACTCAGGGCATTTATGCAAGTCGATACCATAGCCGTTTGCAGGATATTTTCCCTCGGCATTAACTTTCTGTACCTTCTTAACCTGCTTTGCAGCACGTTTCATCATCTTTGCCGATTCCTCTTTTGCAAGCTGATGAAGGTCTCTTGAATACAGTACCGGGGTGTAACCTTCAGGTCGGCGGTACTTCTCGGGTGCCAGAGGAATGTCCGCCAGATCGGTATCCATCTCTCTGTTGGCAAGGCTCTCTGCAGGTGCGGCATCGTAAGTGGACGATTCTTCGGCAGAGGTCACCTGCTCATATTGGCTTGCCGTATTGGTGGAACAAGCAACGGCCAACAGGCATAATGCCGTAATTTTTAAATACTTAGTGAAGTTCATAGGTCAAATTGAATAATGCTTATACAAATCTAACTAATAGCTAGATTTCTTGCAAGGCGTTTGACCTTAGAAATTAGGATTTATAGATGGAACCATTCGCCAGGTTGAGGTGAAGCTTGTAGGTTTTGTTGCCGTGATAGTAGAACATAGCGAGCTGACTCCCTTTTTCGAAGTAGACCGTATTCAGAAGAGGGTCGGTATTCTTGTTCTTGCAAACCGGTTCAGCCCATGCGAGCATATATTCTCCGTTGGATTTTTTAGCGACGATAACGGTGTATCCGCGATGGTCGAAAAGGGCCACGGTGTAGTTGCCGCTCTTCTCTTTCCCTTTGGCTTTCTCGTAAGCCTGTGCCAGAGAACTGTCAGATGGAATGCCTCCGAAATTGATTTTGGATGAAGAGGATGCTTTAGGATTCTTTTCGAACCACCACTCGAGGGCCTGATTGGTGATCAGGACGTCCCGGCTTAATTCTACAAGCATTTTATTGTTGTCGAAGCGCTCTATAGCCCATCTGTTCTCCAGAAGGGAAGGATTCTCTATGAAAGATTTGTTTGAAGATCCCTCTATTTTGCCGCCGGAAATGAGCTTGCCGCTCAGGTTTACGTCGTGCAGGGAATTGTCATTCGTATTATATACAAATACGGTGTATTCAGCTCTGTCACCGGCACTTAGAAGTGTAGAGAATGTCAATACGGGGCCACGTCCCTGATAGAGATTCAGGGCTGCGGTTGTGTCTTGAAAGCCGGCGAAGGATAGACCGGTCTCATTGTATACGGAAAAGTCAGATTCGTCCTCAATGCTCCACGCTCCGTTTTCAGGAGCCAGAATGGCAATTCTCAATGCCCGCTGATCCGCCAGCGGGGTGAACCCGTACACTTTAGGCCCGTTCGCGGTTTCAACCGGGAACACTGCTTTGGGGAGTGCAGAGCCCAGAAAATCATTCATCAACAATTCGGCCTCTTCTTGTGTCGGAAGCGGCAGGACGGTGTTTTCAGTACTTTTTTTTGCAGTTCCGCAAGCGGCTGACAGGAGAACGCAGAGAGCGTATACAAATATTTTTTTACCCATTCTCATTTTTTTGTTGCGCCAAAGGTATAAAAAAAGGTGTAAATTCTTAACTTTACGACATACTAAACAATGATACTATGAGAAAGTTAATTCTTGCCGTACTGGCCTTGATTTGTGCAACCGCGGCTTTTGCACAAAAACCATCCCTTGACCACTCAGTTTATGACAACTGGAAGTCGGTTGCATCGTTACAAGTCCCATACAATGGAGACTGGCTACTCTACAACATTAATCCTCAGGAGGGAGACGCGTCCCTCGTTATCCAGAACCTGCGTAACAACAAAACGTATACCGTACCCCGCGCATCGGGTGCAGTTATGAACGCAGACGCAACCAAAGTAGTTTTCCGTATTGCACCGTTCTTCCAGCAGACAAGGCAGGCAAGAATTGACAAGAAGAGAGCTGACCAGATGCCTAAGGATACTCTGGCAATTCTCGACCTCGCTACAGGAGCAATTGAAAAGATTCCGTTCCTGACAGATTTCAAATACGGTACGGAGTTGAAGAATACCGTCGCATACCGCAAGAGCGACACTCTCGCCAAGAATCTTTACGTCCTCAATCTGAAGACAATGGCGCAGGACACGGTAGTTGCAGTTGACAGCTACAATTTCGACCGTGCCGGCAACCGAATCGCATACATCAGCAAATATGACAAGAAGACTGACGGCTCATTCACCGGAGTAGGCGTTTTCGACGTTGCCAAAAAGACAAATACTGTCGTTACCAAGCTTCCTAACAAAGCCTACGTGACCAACGTTTCATACGACAGAACTGACAATTTCCTCTCTTATTTTGCAAACAATGATACTACGAGCGACGCTTCAAGACATCCGGATCTGTATGTATTCGACGGAGTCAACAACAGAATGCTTGTAAGTTCAGACCACAGGGACATTCCTGACGGCTGGCAGATCAATATCAGAGAGGCCATGGAATTGAGTTATGACGGAACAAAGGCTTATTTTGGCATATATCCTAAGCCACACGTCAACGATACCACGATTCCTGCTTTCGAAAAAGCAAAATTCGATCTTTGGACATGGAACGAGGATTACCTGCAGTCAGTGCAGAAGATCCGTGTAAATACAGACAGAAACCGTTCTTACACTGCATCAATCAACATTGACGGTACAGGTAAGATAGTTCAGTTCGAAGATCCTGACTTCATCAACGTTCCTATCGGAGAATTCAACGGCTACGATTACGTGATAACCACTACTGACAAGCCTTACCGTGTTCAGAGTCAATGGAATGCAGAGGCTATTTCAGACGTTTACAAAGTTTCATTGATAGACGGCAGCCGCCAGCTTCTCAAAGAAGCCTCTCCGGTAAGATTCAGCGGTACTTCACCTGACGGCCGTTATTACATCTACTATCACACTATAGATCTGAACTACTATATCTACGATATCACGACAGGTGTACACCGTAACTTGACAGCTCCTCTCGAGGGAAGAATATTCTACAATGACGAGGATGACCGCCCTACACGTCCGTCCGCTACCGGCAGACCTACCTGGAGCGTAGATTCCAAGACATTCTACATTGCCGACAAGTACGACGTCTGGAAATTCACGGCCGACGGTTCCGTTGCTCCGGTAATGGTTACGGAGGGACTCGGTTCAGCAAACAACGTTACTTACAGCATCATGAACCTCTGGAGCAGAAACGGCAAGAACGCAACTCTTGCAGCCTGCATCCCTACCGACAAGCCTCTCTATTTCCTGACATTCAACCATACGACCAAGAAATACGGTTATGCTACAAAGGACATTACCCGCAAGAACTCCAAGTTGACAGCTCTCGCAGAAGGTCCTTACACATACCAGACACCGGCCATCTCAGTTGACCCTAAAGGCAAGAAGAATATCTTCGCTTACACCAAGGGCAACTATGAGGTAGGCAGCAACGTATGGATGTCGGCGGACAACTTCAAGACAGAGAAGCAAATCAGTGACATCAATCCTCAGCAGAGAGATTACAACTGGGGTACCGTAGAGCTTGTAAGCTGGACGGCAAGAACAGGTAAACAGGCTGAAGGTCTGTTGTTCAAACCTGAAAACTTCGACCCTAACAAGAAGTATCCTGTAATGATTTACTTCTACGAGAGATATTCAGACGAGCTTTATGCAGTGAGAACTCCTGCCCCAAGCCGTTCAACAGTCAATATCCCGTTCTTCGTATCAAACGAGTACATCGTATTCGTACCGGATATTTACTATGAAATCGGTCACCCTGGCAAGAGTGCGCTTGACTTCATTCTCCCTGGTTGCGATATGCTCTGCCAGTATCCATGGATTGACGGTGAAAACATGGCCATCCAGGGTCAAAGCTGGGGCGGATATCAGGTTGCATACATGATTACCCAGACCAACCGCTTCAAAGCTGCAGGCGCAGGAGCACCGGTGTCAAATATGACAAGTGCTTACGGCGGTATCCGCTGGGGTAGCGGTGTTACCCGTCAGTTCCAGTACGAGCAGCAACAGAGCCGTATCGGTAAAGACTTGTGGAGCGGACTCGATTTGTACCTTGAGAATTCTCCGTTGTTCTACGTTCCTAACGTGACGACACCGGTGCTGATCACCCATAATGACGCAGACGACGCAGTTCCATGGTGGCAGGGTATCGAGTTCTTCACAGCTTTGCGCCGTTGTGGCAAGGTGGCGTGGATGCTTCAATACAATGACGAAACCCACAACTTGAGCCAGCGCCGCAATGCAAAAGACTTGAGTGTAAGATTGTCGGAATTCTTCGATCACTATCTGAAGGGCGCTCCTATGCCTGACTGGATGAAGTACGGTATTCCGGCTGTAGACAAAGAGCAATAACTTTCAAATAATTATGTTTAGTAAAGATATATACGTATCACGCAGAAAAAAGCTTGCTGAGAGCCTGAAAAGAGGATTCTACCTCTTTTTGGGCAACAGCGAAGCGTCATTCAATTACACAGACAACCAATATTTGTTCCGCCAGGACAGTACCTTCCTGTATTATTTCGGATTGGACGCGCCTGATCTTGCAGCCATAATTGACGTTGACAACGGGAAGCAGATTATCTTCGGAAATGACGTCGACCTAGCCGATATCATCTGGATGGGCCCTCAGCCAACGATAGCCGAGCAGGCTGCCGAAGTGGGCGTAACGGAGACATATCCTCTGTGCAAGCTTGCCGATTTCGTCAAAGAAGCTATGGCTAAAGACCGGAGAGTGCATTATCTGCCTCCGTACAGGAATCTGGCCAAGATGCAGATCAATCAGCTGCTCGACATTCCGTTCGAATATATCAAGGAACACTCCAGCACTGAATTCATCAAAGCCGTGGTGGCCATGCGTCTCATCAAGGAGCCTTGCGAAATCGCAGAGATCGACAAAGCGTGCGACCTTGGATACACGATGCATCTCACAGCCATGAAAATGATGAAACTGGGCATGGTAGAACAGGAATTGGTGGGAATTATGGAAGGAATCGCACGTACCGGTTACTCCGTTTCTTTCCCGATAATTCTCTCACAGCACGGCGAGACGTTGCATAATCATAAGCACGACGCAATTCTTGAAGACGGTCGCCTGTGTGTGATAGACGCAGGAGTAGAACTGGCTTCTCACTACGCTTCCGACCACACTAGGACTATCCCTACCGGAGGTCGTTTTACCGAGCAGCAGAAAGAGGTTTACACTATCGTTTCCACCGCTCAGGATTTCGCCCTTCAGAAAGTTCGTCCCGGAATCACCTATACCGAGGTTCACCTTGACGTAGCGCGTATCATTCTTCAGGGGCTTAAGAATATCGGTTTGGTAAAAGGAGATTTGGACGAAGCCGTTCAGATGGGAGCGCAGGCTCTCTTTATGCCGCACGGACTTGGACACCATATGGGACTGGACGTTCACGATATGGAGAATCTTGGCGAGAATTATGTCGGCTATGATGAAGACCATGTTCGTTCTAAACAATTCGGACTTTCATCACTCAGAATGGGTAACGTGCTCCGTCCGGGACACGTTATCACGGATGAGCCGGGAATCTATTTTATTCCAGCTCTGATCGATAAATGGAAAGCCGAGGGTACTTGCAAGGACTTCATAAACTTCGATGCTCTCGACAAGTATCGCAGTTTTGGAGGAATTCGTATAGAAGATGACTTTTTGGTGACTGATAAGGGGTGCAGGCTTCTGGGCCATAAGCGTCTTCCTCATACAGTAGAAGAAGTTGAAAAAGAAATGAATTGATTATTATGAAAAAGTTATTACTGGCAATTGTTTGTATTACCGTTATGGCTTCTTGCAGTACTGTTAAAACACAATCCAATGAGAAAGTGATAGAAAAACCGTCAATCACCATCACCAACGGTCACTTTACCCCTGAGATTCTATTGCAGATGGGGCAAATCTCAGATCCTCAGATCAGTCCGGACGGGTCAAAGATTCTTTATGGGGTGACTTATACTGACATACAGCTGAATAAAAAAAGTCGTCAGCTCTACCTGATGAATTTCGACGGTTCCGACAATCATCAGCTTTTGTCTTCTGCTAAAAGCATTTCCAATGCCAGATGGCTCGAGAATGGAGACAAGATTGCTTTTCTTCAGGGCGGACAGATTCACGTGATGAATGCAGACGGCACCGGGATAGTTCAGATCAGCAACGTTGAGAACGGTATCTCGGAGTTTACCCTCTCTCCTGATCAGAAGAAGGTGATGTACGTTTCAGATTTCAAAAACTACATCGCCCCGACAGACGAGCAACCGGATTTGGACAAAGCAACCGTAAGGACAATCAATGACTTGATGTATCGTCACTGGGATCATTACGTGGAGAATATTCCGCATACCTTTGTCGCCTCATTCACTGCGGCAAGCGTAGGTGAAGGGACTGATATTCTTGACGGAGAGCCTTATGAACTGCCGACGGAGCCTTTCAGCGGTATTGAGCAGCTGTGCTGGTCACCTGACGGCAAGTACATTGCTTATTCTTGCAGGAAACTTACGGGTAAGGAGTACGCATTCTCTACAAACACGGATATATATCTGTATAATGTATCCACCGGAGAATGCGAAAATCTTACAGAAGGGATGATGG
This sequence comes from Bacteroidales bacterium, assembly GCA_017450655.1. GTDB lineage: Bacteria > Bacteroidota > Bacteroidia > Bacteroidales > UBA932 > Equibacterium. The sequence goes on along the minus strand of JAFSTD010000005.1, from coordinate 74,631 downwards.
GTTACGACACCGACCCGGTTTTCAGCCCGGACGGCACCAAAGTGGCTTGGCTGAGCATGAGAAGGGACGGCTATGAGTCGGACAAAGTGAGAATTTTCACCATCGACCTGGGCAGCAAAGTTCGCAAGGAACTCACTGTAAACTTCAAATACAACGCTGAGAGTCTCCTCTGGAGTGATGACAGCGCTACCATTTACTTCGCGAGCCTCGTGGAGGGTGTAAAGGAGATTTGGAAAACAGACCTCAACGGAGAGATGACAGTAGTCACTCCGAGTCACGCATGGTATGATTTCGCGTCACCGGCAGGTATGGTCGGGAACACCCTCATCACCACGAACACCTCTCTCCTCAGACCGGCTGAAATCGTTTCAGTTGACGTCACTACGGGCCAATGGGAGCAGCTGACTCATGAGAATGACAACATTCTCGCCCAGCTGGAAGACGTTACCTGCGAGGAGCGTTGGATCAAAACCATCGACGGCAAGCAGATGCTCACATGGGTACTCTATCCTCCTAAATTCGACAAGGCTAAGAAGTATCCTTCACTGCTAATCTGCCTCGGAGGCCCTCAAGGCACGATCAGCCAGGGCTGGTCAACCCGCTGGAGCTACCGCCTGTTCGCTTCTCAAGGCTACGTCGTAGTTCTTCCGAACCGCAGGGGTACTACAGCTTTCGGACAGGAATGGACCGAACAGATTTCGGGTGATTATCCGGGCATGAATATGCAGGATTATCTCCGTGCAGCAGATGTAATGCTCGCAGAGCCTTACGTTGACAAAATGGCTGCTGCAGGCGCAAGCTACGGAGGATATTCCGTATACTATCTGGCAGGTATTCACAGGAACAGATTCTCGGCTCTCGTTGCTCACGCAGGTATTTTCAACCAGGAGCATATGTATATGGAGACTGAGGAGATGTGGTTCCCTGACTGGGACAACGGAGGTGTTTTCCATCCTAATGAGAAACAGGCTGGAGCGCCATGGAGCACATATTATAGGACTTCACGCCATTATGTTAGCTCTCCTCACAGGTTGATTAAGAATTGGAACACTCCGATTCTGGTAACTCACGGAGAGAAAGACTACCGTGTCCCTTACGACCAGGGTATGGCAGCCTTCAACGCAGCTCAGATGATGGGAGTTCCTTCCAAGATGCTTCTCTTCCCTGATGAGAACCACTGGATTCTGAAGCCTCAGAATTCGGTATTCTGGTACAGAGAAGTAATCGACTGGCTGAACAAGTGGTGCAAATAAGCCTCGGAGTTTGAATTAAGCCGGCCTATAGGGTCGGCTTTTTTATTGCTTCAATATCGTCTCCATGAAGAGCTTCTTGAAATGCGGGAAGAGGACGTTTCCGCAGTTGTATTCTATCAGAAGGGTCTTGATAGCGGCGAAACACTTGCATTCATACTCTTTCTGTTTGAGAATCTCCGGATCTGTAGTCCCGAAATATTCAGGAAGGAAGCACTGCCAGAATTTGAACGCAGTGTCATTGTGAAAATGAAAATTCTCAAAGATGAAAGCATCGTCAGCATGGTGAGTTACTATGTAAAGCATCCCAAGATCGAACATATGATATCCAGAAGCAAAGTATCCCAAATCAATCCAAAGAACCTTGCGTTCTTTTCCCGGCTGAGGCAGAACAGGTCCTGAAATCACGATGTTTCCAAAGTGCATGTCTCCGTGAAGGGCGGTGTCGGAATCCGGCGCGGATTTAATGAAAGCGGCGATTTTCTCTTTCTGTCCGGCGTCGAAGGCCGTATCAGCCTCAAGCAGTTTGAGAAACTGATGCTTTACGTCCTCAAACACTCCGGGCTGACATTTTATAGAATGAAATTGCCTGCATCTGTCAGCAAATTCTTTGGCCAGAGGCTCTATCAGAGAAAGATTGTCGGCTATGGCGCGGGCGAATGAGGTCTTGTGAGGAATCCTCTTGAATCTGATGCCCGTCCGCTCTCCGTCTGTAACCAGGTCTCCCGGTTCAGGCGACGGAATGCCCAGATTATAAACTTTCCGGGCAGCCTCAAGCTCCGTCTCTATTGCGGATATTTCGTAGCCGGAGTTATACATCTTCAACATTTCATCAGGGTCTGACGGATTATCGTAACTCAGACCGTTTGCTCCTTCTCCGGAGGGGACGTAATCGTTGATATTGATCTTGACGGGTTTCATGCTATTGAGAATGTTTACGCTAAGATAGTAATAAAAAACGTTCTATATTTGCGCCTTACTGACGGATAGAACAAAAACCATAATAGGCCTCAATATCGCTGTGCTGCTAGCCGGGGCGACAGGATTGTTCGGCAGGTTCATCATCCTCAGCGGATTGCCGATGGTCTGGTACAGAATAATGGTGTGCGTAGTTACTCTCGCCTGCATCATGTCTGCAACCGGGCGCCTGCGCACAGTCCCTTTCAAATCCTTCCTGAAGATTGCCGGGTGCGGTTTTTTTCTCGCTCTTCACTGGGTAGCGTTCTTCAGCAGCGTCAAAACCTCAAACGTCTCAATCGGAGTAGTCTGCATCGCGACCGCCTGCTTCTTCACGATTATATTCAACCGTCTGATCAACAAAACAAGAATCTCCGTGGCGGAGGTCTTTATAAGTTTCGTCACAATCATCGGAACTATCCTGATATTCAGTTTTGACGTACGGTACAGACTTGGAATTGCCCTCGGTCTGATCTCCGCAGCGCTCTATTCTCTGTTTGCGATTCTCAATATTAACGTAGCGAAAGAGACGGGAGAAAACGATGACACGATGTTGCTCTACGAGCTGATAGGAGGTCTTATCCTACTTACGTTCTGCATCCCGTTCTATGCCGTATTCAATTCTGTGGAGGCCATCATCCCTTCCGTAAAAGACATAGTCTACCTGCTTATTCTGGGTCCATTTTTCACCGTGATTCCTTTCTTGCTGCAGTTAAATGCCCTTCGCAAACTGTCTGCTTTCACGGTAAATGTTACCTACAATATAGAACCCATCTACAGCATTATCCTGGCCAACATCTTTTTCGATGAGGTCAAAGAGGTGAATCTTTCTTTCTGGCTTGGACTTGTACTGATAATAGTTTCGGTTGTAATACAAATTCTCAGGACGGGGAGCGTCAGAACAGTCCCTCTGAGGATTCGTTCTCCACGAAGTCTACGGTAATCGGAATATAGAACAATCTCTCCTTCAACTCATTTGAAATATATGGGTTGGAGATGAGACGTTGAGCATCTTTTTCCGTAGTCAAAACCAGAGTCCTCGGATACTTGGCGGCCATCGTCGCTATCTTGCCGATATCGCTTTTGTTAAACTTGTGATGGTCTCCGAATTCCAGGTAATAAACGGTAGAATAGACTGTAAGGAGATAGTCTTTCAGGGCTGTGCCGCTGGCAACTCCGGTAAAGAGAATGACCGACTGGGCGTATATGAAGCGGTTGTTTGCTTCCTGAGGGAAAACAGGCTGTATCTCGTCGTAGTGGACGGTGGTGAAATAAGTGGGTTTCTGTGCAGGTATGCGGTTGATCTGCAGACACTTCTCTTTCTCCCACTGATTCATGAACGGAGGACATTTGGTGATAATGATTGTGTCGGCTTCCCCGATTCGCTCCGGCAGATCTCTCAATCTCCCGAACGGGAGCAGACTGTCCTTGAAAACAGGCCTGTTGTAGTTGATCAGAACAATTTGTCTTGAAGGTCTTACGACTCTGTATTGGAATGCATCGTCGAGAATGATAACGTCAGGCTTATCCTCTACGTTTATGAGATTCTCTATGGCCTGTTTGCGATTTTTGTCAACCACGACGGTTACCTTAGGAAACTTCCTCTTGATCTGCAGCGGTTCGTCGCCAACTTCAAGGAATGTGTGGTTCTCGCTCACCACTATGCCTTGCTTTGTTTTTCTGCCGTAGCCTCTCGAGATAACCGCCACTTTCTTGCCCTGGCGGAGATATTCTCTTACAAACAGCTCGGTATGAGGGGTTTTACCGGTACCTCCCACGGTGACGTTTCCGATTGAAATGATAGGGACGTCGAAAGAATAACTCTTCTTTTTCCCCGTTTTGTAGATGCGATTCCGTATTTTCAAAACCGAGTAATACGGAAAAAGCAGCACTTTGTTTACGAAACTTGACATTATCCCCAGGTTTCTTTTATGTAATCAAGAGTTTTATAAAGCTCGTCAATGTCGGTCAAAGTTACCAATTTTAATCGAGTTTCCTTGAAATTATCCAGACATTTGAAATAACAACTGAAATGACGTCTCATTTCGAGAATTCCGGTGCGTTCTCCCTTGACTTCAACAGATTTGGCAAGGTGTTCCTTCGCCAGATCCACTCTTTCGGCCACAGACATATCAGGGAGCAATTCTCCGGTGTCAAGATAGTGGCGAATGTCGCGGAAAATCCAAGGGTGACCATAGCTGGCGCGGCCAATCATTATCCCGTCCACGCCATATTTCTCAAAGGCGTTCTTAGCGTCTTGAGGGGTCTTGATATCGCCGTTTCCGATAATCGGAATGTGCATTCTCGGATTGTTTTTCACCTCTCCGATCAGAGTCCAGTCCGCATCCCCTTTGTACATCTGACTGCGGGTACGGCCGTGAATGGTAAGGGCGGAAATTCCCACGTCCTGAAGTCTTTCGGCCAATTCCACGATAATCTTGCTGTTTTCATCCCAGCCCAGGCGAGTTTTTACCGTGACCGGGAGCTTTACGGCTTCCACAACCCTTCTGGTGATTTCCACCATTTTGTCAGGTTCGCGCATCATTCCGCTGCCGGCTCCCCTTTTTGCAATCTTGTTCACCGGACAGCCGAAATTGATATCAATAACATCAGGACCCGCCTCCTCCATTCTCAGGGCGGATTCTACGATTGCCTCCGGAATATGGCCGTAAACCTGCATTCCGATGGGACGTTCGTAATCGTAAATAACGAGTTTGTTGAGGCTTCCTGCGGCATCGCGGATCAAGCCGTCTGAGGAGATGAATTCGGTAAACATCATCGCGGCGCCGTATTTTTTGCACACGTAGCGGAAGGAGATGTCGGTCACATTCTCCATAGGCGCCAGAAGCAGCGGCTTATCCCCCAAATCTATTTTCCCGATTTTCATATCGCAAAAGTAAATAAAACTGAGTATCTTTGAATGTAATTTTTAGCAATACCCGTATGGCATCATTCTTAATTGAAGGCGGACACAAGCTGAGCGGCCAGATCGTACCGCAGGGCTCCAAGAACGAAACGTTGCAGATTTTGTGCGCTACATTGCTCACGAAGGAAAAAGTCGTTGTTCGAAACGTCCCGGATATTCTTGATGTAAACAATCTCCTTTCGCTCCTCAAAGATATGGGTTGCCAGGTGGTTAAACTGGAGAAAGGAGTGTGGTCAATTTGCGCTGAGAACGTCAATCTGGACTATCTTTCTACCGAAGATTACCGGATAAAGAATGCAGCCTTGAGGGGTTCGATAATGCTTGTAGGTCCGCTCCTGGCCCGCTTCAAGTATTCAGTAGCGGCAAAGCCGGGTGGTGACAGAATCGGTCGCCGCCACATCGACACCCATTTTGAAGGGTTCAAGAAACTGGGAGTTAACTTCGACTACGATTCCGATACTTTAAGTTACAACATCACGACGAAGAAACTGAAAGGCTGCAACATTCTTCTGAACGAAGCCTCCGTTACGGGTACTGCAAACATTCTGATGGCTGCCGTTCTCGCAGAAGGGACTACGACCATTTACAATGCAGCCTGTGAGCCTTACATACAGCAGCTATGCCGTCTCCTTTGCAAAATGGGGGCAAAAATCAGCGGCATAGCTTCCAACTTGCTCACAATAGAGGGAGTAAGTGAGTTGCACGGGGCAGAACATACCATTCTCCCCGATATGATTGAAGTGGGCAGTTTTATAGGCCTTGCAGCTATGACGCGCAGCGAAATTACTATCAAGAATGTTTCATACGACAATCTGGGCATCATACCCGAGAGTTTCAAGAGAATGGGTATCAATCTCGAGCAGAGAGGAGACGATATTTATGTCCCGGCTCAGAAAGAATATGCCATTTCAACATTCCTGGACGGGTCGATCATGACGATCGCCGACGCTCCGTGGCCTGGTCTTTCACCCGACTTGCTCAGCGTAATGCTTGTGGTGGCAACTCAGGCCAAAGGAAGCGTTCTGATCCATCAGAAGATGTTCGAAAGCCGTCTTTTCTTCGTGGACAAGCTGATTGACATGGGAGCGCAGATCATTCTATGTGATCCGCACAGAGCCGTTGTAGTCGGACACAATCACTCAAAGAAGCTCCAGGGCAGAGTTATGACATCTCCTGATATCAGAGCGGGCATCGCGCTTCTGATTGCGGCGATGGGGGCAAACGGACAGAGCCGAATCAACAACATAGAGCAGATCGACCGCGGATATGAGAATATCGAAGGTCGTCTCAAGGCCCTCGGCGCAGTCATCACGAGGGTAGAGTAATGCATTTTATCGACAATACTTTCGGAGTTAAAGTTTCCGCATCTTCATATGTGGAGTATTCTGACGTCGCTCAGCTTAAAAACGCTTTGCAGAGCGCTCAAAAGCCATTTTTGCACATTGGAAGAGCGAGTAACCTCCTTTTTACGAAGGACTTCGAAGGGACGGTCTTCCACTGTGTCAACAAGAACATCGAGATTCTGTCCGAGAGTGACTCCGTAGTTGAGGTAAGGGTCGGCGCCGGTCTTGTCTGGGACAGTTTCGTAGCTCACTGTGTAGAGAATGGGTGGGGCGGTGTAGAGAATCTCTCCCTGATTCCCGGCGAAGTGGGAGCTGCCGCCGTACAGAACATCGGAGCTTACGGTGCTGAAGCAAAAGATGTCATCTCCAGGGTCAATGCCTTTGATACAGAATCTCTTACAGAGGTTACACTCTCCAATGCAGAGTGCGGGTATTCTTATAGAAACAGCTTTTTCAAAAGCCCCGAGGCTAAAAGATTTTTCATCGTTTCGGTAGAATTCATTCTCTGCAAGCAGCCTGAGTTCAAACTGGAGTACGGCAATCTGAAAGAGGCTGTCAAAGAGCCTTCTCTCAAGGCAATTCGGGAGGCGATCATCGAGATCAGACGCAATAAACTTCCTGACCCGGAGCAGATCGGCAATGCAGGCAGTTTCTTTATGAATCCGGTCGTCCCGTTTTCAAAATACGAAGAATTAAAAACTCAATATCCCGACATACCGCATTATCCTGCTGCAGAGGGCTTTGTGAAATTGTCCGCCGGCTGGCTGATAGAACAGTGTGGCTGGAAAGGACGCTCAATGGGCAAAGCAGCAATTTATCAAAAACAGGCCTTGATCGTGGTTAATACTGGTGGCGCCACCGGGCAGGAGATTTTAGATCTTGCCGCCGCCGTAGTTTCTGCCGTCGAACTAAAGTTCGATATCACCCTTAAAATGGAAGTTCAGGTGGTGTAAAATTTTGCCACTTTGATATTTATTGTTACATTTGCGTCCCCAAAAATTTTTGGGAAACGCAACATTTTAGTATTAACCAATTAAAAATCAAGACACTGTGGATACACTAAGTTACAAAACACTGTCGGTTAACAAAGAGAATTCATCTAAAGAATGGGTTCTTATCGATGCTACCAACTTGGTTCTCGGTCGTCTTGCAAGCAGGGTTGCCATTTTGCTTCGCGGCAAAAACAAACCTAATTTTACTCCAAACGCAGACTGCGGCGACAACGTTATCGTCATCAATGCAGACAAAGTTCGTTTGACCGGTAAGAAGCTTACAGACAAAGTTTACGTTCGCCATACAGGCTATCCTGGTGGACAGCGTTATTCTACACCGAAAGAGTGGTTCGATAAAAAACCGTTAGCCGTTCTTGAGCATGCCGTTAAAGGAATGCTACCAAAAACACGTCTTGGTGAAGCACAATTCAGAAATCTTTACCTCTATGCAGGTAATGAACATCCTCATCAAGCACAAAACCCTAAAACAATCACTTTAAACGAAATTTAAACAGAGCATGGAAGTAATTAACGCCCTTGGAAGACGTAAATCAGCTGTCGCTCGCGTTTATGTGAACACAGGCAAAGGAAATGTTACAATCAACGGTCGTCCTCTCGATGAGTATTTCAAAGAGGATACACTTCGTTACATTGTTAAACAACCTTTAGACCTTACAGGTACTTTGGCGTCTTTTGACATTAAAGCCAACCTTGACGGTGGCGGAATCAAAGGACAAGCTGAAGCTCTTCGTCTTGCAATTGCCCGCGCACTTTGCAAAATTGACAAAGAGGCCTACAGACCTATCTTGAAATCTAACGGACTCCTTACTCGTGACGCCCGTGAGGTTGAGAGAAAGAAACCTGGCCAACCTGGTGCTCGTAGACGCTTCCAGTTCAGCAAACGTTAGTATTATTAACAGATTTACACCAAAAGCACAGCTTGAATCAAAAATAATCAGACCATTATTGTTACCGGTTATTTGTTAAGCTGCGGAAAATTTGAGAGATCTTTAAAGCTACTCTCAGAATTGAAAAAAAGAGAATCCTTCAAGAAAGGATCAAAAGAGAAACTAAAAAAGAATTAAAAACAATGTCTAGAACTAATTTCCAAGACTTACTCGATGCAGGTGTACACTTCGGTCACCAGAAGAGAAAATGGAATCCTCAGATGGCTCCTTACATTTTCATGGAGAAAAACGGGATTCACATTATTGACCTGCACAAAACTGTTGTCAAAATAGATGAAGCAGCAGCACTTATGAAGCAATTGGCATTCGCCGGCCGCAAAGTGCTTTTCGTTGCTACAAAGAAACAAGCCAAAGATATAGTTGCCGAGCAAGCTAAAGCTGTCAACATGCCTTACGTAACTGAGCGTTGGGCTGGCGGTATGCTCACCAACTTTATGACTATCCGCAAAGCTGTCAAGAAGATGAATACTATCGACAAGATGATCAGCGATGGTACATTCGAGACACTTGCTAAGCGTGAACGCCTTCAGATTACCCGTCAAAGGGCTAAACTTGAGAAGAACCTCGGTTCTATCGCAGATCTTAACCGCCTGCCTTCAGCATTGTTCGTAGTTGACGTTCAAAAAGAGGCAAATGCAGTTCGTGAAGCCAACCGTCTTAACATCCCGGTTATCGCAATGGTTGATACTTGTTGCGACCCTACCAACATTGATTATGTGATTCCGGCAAATGACGATGCAGCTAAATCAATATCCCTGATAGTTGAAACACTTTGTGGCGCTATCGCCGAGGGACTTGAGGAACGCAAACTTGAGAAGGAGAAAGAGGCTGAGAAACAACCTGCAAAAGAGGCTAAGACCGAAGCAGCTCCTGTAAAGAAGACACGCGCACGCAAAGCCGCTCCTAAGAAAGAGGCTGAAATAGTAGAAACTCCTGTTGAAACACCTGCAGAGACTCCTGCAGAATAACCTTAAATCTTTTACGAAATGGAAATTAAAGCAACAGATGTCGCAAAATTGCGTAAAATGACAGGTGCCGGAATGATGGACTGCAAGAAAGCCCTCGTCGAAGCGGACGGTGACTTTGAAAAAGCACAGGAAATCATCCGTGAGAAAGGCAAGCTCGTTGCAGCAAAACGCGCCGACCGTGAAACTACCGAAGGTGCCGTTGTTGCACGTGTAAACGGAAACAAGGCTATTCTCGTCAGCCTTGGCTGCGAGACCGATTTCGTTGCCAACAATGCAGAATTCAAAGAGTTGGCAAGTAAGATTGCCGATGCAGCAATAGCTGCTTTCCCTGCAGACGTTGAGGCTCTCAAAAATGTAAACATTGAGTACGAAATGTCAGTTGAAGAAGCAGTTACTGAGCAGACAGGCAAATGCGGAGAAAAACACGTAATCGCTTACTACGCTACTTTGGAAGCTCCTTACATTGGCTCATATATCCATATGAACAATAAGGTGGGCGCTATCGTAGGTTTCAATAAAGAAGTCCCTGCAGACACCGCCAAGTATATCGCTATGCAAGTTACTGCAATGAATCCTGTCGCAGTCAACGAAGAGAGCGTTCCTGCTGACGTTGTCGCTACTGAGCTTTCAGTTGCAGTTGAAAAGACCAAAGAGGAACAGGTTAAGAAGGCTGTTGAGGCTGCTCTTAAGAAAGCAGGCATCAACCCTACTCACGTTGACTCTGAAGATCACATCAATTCAAATACTGCAAAAGGCTGGTTGACACAAGAACAAGCAGATCAGGCTCGCGAGATTATCAAAACCGTCTCTGAAGAAAAAGCTGCAAACCTTCCTGAGGCAATGATTCAAAACATTGCTAAAGGTCGTCTTGCAAAATTCTTCAAAGAGCAGACTCTTGAGTGCCAGGCATTCATTATGGAAGACAAGGTAACCGTCAAGGATTACCTCGCAGGTATTGACAAAGATGCTAAAGTTGTAAGCTTCCGCAGATTTGCGTTTGCGGACTAACACAATAAACCAAAACTCCTTGCAAAAAGGTTGGCCGTGAGGTCAACCTTTTTTATATCATATTGGCAAATGCAATGGCGGCGATGCTTTCCACTATCACCGGACCTCGAAGTGCTATGCATTTATCGTGACGTCCCTTTACGGTAAGGGTCTCCACTTTTCCCGTGGCAAAATTAAATGTCTGCTGGGGCAGGGAAATGCTGGAAGTGGGTTTTACGGCAACGGAGAATACCACGTCATTCCCATTGGTCAACCCTCCGTTGATTCCTCCGGAACCGTTCTTGGAGGTCCTGCCGTCTGCGGAAACGATAGGGTCATTGTGTTCGCTGCCAAGCATGCCGGCGACCTTGAATCCGTCCCCGAATTCTATACCCTTAATGCCCGGGATCGAGAATGCAAGATGAGATATCATCGATTCCACCGAATCAAAGAAAGGTTCTCCGATCCCCGCAGGAATGCCGCTGCAGATACATTTTATAAGGCCTCCGACTGAATCGCCTTCCGGAATGGAGTCGATACCCTTTTCAATATCCGTGTAGCCTCCGACCTCAACCAATTCTGCGTTGATTCGAACGTTCTTTCCCAAAATCTTCTTCGCCACCACGCCGGCGGCAACAAGTGCCACGGTCATCCTCCCGGAAAAGATTCCACCGCCTGTAGATCTGTATAAATCACCGTATTTGCATCTGGCGGTAAAATCGGCGTGACCCGGTCTCGGCTGGTTTTTGAACTGAGAATAGTCTTCGGGACGGACGTTCTCATTCTTGAAAGAAACTGTGATGGTATCGCCAGTAGTAATCCCGTTTACAATCCCCCCGCTCAGGATGGGTACGTCATCCTCTTTTCTGGCGGTAGTTCCCTTCGCGCCGGCTTTCCTTCGAGCCAAATCGGCTGTGAAATCAGCCTCGTTCAAAGCGATGCCTGCAGGTATTCCGTCAAGGGAGACTCCCAAAACCGGAGAATGTGATTCTCCAAAAATCGTAACCTTGAATTTATTCCCGAAACTATTCATTAAATTTGTACTAATCATAGCGAAGTTACAAATAATAATGGATATAGAAAAACATATGATAGTGGCCGGGCCATGTGCTGCGGAGAGTAGAGATCAGGTCATCAAGACTGCCGAAGAACTCGCGGCAGGTGGTATCAGGATTTTCAGGGCGGGTCTATGGAAACCCCGTACCAAACCTGGAGAATTTGAAGGTGTAGGAGTTGAAGGCCTCGGGTGGCTGTCGGAAGCCAAAAGCAGATTCGGCCTCAAAATCGCTACGGAAGTCGCCTCCGTGGAGCACCTGAAGGCTGTTCTGGCCGCTGACGTGGATTATATCTGGCTCGGAGCGAGAACCGTCACCAATCCGTTTGCCGTGCAGACAATCGCTGATGCTCTCAAAGGGGTGAAAATTGGGGTGATGGTCAAAAACCCCATCAATCCGGACGTGAATCTCTGGCTGGGGGCAATAGAGAGGGTAGAGAATGCAGGAATAGAGAATGTGATTGCGATACACCGTGGCTTCAGTTCTTACGAACAGCACACCTACAGGAATAATCCTCTCTGGGCAATCCCCATCGAGTTAAAAAGAAAGAGACCTTCAATAACGTTGCTTTGCGATCCGAGCCATATATCGGGACGCAGGGAATTGGTGGCGCCGCTATGCCAGCAAGCGCTCCAGCTTAATTACGACGGATTCTTCATCGAGGCTCATTGCTGTCCGGAGCATGCCCTGACCGATTCCCGCCAGCAGGTGCTCCCTTCAGAGCTGATTTCCATTCTCGACAATCTGGATGAGAAGACCAACAAAGAGCTTTCGCAGAATGTCAATTTCTTCAGAGACAAGATTGACGAGATCGATCGCAGAATTCTTGAACTGCTCTCCGAGAGGATGGATATCTCGCAGGAAATCGGTAAAGTCAAGATTCAGAGCAATGCTCCTCTTTTCCAGGGAGACAGATACAATAAAATGTTGGAAGACAGGATAGAAATAGGCAGGCAGCTGGGGCTGTCAAGCGATTTCGTGGAGCAGATTGTGCGAAAAGTGCATGAAGAGTCCTTGAAAAAGCAGTTGGATTTAAACGAATAAAATTGTAACTTAGAGCGATTAATTGCCAATAATATTATCATTATAAATATCAATAGAATTCTATGAACAGACATCCAAAAGTTGGTATCAGACCAATTATTGACGGTCGTGAAAGAGGCGTCCGTGAAGCTCTGGAAGAGCAAACCATGCGTATGGCCCACAGTGTAGCCGAACTTATCTCTTCAAACCTCTATTATGAAGACGGTGCTCCGGTTGAGTGTGTTATCGCCGACGGCACTATCGGTCGTGTGGCCGAAGCTGCTGCTTGCGCAGAAAAATTCGAAAGAGAGGGTGTAGGCTTGACAATCAGCGTTACCCCTTGCTGGTGCTACGGTACCGAGACTATCGACATGAATCCTCACTATCCAAAAGCAATCTGGGGATTTAACGGAACAGAACGTCCGGGGGCAGTTTATTTGGCAGCCGCTTTGGCAGGTCACAGCCAAAAAGGTCTTCCTACATTCGGAATTTATGGAAAACACGTTCAAGATATGAACGACAAAGAAATTCCTGAAGACGTTAAAGAGAAGCTTCTCCGTTTTGCACGCGCAGGTGTTGCAGTGGCTCAGATGAGAGGTCGCTCTTATCTTTCTATCGGCGGCGTATGTATGGGTATCGCCGGTTCAACCATCAATCCTGATTTCTTCCAGGATTATCTCGGTATGAGAAACGAGTATGTTTCTATGGTTGAGGTTATCCGCCGTATGGAGAGGGGAATTTATGACAAAGATGAGTATGAAAAAGCTTTGGCTTGGACAAAGAAATATTGCGTAGTTAACGAAGGAACAGACTTCAACGATCCTGAGCTTGTCCTCAACCGTAAAGAGAAAGACGAGAACTGGGAGTTCGTCGTTAAGATGTACCTTATCGTACGTGACTTGATGCTTGGTAACCCTAAGCTTAAAAAAATTGGTTTCAACGAAGAATCTCTGGGTCACAACGCTATCGCTGCAGGCTTCCAGGGCCAGCGCCAGTGGACGGACTTCTATCCTAACTGCGACTTCCCTGAGGCATTGCTCAACAGTTCATTTGACTGGAACGGCCTCCGTCAGCCTTACATCCTTGCAACCGAAAACGATGCTTTGAACGGCGTTTCAATGTTGTTCGCACACTTGCTGACCAACAGAGCGGCTATGTTCTCAGATATCCGTACATTCTGGAGTCCTGAGGCTGTAGAGCGCGTATCAGGTCACAAACTTGAGGGTAGAGCTGCAAACGGTATCATCCACCTGATCAACTCGGGAGCTACTTGCCTTGATGCAACCGGTCAAGCTACCAATGCAGCCGGCGAGCCTGAGATGAAACACTTCTGGGAATTGACCAAAGAGGATGTTGAGAAATCACTCAAAGCTACTACCTGGTTCCCGGCTAACCGCTATTATTTCCGTGGCGGCGGATATTCATCAAGCTTCCTGACAAAAGGCGGCATGCCTATGACAATGCTCCGTATCAATATGGTCAAAGGCCTCGGCCCTGTTCTCCAATTGGCAGAAGGTTGGTCAGTTGACATTCACCCTGAGTCTTACAAGATCATCAACGAACGTACTGACAAGACCTGGCCTACAACTTGGTTCGCACCTCGCTTGACAGGCAAAGGCTTCTTCAAAGATGTTTACAGCGTGATGAACAACTGGGGCGCTAACCACGGTGCAATTGTTTACGGTCACGTCGGTGCAGACCTGATCACACTCGCATCTATTCTCCGCATTCCTGTATGTATGCACAATGTGGACGAGGACAAGATCTTCCGTCCATCAGCTTGGAACGCATTCGGAATGGATAAAGAGGGTGCTGACTACCGCGCTTGCGCTAACTTTGGTCCAATCTACAAGTAATGGAGATGGAAGGTAGCAGTAAACTGGTTGAACGGAAGTTTTTACTTCCGTTCATTCTTATCACCACACTCTTTGCGTTGTGGGGATTTGCGAATGATATCACCAACCCTATGGTAGCAGCGTTTCAGAGTATTCTGAAGCTTCCTGCAGCAAAAGCTGCCTGGATTCAGGCCGCTTTCTACGGTGGTTATTTTACTATGGCTTTGCCGGCAGCGTTATTCATCAGAAGGTTCAGCTACAAGAGCGGTATCCTCCTCGGACTTACACTCTATGCAGTCGGAGCATTTCTGTTCATTCCTGCTGCTGCGCTGCAGAGTTTTGTATTTTTCTGTGTCTCACTGTACATCCTCACATTCGGACTTGCGTTTCTTGAGACTACAGCGAATCCTTTCATTCTCTCTCTCGGTTCCAAGGAGACTGCAACCAGAAGACTGAACCTGGCGCAGGCTTTCAACCCGATGGGTTCTCTCATGGGTATGGCAGTCGCAGCCTGGGTGGTTCTTCCTAACCTTGTCAGCAATACGCCTGGTGCGGTTCTTACGGAAGCTGAAGTGACCAGCGACATCCACGTTATCAGAAATGCTTATGTGGCTTTAGGTTGCGTTGTGACGTTTGTCCTTGTGATAATTGCTTTGGCGAAGATGCCTAAGACACAGGGCGACAGAGAGGATTTGAGTTTAGGCAGGACTTTCCATAACCTCTGGACAAACAAGCCATACCGTGAAGGTGTGCTTACCCAGATGTTCTATGTTGGTGCACAGATTATGACTTGGACCTTCATCATTCAGTATGCAGGCAATCTCGGCATAGATAAAGCTACAGCTCAGAAGTTCAACATCATTGCGATGGGTTCTTTCCTTACTTTCAGATTTGTAGCTACATTCCTGATGAAGTATGTCAATTCACGCAAACTCCTTGCAATTTTCGGTACGGGAGCCGCCCTCTGCACATTGGGAGCTATCTGTTTCGTAGGTATGCACGGAGTCATCTGCCTCATTTGCGTAAGTGCGTTCATGTCACTTATGTTCCCTACAATTTATGGTATTTCACTTGAGAATGTCAGCGCGGAAGACAGCACAATCGGTGCTGCATTTCTTGTGATGGCAATTGTCGGTGGCTCATTCATGCCACTGCTTCAAGGCAAGATCATTGACTTGGGTACAGTCGCAAATCATCCGGCAGTCAACGTCAGCTTCGTGCTTCCTCTGTTCTGTTTCCTAATGGTTACTCTCTATGGTTTGCGCAGAGCCAAAGAATTGAAAAAGTAATTCAGGATTTTGATGGAAAAGAATTATATAGCGATAGATCTCGGGGCGACCAGCGGAAGGGTAATGCTGGCCAAAGTCGGTGCAGGCAATATATCCCTCGAAGAGTTGGCTCGCTTCCCGAATCATATCGTAAAGGTAGCCGGTCACGACTACTGGGACATTCTCTCACTGTATCGGGAGATATTGGGCGGCCTCAAGAAAGCGGCTTTCCTCAGCGTGAAGATCGAATCGATAGGTATTGATACCTGGGGTGTGGATTTCGCTTTGTTCAACAAGGACGGAGCTTTGCTCGGGAACCCTCACTGCTATAGAGACCCTTACTCAAGGGGTGGTATGGAGTGGTTCTTCACCAAATTCACCAGGGAAGAATTGTTCTCCCGTACGGGTATCCAGATTGAGAGCATAAACTCAATCTTCCAGCTCGCGGCCCTCAACAAAGAGAATGACGCCGCCCTCAAAGTGGCCGACAAGATTCTCTTTATGCCGGACGCGCTGTCGTATATGCTGACCGGGAATGCGGTTACGGAGTATTCCATAGCCTCTACCTCTTCACTGATCAATCCTTTCACCAAGCAGTTTGACGAGAAGGTTCTTTCTGTCCTTGGCATTTCTGCCAAGCAGTTCGCTCCTGTAGTTCTTCCGGGGACTGTGGTCGGCACGCTGACTCGAGAAGTTCAGGAAGAGACAGGTCTGGGGGCAATCCCTGTGATGGCTGTGGGCGAGCATGATACCGCCTCTGCAGTGGCTGCCGTTCCTGCGACGACTCCTAATTTCGCTTACCTGAGTTCAGGTACCTGGAGTCTTATGGGAGTGGAGCTTGACGAGCCTATCGTTTCCGAAGAGTGCTTCAAGGCTAACCTTACGAACGAAGGCGGTGTAGGAGGAAAGATCCGCTTCCTGAAGAATATCTGCGGAATGTGGCTCCTCGAGAGCTGCCGTCGTGAATGGCCTGATACCGAATACGGTGCATTGATTGCCGATGCTCAGAAATCCGAGCCGTTTGTGTCTCTGATCAATCCGGATGACGTCTCTTTTGCCAATCCTCAGTCTATGACCAAGGCTATTGCCGATTACTGCAGTAAGACAGGTCAGAAGGTGCCTCAGACTCAGGCTCAGTTTACAAGATGCATATTTGAAAGTCTCGCTCTCAGATACCGTCAGGTGTTCGACTACCTTAAGAAGTTGTCTCCGAAGCCTGTCGAGGTATTGCATATTATCGGTGGCGGATCAAGGAACGCCCTTGTCAACCAGTTTACCGCCAACGTTCTCGGCATTCCAGTGGTTGCAGGTCCTACCGAGTGTACTGCCATCGGAAACGTGATGGTTCAGGCAGGCCTTTCAAGAAGTGAGGTTCTCGCATCTGTGGAGACAGTTTCTTATTCTCCGGAGAATACCGGTGAATGGGAGAAGATTTATAAAAAGTTCAATGAAATTACTAAGTAGATTATGAATTCTGTATTAGAAAAACGACCTAAGCTCGCTGCGGAGATAGAAAGAATAGCAGAAGTAGCCGGATATCTCTGGCAAAAGGGTTGGGCCGAAAGAAATGGTGGAAATATAGTGGTCAATATAACCGAATTCGTGGATGACGAATTGAAGAAGTTGCCGGCTTTGGCTCCGGCAATTGAAATAGGAGATACATTCTCTTGTCTGAAGGGCTGTTTCTTCTACTGCAAGGGAACCAATCGCAAGATGCGTGACCTGGCACGTCGTCCTATGGAGAATGGCTGTATCATACGTATTTGTGATGACTGTGCTCATTATGAGATGATTGCAGATAACCCTGTAAAACCGACTTCCGAGTTGCCTTCTCACCTTGGAGTTCATAATTACATTATCAGTACAGGCTCTTCTTACAAGGCTACTGTGCATACCCACCCTATCGAGCTCGTTGCTATGAGCCATACCGAGAAGTTCCTCAAGAAGGATGTTTTGACTAAGGTACTCTGGTCAATGATCCCTGAGACACTGGTGTTCGCTCCTCTCGGACTGGGCGTTTCAAGATACGAAATGCCGGGTTCTTTGAATCTCGCTGAGTCTTTGATGGAGCAGATCAAGACCTATGACGTAGTCCTTTGGGAGAAACACGGCGCTTTTGCCGTCGGCAAAGACGTTATGGATGCGTTTGATCAGATTGACGTGCTCAACAAGAGCGCACAGATATATATGTGCGCCCGTAATATGGGATTTGAGCCGGACGGTATGACCGACGAAGCCATGAAGGAAATACAGGAGTTCTATAAACTCCCTAAGACCAGAGTGGAATAGTCTTAATGCAATGACAAAAAAAGAGGGGCGCTTTTCAGTGCCCCTCTCTTTGTTTCGAACCGGTGATTATTTGATGACTCCGAGTTCCTTACCGATCTTGGTAAATGCAGCGATACATTTGTCAAGATGCTCTTTTTCGTGTCCAGCGCTAACCTGAACGCGGATACGAGCCTGGTCTTTAGGAACTACAGGATAGTAGAATCCGGTCACGTAAATACCCTCTTCCTGAAGTCTGGCTGCCATGACTTGAGACAGTTTTGCGTCATAAAGCATTACGGCGCAGATAGCTGACTGGGTAGGCTTGATATCGAAACCGGCAGCTTTCATCTGAGATACGAAATAGTCGGTATTTGCGTGAAGCTTGTCTTGCAGCTCATTTGTAGCAGACATCATATCGAACATTTTGATACCTGCAGCGGCAATCATAGGAGGAATAGAGTTGGAGAACAGGTATGGACGGCTGCGTTGACGTAACATAGCTATAATCTCCTTCTTTCCTGTCGTAAATCCACCCACGGCGCCGCCGAAAGCTTTACCAAGGGTTCCGGTCAAAATCTCAATCTGTCCGCGAAGGTTGAATTGCTCCGTAGTACCGCGTCCGGTGTGTCCAACGACACCGGCAGAGTGGCTTTCATCAACCATTACCATAGCATCGTATTTCTCTGCCAAAGCGTGAATCTTGTCAAGAGGGGCTACGTTGCCGTCCATTGAGAATACACCGTCGGTCACGATGATGCGATGGCGCTGAGCCTGAGCTTTGATAAGACATTGCTCCAGTTCTTCCATATTCGCATTTGCGTAGCGGTAGCGAACTGCCTTGCAAAGACGTACACCGTCGATAATTGAAGCGTGGTTCAAGGCGTCAGATATGATGGCATCATTCTCGTCAAGCAGAGGCTCGAACACACCGCCGTTTGCATCAAAGCATGAAGCGTAGAGAATGGTATCCTCCGTCCCGAAGAACTCGGCGATCTTAGCCTCAAGCTCTTTGTGAAGGTCTCCTGTACCGCAAATGAAGCGGACTGAAGACATACCGTAGCCATGAGAATCGAGCGCCTCTTTGGCAGCTGCAATCAGTTGTGGATTGTTAGCCAGACCGAGATAGTTGTTAGCGCAGAAATTGATCACCTCAGCGCCTGAACTGACCTTGATAACCGCTTGTTGAGCGGTTGTAATGACGCGTTCGTCTTTGTACAGTCCTGCATCTTTGATAGCCTGCAGTTCTGCAGTCAGATAGTTTTTGAAGTTCTTATACATAACAAAAAATGAATATTTGTTTCAAATCAGTAGGATAAAGTACAAATTTAATGATTCTTTGACAGATTGGTACTAAATTTGCGCCAATTATTCAGCATATTTTTTTGACATATATATGAAATCAAGTAAGAAATTGACTGAAGCCATTTTGTCGCTTGCAACGCTCCTTTTTCTGTTTAATTGTCCGGCAGTTTTCGCCGGCAGCTTGCAAGATTCGGACAATGTGCTGCACCTCTCCTTGAGAGATTTGGAGCAGATGGCCGTAGAGAGGAACAATAATCTTAAGAGTGCTGCATATGACGTACAGGCCGCTAAAGCCAACAAGTGGGTGGCTATAGCCAATATGTTGCCTCAGATAAGCGCAACTGCAGATTACACCGACATGCTCGGTTATAAGATGGATTTGGGGCAGATGCAAATCTCAATGCCTGCCAACGCCACCTTGGGAGTGTCGGCGTCACTTGCCTTCAACGGCGCTATGGTGGTTAATGCAAAAATTAATGAGATAACAGCCAAAATGTCCGACATCAATCTGCAAAAGACCGAATTGGACATTCGCTCCCAGGCAAAACAACTCTATTTCTCGGCTCTCGTCTCAGAGAGAATCATTTCACTTCTCGGCCAGAATGTAGAGAGTATGAATTCTCTGTATAATATGACGGCCAAGAGTGTTGAGGTAGGAGTCTCAGAGCAGACAGCCGCCGATCAGCTTGCTGTACAACTGGCCACTCTGAAGAATTCTCAGGCATCGGCTGAACGCTCTCTGGAGATGGTTTACAACGCAATCAAGCTCCTGCTCGACCTTGAGCCCACTACGGAATTGATATTGACCCAGCCTCTGGAGGATATCCTCGACGACGCTTCTTATATGGCGCTGATGGGAGAAGACTTCAACATAGAGAATAATTACGATTATCAGCTGTTGCAGAAGAATACGGAGCTTAGCAAGCAGCAGCTCAATGCTGCAAAGTGGGCGCTTTCTCCTACATTGTCGGCACGCTATCAATACAATTACAAGCACTATTTCTCGGATGAGGCCAGAATGAACATGACGCCTCCTAATATGATAGGCGTCACCCTTTCAATTCCGGTTTTCTCATCGCTTGGCAAAACCAAGACCATTCAGGCCGCTAAGTACGCCTATGAGAAGCAGTTGAATACTCTGAATACGACCGAGAAAAGCATTCTGATCAATTACAAGCAGCTGTGCTACAATCTTACGAATGCTTACGAGAATTACTGTGTGCAGAAAGAGAATCTCGACGTGACGCAGAAAGTGTTCAACAACATCAAGGCTAAGTATGAGCAAGGGTTGTCTTCGGCCATGGAAATGACCACGACGTCCAATACCCTCATAGCCGCTCAGTCCGCTTACATGCAGTCTGTCATGACGCTGGTTGAAGCTCAGATAAATCTGGAAAAACTTTTGAATAAATAAAACTGTACATATATGAAAAGAATTGAACAATCATTGCTGATTATTCTCTCGCTCGCATTTATCATGAGCGGATGCAAGCCAAAAGTAGAGGAAGTCGAAGTAGAAAGAGAAGAAGTTGTGGAGACCACTATCCTGAAAAGTGTGGAAGTCTCTCGTGAGTTGAACCTTTCCTCAACCCTTCAAGGCTATACTACTCAGAATATAGCCCCTTCGGTAACCGGTATTATCCAGAAGATTTATGTCCTTGCCGGAGATGAAGTAAAGAAAGGCGCTTTGCTGGTTCAGATGGACCCTCAGCAATATAATACAGCTAAATTGTCTTACGAGAATTTAAAGACCGACTGTGCAAGAATGGAGACCCTGGTTTCAACCGGAGCCATTTCACGGCAAGCTTATGACCAGGCGAAAACAGGTCTGAACCAGGCTGCGGAGCAGCTCCGTTTCCTGGAGAAGAATACTTTCGTCAGAGCAGAATTCGACGGAGTGATTACCGCCAAGAACTATGAGAACGGCGAGCTTTATTCCGGCCAGTACATTCTCTCTATGAGCGAGATCAAAACTCTCAAGCTGATGATCAACGTTCCCGAGGCATACTTCCCGATGATTAAAGAAGGTATGCAGGTGACTTTAAAATCAGACGTATATCCTTCCGACACATTTGTAGGAGTGGTTGACCAGATCTTCCCTGTGATAGACCCGTCCAGCCACACATTCTCAGTAAGAGTGAAGATCAACAATTCTGCAAAGCTTCTCCGTCCGGGAATGTACTGTCACGCAATTCTTGCTCTTGCAAGTGAGAATGCAATGCTTGTCCCTTATCAATGCGTTCAAAGACTTACCGGCTCTAACGAGCGTTACATTTATCTGAACGACAACGGCAAGGCAAAACGTGTTTTCGTCAAGTTGGGAGCTCGCTATGATGACAGAATCGAAGTTATAGCCAATGAAATAAGTGAAGGAGTGGAAGTTGTTACTACCGGAGCAGAGAAACTTGTAGACGGAGTAACTCTTAAAGTAGTTAAAGTTTATTAAAGATGAGTATTTACAAAACCGCGATAAATAAACCCGTAACGACGCTTTTGGTCTTCGTTGCGGTGATTGTGATAGGCCTTTTCAGCTTCTCGAGACTGCCTATCGCACAGTTCCCGGAGATGGAGCCGCCGTATGTTACGGTAATGACCACGTATCCGGGTGCGAACGCCAGTGAGGTAGAGGAGAATGTGACCAAGCTCGTCGAGAATAGCCTTAACTCGGTAGACGGCTTGAAGAATATGACATCCACTTCACGTGACAATATGTCAATGGTGATGTTGGAGATGGAGTGGGGCACCGATTTGGACGAGGTGATGAACGATATCCGCTCTTACGTGGATATGCTCAAGGATAACCTTCCTAACGGATGCAGCAACCCGTACATTTTCAAGTTCAGTTCCAGCTCAATGCCTATCATCAACTATTCCGTTACGGCTAAGGAGAGTTATGCAGGACTGGACAAGTTGCTCAACGACATCGTCGTCCCTCAGCTTAACAGAGTCGACGGCATCGGAAATATCTCCATAACCGGAGCTCCTGACCGTTACATCTACGTGGACCTGGATCAGTACAAACTGGACACTTACAATCTTACTGTAGAGGCGGTCGGTCAGGCTATTTCCGCCAACAACATCAATCTCTCTTCCGGCCTTGTGAAGATGGACAAAGAGCAGTATAACCTGCAGGTCCGCAGTGAGTACAAGGAGAGCAGCGAGATAGAGGACATAGTCGTTACCACGACTCCGACGGGTCAGCAGATTTTTGTAAAGGACATTGCAAACGTCAGGGATACCATCAAAGACCTTTCCCTTGATCAGAAGATCAACGGTGAGGATGGCGTGAGAATTATGATTACCCGCCGTTCCGATGCGAATGCAGTGCAAATATGTAAGGATGTCCGCAGGGAAATGGACAAGATTGTCAAGCAGCTCCCGTCGGACGTCAACATACAGGTTCTTTTCGATACCTCCGAAGACATTGAGGATGCAATCGGTTCTCTCGAAGAATCCATTCTTTACGCCCTTCTTTTCGTCGTAATTGTGGTGCTGTTCTTCCTCGGAAAATGGAGAGCAACCTTCATAATTGCCATTACAATCCCGATAGCATTGATTGTGGCGTTCATATACCTTGCGTTGGCCAACAGTTCTTTGAACATCATTTCGCTCTGTTCTCTGACGGTGGCAATCGGTATGGTGGTGGATGATGCAATTGTGGTTCTGGAGAATATTACCAAGCACATTGACCGTGGAACCAATCCTCGCGATGCGGCTATCTACGCCACAAATGAGGTATGGACTTCGGTTATCGCCACAACCCTCGTCATCGTAGCCGTATTCGTGCCGCTGACAATGCTTAACGGTATGGCCGGTATTCTGTTCAAAGAGCTTGGTTGGATTGTGACGATAGTAGTCTGCACCTCTACGGTCGTAGCAATATCCCTCACTCCTATGCTGTGCTCTCAACTTCTCAAGGCGAAGGAAGTCGCCGTAGATAAAGACGGTCGCTTGATTGAGGTTAAAAAGAAGGAGGGATTTTACGATAAAGTGGTTATCAGACTTATGGACAAACTCGACAATTTCTATGCTAATGTTTTGAGATTTTGTCTGAGTCACAAGTTTTTGACTTTGTTCTTGGCGCTGCTCATTTTCGCGGCATCGCTTCTGCCTCTGGTTACCGGTAAAATCGGTACCGACTTTATGCAGGAAAGCGATTCCGGTCGTCTCAGCGTAACCGTTGAGCTTCAGAATGGAACCAAAGTGGACGAGACTATCAAGCTTGCCAGAATTCTCGAGACCCGTTTCAATGAATTGGTTCCGGAGATTGAAAGAATCTCAACTACAGCAGGTAGTGATGACAATGCGGGTATCGGAGCGATGTTCACCTCAACTACCAACAGCAAAATCTCCATGACCGTAGTTTGTTCAAAGAAGGAGGAACGCGAAAGGAGTATCCAGCAGATAGCCGAGGTTATGCGTAAAGAATTGGCTTCATATCCTCAGATTATCAGGTATCAGTGTAACGCATCCAGCGGAATGGGCATGGGCGGTGGCGGAAGCGTGGACATAGACGTTTACGGATATGATTTCGATGAGACCAACATCTTCGCGGAAGACCTTAAGAATGCAATATTGGAGAAAGTTCCGGGCGCTCGCGACATTGTCCTGAGCCGTGATAAAGAGCGTCCTGAAATGATGGTTCATTTTGACAAAGAGAAACTTGCCATGCACGGTCTGAGTACCAGCATAGCTTCAACCTATGTGAGAAACCGTGTCAACGGTCTTGCATCAGGATTCTTGAAAGAGGACGGAGAGGAGTATACGATTCTCGTCAGATTGCAGGAAGATAACCGTAACTCCATTTCGGACATTCTCAATCTTACCATTCCGACCGCGACAGGTTCAAAAGTGAAACTGAGTGAATTGGCCACGATAGAGGAGTATTTCTCTCCACCGACAATTGAAAGAAAGAACCGTCAGCGTTACCTGAAAGTCAGCGTTACCCCATACAACGTTTCCCTTGGAGAACTGGCGGCGCAGATCAACGGTGTCATGGACGAAATCTCAGTTCCTCACGGAGTGACTACGGACATCTCGGGTTCATTCGAAGAGATGCAGAAATCATTCTCCGATATGGCAACTCTGTTGCTGCTGATCATGCTTCTGGTCTATATCGTGATGGCTTCTCAGTTCGAATCGTTCAGCAAGCCTGCCATCATCATGCTGGCAATACCTTTTGCCCTTACCGGTGTAATTCTCGCCTTATGGATTACCGGTACGACACTTGACCTGATTGGCGCTCTGGGTGTGGTAATGCTCGTTGGTATCGTAGTCAAGAACGGTATCGTGCTGGTGGACTATACCAACCTGATGCGCGACCGCGGATATGCCCTTAACGATGCAATCGCACTTGCCGGCCATTCACGTCTGCGTCCGGTGTTGATGACAGCCTTCACCACCATGCTCGGTATGCTCCCTATGGCGTTGAGCAGAGGTTCAGGCTCTGAAATGTGGCACCCTATGGGTATTGTGGTTATCGGCGGTTTGCTGGTATCTACAATAATCACCTTGATTGTGGTTCCTGTATTCTACGGCCTCGTAAGCCGCAGCGGTGAGAGAGACAAAGAATCCAAGGAGCGTCAGAAATATATATTCATGCAACTTTCAACAGAGGAGTAACAAGATATGAAAGCAGTATTCATAGTATTCAATCAATCCAATACAGGACGTGTGGAATATATGTTGGATCAGCTGAAAATCAGCGGTTTCACAATGTTTGAGCAAGTCCAGGGCCGTGGTACAAACGGTGGACGTCCTCACCGCGGCACACATACCTGGCCTGAGATGAATTCCGCAGTTATGACCGTAGTTGAAGATTCTCTAGTCCCTGATCTTCTGGCGACTGTCAAGAAGCTGGACCTTAGAAACAAGGAGGTTGGAGTCAGGGCGTTTGTCTGGAATATTGAACAGACAGTTTAGTTTTTTTAGTATATTCGCAAAAAATGACACAATATGGTACAAAATGTAACAGATTCAAATTTTGAAGATCTTCTGTCTAAGGGAGGCCTTATGATCGTAGACTTCTGGGCAACGTGGTGTGGCCCTTGTAGAATGCTTTCTCCAATAGTTGATGAGCTGGCAGATGAATTCGCCGGTAAATTGACTGTTGCCAAATGCAACGTAGACGAGGCATCAGATGTTCCTATGAAATATTCAATTCGCAATATTCCTACTCTTCTTTTCTTCAAAAACGGAGAATTGGTGGACCGTTCAGTGGGAGCAGTTCCTAAGAGTGATATTGTAGCAAGAATAGAAAAGTATCTTTAAACAATTGATATCATGAAAAAACTAAGTCTATTTGTTATTTCAATCTTGATGCTGACTTGCGTCAGTTTCACGGCGAATGCACAGAAATTTGTGATCAAGGCCGGTGTTACCAGCTCGCAGCAGGATATTCGCAAAGCGGATTTCCAGAGCATTAAGGATTATACCAGTTTTCAAGTAGGTATTGGTTACCAGACTCGCTCAGTTGCCGGTTTTTCAGTTCAACCGGAGCTCGTATTCAATAAGAAAGGTTCCAAATTAGATAACGTTAATTGGGAGCTGTCATATCTTCAGGTTCCGGTTAACATCCAATGGGGACCGGACTTGCTCATCGTCAGACCTTTCGTTCAGGCTACCCCGTTTGTCGGTTACTGCTTGAGCAACAAGTTAAACGGTTCAGGCAATCAGCACATTTCTGAAACAACAAAGGAGCTTGCAAGCAAACTTGAGTATGGCATCGCTCTTGGTGCCGGTGTCGAATTGTTCGACCTTGTTCAGTTTACCGCTAAGTACGCATGGAACTTCGGTAAAGTTGCCGCCGGTTCAGAGTACGTGAACAACGTCAAGGAGATTGGTAACAAGCCTCACAGCTTGGAGTTTACTCTCGGTGTTAAATTCTGATGACAAAAGAAATAATCAGTTATCTAGGATCAGACTGGGAGAAATATAAGGAGGTATTCGCAGAGAGTCTCAACTCCCGAATACCTCTT
Organism: Bacteroidales bacterium; assembly: GCA_017450655.1. GTDB lineage: Bacteria > Bacteroidota > Bacteroidia > Bacteroidales > UBA932 > Equibacterium. The sequence goes on along the minus strand of JAFSTD010000005.1, from coordinate 48,512 downwards.
TTAGACTCTATCAATCAGTATATTACGGAGAGCCTGGGAAAACAACTCCGTCCTATGCTCTGCCTTTTGGCTGCCCGCGTCTGTGCAGGGAAGTGTGAAGAACATACTGCCGATTGCGCTGCGGCATCGGAGTTGCTGCATACTGCCACGCTGCTTCACGATGACGTGGTGGATGATTCTAAGATTCGAAGAGGCCGTCCTACCGTAGGCGCGATGGTGTCTTCCACCGCCTCCGTTCTGGTGGGAGATTTCTGGCTCTCGGTAGCGATGAAAAAGATAGTGGACGGAGGAAATATGAAAATCATAAATGCTTTCCGGGACTGTCTGGAAGAGTTGTCCAAAGGAGAATTGTTCCAGATGCAGAAAGCAATCTCCATCGATACTACCGAAGAAGAATACTACCAGGTTATTTTTTACAAAACGGCTTCTCTCTTCCACACCGCAATGATTGCAGGTGCTTATTCCGTAGGCGCTTCAAAAGAGCAGGTGGATGCCATAGGGGAATATGCCTGTCATCTGGGCCTTGCATTTCAGATCAGAGACGATATTCTGGATTATTCTCCGAAACTTGATACCGGAAAGCCTTCGGGGCAGGATATAATGGAAAGAAAAATCACTCTCCCGCTGCTTGGCGCACTGCGTAGTTTAGACGAGAAGGAGAGTGCCAAACTGATGAAAAAATTCTGTCACAGACGCCGGAGGGCAGTCCTTAAAGAAGTTTCTCTCGCAGGCGGTATCGGATATGCCCAGAAAGCGTTGGAAGAAGAGTCCCGCAAAGCAGTCTCTGCCCTGGACTTGTTTGAGGATTCCCGATCAAAGGAGTTCCTGACTAAACTCGCTCTCCATCTCTGCAATCGCAGCAGTTAGAGCAATCTCATTTTCAAATAGGTGATAGGAAGTCCTTTGGCGAGGAACTGCGACTCGTAGAAGGTCTTGACGTTCAGTATGTCGTCAGGTGTGACGCGACCGCTTCCGTAAATGTCATTGTTGTGCTCGAGAATTTCGAAGCCGCTGTCAGGAGCGGTCTCCAGAGTATATTCGTGAAGCAACTGGCTGTCAGTCTTCAAGTTGACAATACCACCCTTTTTAAGGAAAGTCTTGTATCTCTCCAAAAACACTGGGGAAGTCAGTCTTTTATTGGGCTTTTTAGGCTGAGGGTCAGCGAAGGTAACCCAAATCTCATCCACTTCATCCGGGCCGAAGAATGAGGAAATAAAGTCTATTCTGGTGCGGAGGAAGGCGACGTTCGGCATTTTGTTTTCGGTGGCATACTTTGCTCCTTTCCAGAGCCTGGCTCCTTTGATGTCGACTCCTATGTAATTGATGTCAGGATTGCGTTCGGCCAGGGCAATCGTATATTCGCCCTTTCCGCAGCCAAGTTCCAGAACGAGGGGATTGCCATTGCGGAAAACTTCCTTACCCCATTTGCCGCAAAGTGGGTGCTTCCGGTCCAATATCTGATCCAGAGTCGGTTGCAGGAGACATTCAAAGGTCTCATTCTCCCTGAATTTTCTAAGTTTGTCCTTTCCCATCTTTACTTTTTAGCAGGCATATAGCTGAACCCCATTCCAAGAATACCTTCGGAATTTGAGAGAAGGTCGAAGGTGACGCCCCATTTACCGATAATGTCGCTCTTTACACCGCTTCTGTAGGGCCATTGAATGTCGGTATAAGCTCCCTCGTTACAGATGAGAATGCCATCCGCTACGCTGGTTTCGTTTTCCCGTGAATGGAGGGGCAGAACCAGAGTGTCACAGTAATTTTCTCCCCGGGGATCAGTCACTATAACCCTCATTCTGAGGAGCTTGTCAGAAACTGCTCTGGAATTGAACTTACACGAAATATACGTGTCGTAGGTGCAGAGAGTATCTATTGTGAATGTGTAGTTAAGCCCGTCAGGGTTGTCTTTCAGGCTGAGAAAAGAGTATCCCTCATGTCGGTTGGTACACGAGCAGAACAATAAAGACAAAAGAACGGCTATTAAACTAAACCTCTTTCCTGTCATTCCCTTTTCTTTTATGCTTTCTTTTCTTTCTGGATTTTCCGCGTTCGTCAAAGCGGTAAATGCTGTCATCGCCGACGGCGCTGATGAACTGGTGCTCCTCTTCCGACTCTTTCTTCTGATTCTGGGAAGCGCTCTTTCCTTTTTTGTTTATCTCCTGAATCTCAAAGACTTCGTCGGCAGAAAGAGGGAACATATTCACCATATTGCCTTTGTCGAATGAGAACCAGAGCACACCTTGAAGCACGTCGGTCTTTACAAGGTAAGCCGGGCCGTTGTCGAACATCAACGGTTCTTTAACCTCCGGAAGCTTGCTGTGAGCGTCAGCATAAGTGTCCGCCTCATAGTTGATGCAGCATTTGAGCTTGCCGCACTGTCCTGCGAGCTTCTGTGGGTTCAGCGAGAGATCCTGACATCTTGCAGTCTGAGTTGTAATGGACAGGAAGTTTGCCATGTAGCATGAGCAGCAAAGCGCCCTTCCGCAAACGCCGATTCCTCCGATCAGACCGGCTTCCTGTCTTGCGCCAATCTGTTTCATTTCGATTCTGATACGGAATTCTTCAGCGAAATCCTTAATCAACTGACGGAAATCAACGCGCTCGTCTGCGATATAGTAGAATGTGGCCTTCGTCCCGTCTCCCTGGAACTCCACGTCTCCGATTTTCATGTCGAGATTCAGATCTGCGGCAATCTGGCGGGAGCGGATCATAGTCTTATGCTCTCGCGCAATGGCCTCCTGCCATCTCTCGATGTCCAGAATTTTAGCCTTGCGGTAGATTCTCTTGAACTCGTAAGTCTTGATGTCTATGTTGTTGCGGAGAAGCTGACGACCCACTACGGCGCCGTCCAACGTGATTATTCCAACGTCGTGTCCGTTGGTGGCTTCAACGACAACTATGTCTCCAACTTTTAATATCTGATTGGAATCGTTGCGGTAGATTGCCTTGCGGGTGTTCTTGAATCGCACCTCAAACAGGTCTCTGCAACTCTCCGTGGTGATGCCGTCAAGCCAGTTGAAAGTGGCTCTTTTGCAGCAAGACTGATCGTAATTGATGGAAATTTCACCGTTCCCCTTTCTTACAACCTCGCACCCACGGTAACAATCGTATTTTACTTTTTGATCTTTCATTTTATAACATCATGTAAAGGCGATTACATATATCCAGAAACAGCAGCTTCGAGTTGGTGTTACTCTCTATCGCCACAAGAGCGGAATCAAAAATCTTCAGCCCTTTCTCATAAAAATCGGGTTTAATCCGACTGGCCAGCGTTTCAAGGTAATCGTATTCTTTTTGTTGGGCCAAAGAAATATCTCCGGCGCCATTTGCAAACATAAATAATTTTCTGATTAGTAGCTCCGCCTGCCGGCAAAAAGTCTTCTGCTGCTCTCTTCCCATTTCGGCAAGAGAATCCGCGGTGGAGATAACTTCAACCAGGTTTTTGTTCAAGCAGACCTCGAACAGCTCTTTAACTTTCTGTTCGTATTCTTTTTCGGATTCATTCTCTTCAATCAGCTTGATCGCCCTGCCGTAACTCCCGGCTGCGACCCTGGCATAATTGAGAGCGTCCGACTCGTCAATGCCCTTCTCTTTTGAAAGAATTGCCGCCAAATCCCGTGGTGATTCCGGCTGAAGCCGTATTAACTGGCATCTGGAAACTATCGTGGTCAGAAGCCTTGACGGCTGCTGGGCAATGAGGAAGAAATAGGTGCCTGCAGGGGGCTCTTCAAGCAGTTTGAGCAGTTTATTTGCCGCCTCGCTGTTCATCCTCTCTGCGAGGAATATAATCATCACCTTGTTATCGGCCTCCAGAGGCTTCAGCGAGAGGACGTCTATAATCCGCTTCGCTTCGTTAACTGAGATGTTCCCCTGCTTTCCCTCAATCTTGAATGCAGAATAGAGATCCTGTTCGCTGAAATACGGATTGCTCAGGCACAGTTCTCTCCATTCATTGAGGAACATGTCCGATGTGGGCTTCTTCTTTTCAGCCTCGGAAAGAAGAGGGGACGCGTTCACAGGGTAAGAAAAATGGAGGTCGGGATGGATAAGCTTCTCGATTTTGTAACAGTTGCTGCAGACCCCGCAAGAATCGCCATCTTTTTCTCCCTTGCAATTGATGTATTGAGCCAGGGCAAGAGCCATAGGCAAGGCGCCCATCCCTTCCTCTTCTACGAAAAGGAAAGCGTGACCGAGTTTCCCCGAATCGACCATTGCCTTGAGCCTGCTTTTAAGGCTCTCATTTCCATTAATTTGGGAGAATTTCATACCGAATACAAATTTAGCAAAAACAATAAAAACTTTTTATCTTTGACTATAACAAATACAATCACAGCGCTATGAAAAAATCATTAATTCTCCTTTTTGTGGTGTTGATTCTTGCAGGAGTTTGTCTGGGATACCTCCTCGGCAAGAAAGGCTGCACCAAGAATGCAAACGGGACAGCTTTCACAAATCCTACGGTTGAGACGCTTCTTGCCCGCAGAAGCATCAGGAATTATACCGACCAACCGGTAGACCGCGCCCTCCTCGAGGAAATAGCAAGAATCGGAGTCAATGCTCCAAATTCTCGTAATGCTCAAGAATGGGAAGTGAGAATAGTTGACAATCCTGAATACATAAACGGCATTACCGAAGTTTACAAAGAGGTAATGCGCCGTAATGAGAGGACTGCCAGACAGGTTGACAATCCCTCTTTCAAGAATTTCTTCAAGAACGGTACGGCAGTTTATTTCATCGCAATCCCTGACGGTCCGGGTCGTTATACCGACCTTGACGCCGGGCTTCTTGCCGGAAATATATGCAACGCTGCGGCTTCTTTCGGTCTCGGAACCTGCTGCCTTGGCATTCAGACCGACTTTATGAATGACACGCCGGAAGCGGCTCCTTATTTGAGACAGCTCAAATTCAGAGAGGATTACAAACTGGTGCTCTGTATTGCTGTCGGATATCCTGACGAGGCTCCCGATGCAAAACCGAGGGACTACTCAAAGATTCAGGTAATAGAGTAGGCTAGATTGCGTTTCGTGGCTTTGTCTGCGCGAGAATGACGCCGAATACGACGATCATGATGCCGACCACCTGTATCACGGTAAAGGTCTCCATCCCGTAGAAGAATGAAGCTATGGCCGATACGATAGGAATTGTGGCGTTGAAAACGCTGGCCTTGGTGATTCCGATTTTGCTCACGGCAATCAGTTGCAGGCAGAAAGCTAGGCAGGAGCACAGCAACGCGAGACTCAGAATAGGGAGCAACGCATCCCGGGTTAACAGAGAGGTGACTTCAAAGTCGCCTCTTGTTGTGAGCATAAGAGGGAGGAACATTAAGCTTCCCAGCAAGAATTGCACGTAACAGATTGTAAGCGGAGAATAACCGTTTACCAGATTACGAATGCATAGATTATATCCGCAGGCGGCAAAAACTGCAACGAACAGCAGCAGTATTCCCCACCAGTAATCGCTTGTGATCTTGCCCCCGTTGACTACCATCAGAAATACTCCCGGGAGTGTGAGCAGAATCCCTATTACAGTCCATTTCGAGATATTCGTCTTATAGAAAAACCTGTCACCCAACATGGTGAATATAGGAATCGTGGCTATGATGAGGGCGCTCAAAGTCGGAGAATTGGTACTCTTGATGCCGAAAGTTTCTGCGATGAAATAGATAAAAGGCTCGCATATCGCCATCAGGATAAACCATTTTGCGTCCTGCTTCTTTATTCTCTCAATCTTACCGAGGCAAAGGCATATCAGGAGAAGCACCAGCCCCGCAATTATAAGTCTGCCGAATATGAATGTGAAAATTGGGATGTGGAGATGAATGAGCTTGTTGGTCCATACAAATGACAGACCCCAAAAAGTGACGGCGCCTAATACCGAGAGGTAGGCTTTAAGGTTTGATGTATTCATATTCTATTCTTAAACTGCTTCCCTCTTGTAAACAATCCATGCGAATACCGCGTAAACGATTGCTATCACGAAAACAATAGCCTCGACTGCAAGGACAGGAAGGTGGAATTGAGATGTACAGATGATAGCCGCCGCATTTATGATCAGATGCAGCACGATGGCAACCGGATACAGCCAAACGTGTTTTGAAGAGGTGGCGGCTTTCCATACGATTACTGATAGGGCAAGCTGGGTGATGATGGCAGAAATTCTCTCAGCTACCGGAAGCAGATATTGAGTAGGCTTGGTTGTACAAAGCATGTAGAATGCTTCCTGAACGTTGTTGAGGGCTTCCCCTTCAAGAGATCTTGTAATCAGGTCAGTAGCGCCATGATTTACGAGAACGCTCAGGAACAGATTTCCCATCATGGTGAGCGCCAGAATGACGAACACCTCGAATCCGCCGTGGCCTGCTCCGTACATCAATGCGTCTTTAGGAGTGGTGGCAGATCTCTTCAGCACAGTCTTGAATGCCAGAAAACGGCCCGTCTCTTCAAACACTCCGGCTAAAAGTCCCCCTATAATGGCGTATTTCCAGATATTGATCAGTCCGCCCGGAAAGAGGACGGGAGATATGAGCGCGTTGGCGATGCCCTCCAGAACAAACGCGAAGAGAAGCATTACCAGAACGCCGATCCAGAAATTCTTGACTTTTGCGCCCTTCTTTCTCAGGCACAGATAAAGGCACGCCGGAATGGCGAGACCGATAATTACGTCAATTACAAGGATTATGATAGTCGGGGTTGAAACGGTTAACATAGTTACTTAGTATTGCGCCGCAAAAATACTAAAATATAACCATTTCACATTGCTTGCAGTCAAAAAACAGGCGCAGTTTTCTGCCGCCGTTCACCAGGAACAGTTCTTTGTTATACATCCCGTTTTTGCAAAGTGGATTCTTGGGGCAGAGAGCCAGTTCGTACTTGATGCAGTACCTGGTTCTCATCAGCTCGGCATTCCCTTTATGGGACAGTTCGTAAGCAGGATCGACATGCCCGAATCCCAATTCTTTATAAACCTGCGCCGAAAGATTGTTGGAGCAGTTTGCAGAATAGTCCAGGTTACCTTTGCAAAGAGGAATGAGGTTGGCGGCAATCTCGTTGTGACGGCGGTTTTTCAGATGATTCTCCACTATCCGTCGGGACAGTTCTTCAGCCAGAGACCTGCGAACCCCGTTTAAAAAGGATGCCGGATAGAACCGTACGTCTTCGGTGTCCATCCCGGTTACCTTGAAAATGAAATCTCCGGCGATCTTTTCCAGCTGGTTCTTTATAGAATTGATGGCGACATCCTTCTTTACTGCAACCGGAAAATCCTGTTCGATGTTGTAGGTTGCGGTTATTCCGGCTACGGTAGTAGCGACAGCTTTCCGGGAATCAAAAGTGACGGATGCAGGGATGAGTCTCTGAGGCGAATTGTCTTTAATCTCTTTTTCAAACTGCTTGTTGAAATTGCGATATACGGCTTGCCCTTTGAAAAGTGCCGAGGTGTCTTTCAGATAGATCTTGTCCCCTTCGCTCTTCTCCACTCTCGATCCGATGATATCCCCGTTTTTCGCCACGAAGGCCAGGCCGTCACCTCCTGCAAAGCGGGAGGAAGAATCTACCGTAATGAAATCTTTGCCGACGGTTGTGACCTTGCCTATGTATTCTCCCATAGATTTGGCTGCATCACCGGAATTCCATTCCCCCTTTCTGCCGTCTATGAAGAGAGAGGTGTAGCCTCGGTTGAAAGTTGCATTCAGATCGGGCTTGAATCCCCCGTGGATTTCTCCGAATGAAGATCTGCAGTAACCTTCATTTGCGGTTATGAAGCGGTCTGTCGCCTCTCTGTAATGACGCACGACGTTCTTTACGTAGGAAATATTCTTCAGACGTCCTTCTATCTTGAATGAGCAGATGCCTGCCTGAGCGAGGTCCCCGATTCTGTCGTCCCATTTCAGGTCTTTCAGAGAAAGAAGTTTTTTATTGTGTGCCAGCACCTTTCCGTCCTCATCCACGAGGTCATAATCGGAGCGGCAGGCCTGAATGCAGGCTCCTCTGTTTGCGCTTCGGCCGGCCAAACGCTCGCTGAGATAGCAGTTGCCGCTGTAGCAAACGCAAAGGGCTCCGTGAATGAATGTCTCCAGTTCGCAGGAAACAGCCTGCCGGATGGATTTAATTTCATCGAGAGACAATTGTCTCTCCAGAACCAACCTCGTGAAGCCAAGCCCTTCCAGTAATTTCGCCTGCTCAGCGTTCCTGATGGCGGTTTGAGTTGAAGCGTGGAGCTCGACAGGAGGAAGTTTCATCCGGAGAATTCCCAAGTCCTGGACGATGAGAGCATCCGCTCCGGCCTCATATACCTCGTGAATCAACCTTTGAGCATCTTCAATTTCGTCCTCGTAGAGAATGGTATTGACTGGAATGAATATCCGGGCGCCGAATCTGTGGGCGTAGCTTGCAAGTTCGGCAATATCCTCCACAGAATTACCGGCAGCTTCCCTTGCCCCAAATCTAGGCCCGGCGATATATACAGCATCGGCACCACAGTCAATAGCTGCGATGCCGATCTCTTTGTCCTTAGCAGGAGCGAGAAGCTCCAACTGCTTTAGTTGCATTTCAAAGTAGTGATATAATATCTTGCAGCCTCACCCCATTTCTCATCGTTGGCAATTTGTTTGAAGTAACTGCAAGCCTTTGCATTGTCACCTGCTCCCATAAGGGCAGTAGCAAGCTGGTAAATTGTTTGAGCTTTGTCTGATGCGTTTGGATTAAGTGCCAGATAAGCCTCAAATGCATCGGCAGCGACTTTGTTCTGTTTCAAACTCAGAGCTGCTGTACCGATAAGTTTTTGAGCGTTTGCGCTGTCGTTGTTTTGTGCTGACAACTGTGCATTCTCCAACATACCTGCCATATCTTTAGCCTTCTGGCAAGCAACGGCTTCCTTCAGGTATACGGTGGCAAGTTGTTTCTTGGCATTTGCTTCCTGGCCGTTTTCAGCTGCTGCGTTCAAAGCTTCGATAGCCAGCTGATTTGAGTTGCCTTCAGCTGCGTAAGCCATACCCATTCTCAACCAAGCGGTACCGTTGGTAGGGTCCAGGTCGACAACTTTTTTGTATGCTGCGGCTGCTTCGAGATATTTCTTATCGTTGAGCAACTGTCCTGCATTTGCCATAAGCATCTGAGGAATGAGCGCGCTGGCTTCAGCAAGCACTGCGTCGTTACCGTACTCGGCTGCAACGTCGATAGCTTTGTTGAAATTGTCTATCGCTTCATCAATTTTACCACTGTTTGCGCAAGATTTTCCAATTGAAACAAGGAGCTTAGGAATTACGTCTTTGCAATTGTTTGCGATTGCTGCGCCTTCGTCTCCGAGAGCCGTTGCTGCTTTAAGCGCTGCCTCGAACTGAGTCAAAGCGGCCGCATCGTCACCTGAAGAGAGAACTTCGGCAGCTGCATTGTAAAGATTAGTAACTGTTTCCAAGTCTTGAGCATTGATTGCGCCTACTGTGAAAAGTGCAACCACAAAGGATAAAAGTAATTTCTTCATATCGATTAATATTTATTATTGTTCAAGCCAGAATGGTGTGATTCGAAAATCAAGCCACACATCGCAAATATACAAAAAAAGTAGAACTATTGGTTGAGGTCCAGAATCCTTTTTGCCTCCTCGTAGTCTTCGTCATTGACAACGAGCCTGATGTCATATCCGCGTATTTCGCCGAATCCCGGGAATATGCTGCTCTCGTTTGTAACTTCGGACAGTATCCCTTCGCTCTCCAGCAAACCTTGAGCGATATGAGCGTCAAAAGCGTTGGTATATCTGGCTACGATTTTCATTGTCCGTCTTCTTCTCCTGTACGATGCTCCATTCTGTAATTGTAGGAAATGGCGCGAACCACGCGCACCGTATCTTTATAAGGACCATCCACGTCTATTACTTTCGGATCTTCGGTGATGCAGAACGTGATGGCATCCTCCCACATTCTCGCAAAACGGATGGACGGCTTGCTTGCCCTGAAGACCAATTTGGTCTCATCTTTGATAGACAGTTCATAGCCATAGTTTTCCATGGTCTCGACAATTGTCTCGTAGTAATTCTCGAAGTCGTCATCAATGTTGAGGCGATTCTTCTTGAAACCGAAGAGAGGATAGACTGCGGCGATGACAACGAAGATAATGGATATCTTGGCCAGGGCGCCGTCAATGAACAAAGACTGAAAATCAGTAATGTCCTGATGGTTCATAAATGAAATGACAAGCACTATCACGAAAAACAGAATTACGAAATAGAGCAAGTATTTAGCAGATCGAATAAGGTACTTCATGTCACAAATTTAATTATTTTTGCATTATACGATAACATTCTAATTATTATAGCTATGGAAGAAGTTCAAAGACAAGAAAAATCATTAAAGTCGGTGGTCATAGTGCTGGCCATCCTTGCGGCTTTGCTTCTGGCCGGTTTGGCTTACATCTGGATTACCAAGAGTAATCTCGTAAAGGAACTTAACATTGAGAAAGAAGATATTACGGCGCAGATGATTGAGCTTCAGAAAGATTATGCCGATTTGAAGACTTCGAACGACACATTGAATGCCAATCTCGCCATCGAACGTGAAAAAGTGGATCAACTGATAGAGCGCTTCCAGAAGACAGAAGCGACCAACCGCGCTCAGATTCGCCAATACGAGCAGGAGCTCGGCACGTTGCGTTCCATCATGAAGCACTACATTGTGCAGATTGATTCACTCAACAGTTTGAATATCGCTCTCAGGGAGGAGGCTTCACTGGCTCGCCAGGAGGCTGCCGCAAGCCAAAGACAGTACGAGGATCTTCGCTCTACGACCGATGCGTATGCAGCTCAGGTTGAGAAAGGTTCCGTTATCAAGGCCAGGGCAATAACCCTTAACGCTATCAATGCTTCCAACAAGATTACTGACAGAAGCAGCCGTGTTGAGAAACTCCGTACAGACTTTACGCTGATTGAAAACAGTATCGCCAAGACAGGCTGGAAGACCATTTACATCAGAGTCAAAGGCCCGGATGGCATTCTTATGACAAGCGACGAGCAGAAACTCTTCTCTTGCAATGGAGAGGAGATGATGAGTTCGGCTTCAAGAGAGGTTGACTATCAGGGTGCGGAAGTTGAGATGAGCATCTACTTCTCAAACGGCACTCCGTTTGTCAAAGGAGTCTACACAGTGGACGTATATTCTAACGAGGCATTGCTCGGAAGTGCCGACCTTATTCTCAGATAAGAGTTGTCAGGCATTTACGTTCATATCCCCTTTTGTGCCTCTTTTTGCACATATTGCGGGTTTTATTCAGAAATAGTACAAAGGCGTTGTTCTGGAAAGAAGACGCCTTTTGTCTCTTATGCCGATGCCCTGGAGAGGGAAATGAGGTCCATGAGAGATTTTTTCGTTTCGAAGGGCAGGACCGTAGACACTCTCTATTTCGGAGGAGGAACTCCTTCAATTCTTCCCCCTGACGTTTTCAGCAGGATAGTGGATTCTCTGAGAGAGAATTTTGACTTGTCGAAGGTTGAAGAATTCACGGTTGAGGTCAATCCGGACGATATCGCAGACCCTGACGGGGATCAGCTGACGGATGCTTTCCTTGCCGCAGGGGTCAACAGAATCAGTATGGGAGTTCAGTCCTTCGAAGAGGCTCATCTGAAATGGATGAACCGCAGACATAATGCTGAACAAGTTTATTCTGCATATAAATTCTTGAGAGATAAAGGTTTCGATAATATTTCCATCGATTTGATATTCGGATTCGCAGGTCTTACGGCAGAGCAGTGGAAAAATACGCTTTCCAGAGCCATTGATCTGTCACCCGAGCATATCTCAAGTTACCAGATGAGCATCGATTCTGAAAGCACTCTGGCCGAAATGGTAGCGTCAGAGAAGTATAAAGAGCCTTCGGATGATGTTTGCGCAAGTCAGTATTCTCTCTTGCAGTCGATGTTGGCGGAAGCCGGATACGCTCAATACGAAATCTCGTCATTCTGCAAGCCGGGTTATAAGTCAAGGCATAACTCCTCTTACTGGCAGCGGGAATCTTATCTGGGCCTTGGCGCCGCCGCCCATTCTTTTGACGGTGACAGAATCCGCAGGTGGAATCCGAGCTCAGTGGAGGCTTACTGCCAAGGTGTCCCAGCAGAGAATGAGACGCTCTCCGATACCGACATATACAACGAAAGAATCATGCTCGGACTGAGGACGGTCGAAGGGGTCCCGGCTTCGCTGCTGACGGATGAAAAAAACAAGCTGAATCTTGTCTATAATTTTGAAACAGAAAGATTTGCAATACCGCACGAAAAATTCTTTATTTGTGACAGTATTATAGAAGATTATATCAAAACCGATGATTAGAAAGGCAACACTTGACGACATTGCTTCCATAATGAGAATTGTGAAGCAGGCTCAGTACCGATTGCACTCTGCAGGAGTGGCGCAGTGGCAAGACGGATATCCTTCAATACCTATTTTTGAGAATGATATTGCCGGCGGCAACTGTTATGTCGCAGAAGAAGATGGCAAAATCGTCGGTTTCGCAGTTATTATTCTCGATGTCGAGCCTACGTATGCGGTAATAGAAGGGGGAGAATGGCTTACCTCCGGAAGAGATTATTGCGTGATTCACCGTATCGCCGTAGACGATGATTATCTGAAATCAGGACTGGGCAAACGGTTCTTCGAGTATGCAGAAAAGCTGAGCCTGGAGAACGGGGTTGAGGTTATGAGAATAGATACGCACAAAGACAATATCCCTATGCAGCATCTGATAGCGAAGATGGGATATACTTACTGCGGAGTAATAACGCTCACGACCGGAGCCCTGAGGAACGCGTACGAAAAGATATTGAGACAGCCTCTTTAGTTAGGCATCGAGCATCTCCAGGATCCTGACCACTGAGTTTGAGGAACAGCTGGTTTCACTGCCGGAACAGCTTCAACGGCTTGCTGCTCTGCAGCCGGAGTCTGAGCGACCTCGTCAAGGTTGCTTGACATCAAATTGTCATCTACCAGTTGAGGCGGTTCATCGTTGCCGTAAGGATCGATGCCGGTATATTCTTCGTGATGAATGGCGCCTACTGAATTGGAATTAGCCCTGATGCAACCTGCCACAGCTGTAACTGCGAATCCAAGCATAAGCAGTGTTACGTAAATGCAGGTAATCCATTTCAGGCGTTTCAACCAGATGTTGTTGTTCCATCCGATAGTCTGGAATGCGCTCCAGAAACCGTGAGTCAGGTGGAACCATATCACAAAGAACCACAACAGGTACATTACCGTGATTCCGACATTTCCAAAGGTATTTGCCATAAGCATATTAGGATTGTCAGCTTCAGCGCCCATCCATTCTTTAAGCTGCATGTTTGCCCAGAAGTCGGTAAGGTGAAGCGCAAGTCCTATAGCGACCATCAGACCGAGAACGAACATGTTGCGTGCGGCAAAAGAGTCTGTAGCGGCTTTGTTTGGAACTTCATATCTGACTTTTCCACGCGCCTTCAAGTTACCGATGGTAAGAATGATAGCGAAAATGATATGGATTACGAAGCCTGCAGCCAGCACCGGAACCATGATTCCGATAATAGGGAGGCCCATAAATTCACATACTTTTTCAAAACCTTCCTCGCTGAAGACAGAGACAAGGTTGAGGCACATGTGGAGAGTTAAGAACAGAATAAGGAACAAACCTGAGATGGACATCACGAGTTTTTTCCCGATAGAAGATTTAAATATGCTTGACATAATATCTTGGTTGATTTTTCAATGTATAATATGCAAAGATAGTTTGAAAGTTGTAAAAAAAATAATATTTGGCTACATTTGTTTAATCAACAATTAGAATTTTCTGTTATGGCATTCAAAAGGGTATTGCTCAAATTAAGCGGGGAGACCATCGGTGGAGCGGACGGTAAAGGTCTGGATCCGCAGGTTCTCCAGGGATTCGCAGCTCAGATTGCAAAAGTGGCCAAAGGTGGTGCACAAGTTGCTGTCGTTATCGGCGGCGGAAATATTTTCAGAGGTTTGGCAGGTACACAGCTGGGTTTTGACAGGGTCAAAGGAGATCAGATGGGTATGCTGGCCACTGTGATAAACAGCATAGCCCTTTCACTTGCTATTAAGAAAGAAGGTGTTGCAGCAGAGGTGTTTACAGCTACTCCGATGGAGCCTTTCGCAACCTACTATATGAGAGACAAAGTAGTCGCTTTTCTTGAAAGCGGCGGAGTTGCGTTGCTGGCGGGCGGTACCGGAAACCCGTTCTTCACGACAGATTCCGGAGCGGCCCTGAGGGCTTGCGAGATAGGTGCGGACGCTATTCTCAAAGGGACAAAAGTCGACGGAGTATATGACAGCGATCCTGTGAAGAATCCTAAAGCCTTCAGATATGATGTGATCTCGTTTGACAAGGTGATTGCGGATGACCTGAAGGTGATGGACATCACCGCGTTTACCATGTGCAGAGACAACGACATGAAGATAATTGTCTTCAACATCAACGAAGCAGAATCATTCTTCCGCCTTATGCAAGGTGAAACATTGGGAACATTGGTTTGTAATTAATTTATTAACAATATGATAGAAAAAGCACAAGAAGTTATTGCTGCGGGGAAAAAGAAGATGGAAGACGCAATCTTCCACCTGGAGGAGGAATTGAAAACCTACCGTGCCGGAAAGGCGAATCCTGCTGTATTCAACAACGTCATGGTCAACTATTACGGCAATCCCACTCCGATTCCTCAGGTAGCCAGTATCAACACTCCAGACGCTAAGACTATGCTCATCCAGCCTTGGGAGAAGAATATGATCGGCCCTATCGAGAAGGCGATTATGGATGCCAATCTGGGTTTTACCCCTCAGAATAACGGAGAGATGATCAGAATCCAGATTCCTGCTTTGACTGAGGAGCGCCGCAAGGAGCTTGTTAAAAAAGCCAAGGCAGCAAGCGAGACTGCAAAAGTCAGTGTCAGAAATGCACGCAGAGACGCTATCGAGACTTTGAAGAAGCTTCAGAAAGAGGGTCTTCCTGAGGACGTGGAGAAAGATGACGAGAATCTCGTTCAGAAAGATACTGACAACTATACCAAGAAGATTGACGAAATACTGGCTGCGAAGGAGAAGGAGATAATGACGGTTTAACCTTCCGGGTTATATCTCCGCATATCTTTCTCTTTTATGCTTTCCCTCTTGTCAAACTCGCGTTTACCTTTTGCGAGTGCGATGTTGAGTTTCGCATAGCCATTCTCGGAAATAAAAAGGCGCGTGGCGACTATCGTCAGGCCTTTTTCTTTTACTGCCCTTTGCAACTTCCGCAGCTCCCTTTTGGTGAGTAGAAGCTTGCGGTCTCTTCTCGGGTCGTGACGATTGACGGTACCCCACCAATATTCAGAGACGTTCATATTCTTTACAAAGAGTTCGTTGCCCACAAAATAGCAGTAACTGTCCACAAGAGATGCCTTGCCGGCCCTTATGGACTTTATCTCGGTCCCGCTGAGAACGATGCCCGCAGTAAGATGCTCCAGGAACTCGTACTCGAAAGAGGCCTTTTTGTTTTTGATCTCTATTTTGCTCTTTGCTTTTGGCATAATACCGAGTAAGTTGTGCGACAAAGATAGTATTATTCGCTGTATTTTATAACTTTGTTATATGTACGAAGAATACGACCTGATATGTATCCTCGGCCCGACAGCTTCGGGCAAAACCCGCTACGCAGTGCAGCTTGCCGGAGAGCTCGACGCTGAAATTCTCTCAGCCGATTCCCGTCAGGTATATCGTGGAATGGATATAGGCACAGGTAAAGATCTGGGAGAATACGGTCGGATACCCTATCACCTCATCGACATTGTGGACGCCGGCACGAAATACAATATCTTCGAGTATCAGCGTGACTTCGAGAAAGCGTACAAATCAATAATAGAGAGGGGAAAGAGGGCCATTCTCTGCGGAGGGAGCGGCTTGTACATCGAAGCTGCCACGTGTGGCTATTCTCTTCCAGAGGTTCCTCCCGACCCTGCGCTGAGAGAGGAGCTGGAGAAGCAGAGCGATGAAGAACTGATTGCCCGCCTCGCATCGCTGAAAAGTCTTCACAATTCTACCGATTACGACACTCGCAAGCGCCTGATCCGCGCCCTTGAAATCGCCATTTACGAATCGGAGCACCCGGTATCCCGAAGCGCCTTCCTCCCTAAGAAGACAAAATACATCGGTATCTCGGTCGACAGAGACGAGCGGAATGCCCGTATAGACGCACGTCTTGACGCAAGGCTCAAAGAAGGTATGGTGGAAGAGGTGCAACGCCTTCTGGACAGCGGCGTCCCCGCCGTTGACCTGATCTATTACGGTCTGGAATACAAATTCGTAACGCTCTATCTGACAGGTGTTTTAAGCTATGATCAGATGCGTGGGAACCTGCAGACGGCGATTCATCAGTTCGCCAAAAGACAGATGACATGGTTCCGCGGGATGGAACGCAAAGGTATCGAAATAGAGTGGATTAAGATTTAACCTCTCCTCAGTCTTGAGAATACGCTCAGCGGCAACGCTTTTCCAAAGCTGTCGCGGAGGACGAGTTCGCCGTACTCCAGAGAAGTCCCCTTTGGAAGATTCTTGCCGAATCCGAAAGCGCTTCGTACAAGGGTGTCTGCCAGAACTGCAGAGTACCCGTTGGAATAGAGGTTGAGCACCATGAAGCTGTTGTCAGGAGCAACCAGCTGGGCCACTCCGGTCAGAAGCTCGAAAAGGCATTCGTCCAGTTTCCATTTTTCCCCGTCAGGTCCGTGCCCGTATGCAGGAGGATCGAGAATGATTCCCTGGTACTTGTTTCCTCTGCGTACCTCTCTTTTTACGAATTTCAGAGCATCCTCCACAATCCATCTGATGCCGTCCAAGTGACTGAGTTCCATGTTGGTACGAGCCCAGGTGACCACTTGTTTTACAGAATCCAGATGCGTTACGTCAGCCCCGGCGGTGCAAGCTGCGAGCGAGGCGGCTCCGGTGTATGCAAACAGATTGAGAACCTTGGGCTTTACGTTTTCCGGGCATTTTGCCGCGCACTCTTTAGTGGTTTTGAAGATATAATCCCAGTTTGGAGATTGTTCGGGGAAGACTCCGACGTGTTTGAAAGAGGTAAGGCCGAGTCTCAGACTGAAAGGTACGTTCGGATATCCGATGACCCATTGTTCCTGCATCTTTGAGAGCATGTTCCATGAGCCGGAATCTTCCTTGCCGGCTTTTCCGAAACCGGCGCCCGGCTTAAACTCGGTATGGGCCTGCTTCAGCCATTCGTCGTCTGACATGCTCTTGTGCCATAGCGCTTTAGGCTCGGGACGAATCATTATGTATTTGCCGAATCTCTCAAGTTTTGAGAAATCTCCGCTGTCGATTAATTCGTAATCATTCCAGAGGAATGACGGTTGCTCTATTATCATAAATATTCTTCAGATAGAGACATTAAAGATAATAAAAATAATTACTTTTGCAAATTGAAAAAACTGCGTCGAAATGCAATCCTTCCTATCCGTCATTTGGGACATTAATCCGATACTGGTAAAAATAGGACCCGTAGCTATCAGGTACTATTCTTTACTCTTTATCGCAGGTTTTCCTTTGGGATATTATCTTATGGAGCGATTCTACAAGAGGGAAGGCGTTAATCCCGCCCTGCTCGAGCCGCTTCTTTACATTGCATTGATCGGAACCATAGTGGGGGCCCGTCTGGGACACTGCCTGTTTTATGAGCCGCAGTATTATCTCTCCCATCCGGTTGAGATTCTGAAAGTATGGGAAGGAGGTCTGGCAAGCCACGGTGGCGCCATAGCATTGATAATCTGTCTTTTCTATTACGCTTCAAAGTATGGCAAGCCAAACGGTTTCGATGTGATGTGGGTTTTTGACAGGTTTGTAATAGCTGTCTGCTTTGCAGGAATGTTCATCCGACTGGGCAACCTGTTCAACTCGGAGATTTTCGGAGGACCGACCGGTTTGCCTTGGGGTTTCAAATTCCTCCGCTCTCACGAATGGATCAGCACCTACGGCCCTGCAGTGTATCCTCCGGACGGTGTAGCGTGTCACCCTACTCAGATTTATGAAGCTTTGTCATACCTGATTCTGGGATTGATTCTCCTTTGGGTGTACTTCAAGAAATCTGACAAGATATACAAAGGTTGGATCTTCGGAGTTTTCCTGATTGTTCTTTTCGGAATGAGGTTCTTGATAGAATTCATAAAGAATGACCAGGTAGCGTTCGAATCAAAGCTGTTTTTGAATATGGGCCAGCTTTTGAGTATTCCGTTCATCCTTCTGGGCATTCTCATTCTCATATACAGTTACAGGAAGAAACAGCCTATGCTGATAGAGACAAGGCCGGTTGTGGAGAAAGAGAAAAAGCCGCTCGACAAGTCGCAGAGGATGTCCCGCTCAAAGAGAAAGGCTTCAGGATTAGAATAATAACTTAACATTATACGATAAAATGCAACAAAACATTTCAAATTATGATTTTAGTGGCAAGAAGGCCATTGTAAGGGTAGATTTCAACGTTCCTCTTAATGAAAAATTCGAGATTACAGATGATACCCGTATCCGCGCCGCCATCCCTACACTCAAGAAGGTATTGGAAAAGGGAGGCTCTCTTATCATCATGTCCCACCTTGGCAGACCAAAAGGTGTTGATCCGAAACTCTCATTAAAGCACATTATCGGCCGCGTTGAAAAGCATCTTGGCACTAAGGTTCAATTTGCAGATGACTGTGCCAAAGCTGGCGCCCAGGCTGCCGCTTTGAAACCGGGTGAGGTTCTGCTCCTTGAAAACCTTCGTTTCTATGCAGAAGAAGAGGGTAAGCCGAGAGGATTGAAAGAAGATGCTACCGACGAGGAGAAGAAAGCTGCCAAAGCAAAAGTTAAAGAGAGCCAGAAAGAATTTGTGAAGACTCTTGCTTCTTATGCAGACTGCTACATCAATGACGCATTCGGAACTGCTCACCGCGCACATGCATCTACAGCTCTCATAGCTTCTTACTTCCCTAACGACAAGATGTTCGGATATCTTATGGAAGGCGAAATCAAGGCCATTGACACAGTCCTGAACAACCCTCCACGCCCGCTTACTGCAATCATCGGTGGCGCCAAAGTTTCTTCAAAGATTGCCATCATCGAGAATCTTCTCGACAGAGTTGACAACTTGATTATCTGCGGCGGTATGGTGTATACATTCATCAAGGCTCTCGGCGGTCACATCGGAAAGTCAATCTGCGAAGATGACCAGATCGACGTAGCAAAGGCTATCATGAAAAAAGCTCAGTCAAAAGGAATTGACCTTGACCTCTATAGAACCGTAATGGTAGCAGACAAATTCGGTGAGGACGCTAACACTCAAATCGTTCCTAACGACAATATCCCTGACGGTTGGGAGGGTGTCGACGCTTCAACTGAATCAGTCGAGAAATGGAGAGACATGATTATGGGTTCAAAGGCTATCCTTTGGAACGGACCTCTCGGTGTATTTGAGGTAAACAAATTCGCCGGAAGTACGAAATTGATGGCTACAATGCTTGCAGAGGCGACTCAGAAAGGTTGCTTCACCCTCGTAGGCGGCGGCGACTCAGTTGCGGCAGTTACCCAGATGGGATTTGCCGACAAGGTAAGCTACGTATCTACAGGCGGTGGCGCCATGTTGGAATATCTTGAGGGTAAGACCCTTCCAGGTATCGCTGCAATCAGAGAATGAGCAAGTAACTAAATATAAAAAAGGCCGGAATGTTCCGGCCTTTTTTATTGTGATACTCTTTCTAGAGTTTTGAAACCAGGTTTCTGTCGCCGTAGCCATTGTCTACGCGGGCAACGTAAGGCCAGAATTTGTTTTCACGTACCCAGTCAAGAGGGAACGCTGCTTTTTCGCGGCTGTATTTGTGGTTCCAGTTATCCGAGCAAACTTCGTCTGCAGTGTGAGGAGACATCCTGATTACGTTGTCCTCAGGATCTGCGGTGCCGTTCTTTATCTCTTCGCACTCTTTAACGATGCATTTGAGGGTATCTATGAATCTTTCGAGTTCCTCCAGCGGCTCACTCTCGGTAGGCTCTATCATAAGAGTCTCGTGAACAGGGAAGCTGAGTGTCGGAGCGTGGAATCCGAAGTCCATAAGTCTCTTGGCAACGTCGGTGGCGTCAACTCCGTAGGTTGCTTTGAATTCCCTAAGATCAATGATGCATTCGTGGGCAACACGTCCTGTGGCTCCGGTGTAAAGAGTCTTGAGTTCAGGATAGAGTCTTGCGGACATATAGTTTGCATTGAGAATGGCGATCTCCGTAGTCTTGCGAAGTCCTTCTTCTCCGAGAAGTTTGATGTATGCGTGGGTGATAGGGAGGAGCAGCGGTGAACCGTAAGGAGCGGCAGCTACTGCAGTGATTCCCTTGCCTCCGCACTTCTCAACTACAGGGTGACCCGGCAGATAAGGTTTCAGTTTTGCGGTACAGCAGATAGGACCTACGCCCGGACCGCCACCGCCGTGAGGCATTGCGAAGGTTTTGTGCAGATTCAGGTGACATACGTCAGCTCCGATGAATCCCGGATTTGTGAGTCCGCACTGAGCGTTCATATTCGCGCCGTCCATGTAAACCAGACCTCCGTTGCTGTGGATAATGTCCACGATCTCCCTGATTTTCACCTCGAATACACCGTGTGTAGAAGGGTATGTGATCATTATTCCGGCAAGTGCGCTTCCGGCTGCTTCCGCTTTTTCGCGGAGTTCGTCAACCTTGATGTTTCCATTGTCGTCACAGCCTACCAGTTCAATCTGGAATCCGGCCATTGCTGCCGAAGCAGGGTTGGTTCCGGGAGCCGAAGTAGGGAGGATCATCACGTTTCTGTTCTCTCCGCCGTTTGCGAGCAGATAGTTGCGGATTGTGAGAAGACCTGCATATTCTCCTGCGGCGCCGCTGTTCGGCTGAAGAGAGCAAGCGTCGAAACCGGTGATTACTGCAAGGTCATGCTCAAGGTCTTTGATAACCTGAAGGGTTCCCTCCACCTGATCTGAAGGAGCGAACGGGTGAACGTTGCCGAATTCACTCCATGATAGAGGAATCATCTCAACTGCGGCGTTCAGCTTCATAGTGCAGGATCCGAGAGGAATCATGCTCTGGGTCAGGGACACGTCTCTGCGCTCCAGCTTCTTTATGAAACGCATCATGGCAGTCTCCGAATGATGGCTGCTGAATACGTCAGCCTCGAGAATACCGCTCTTGCGGGTCATGAATGAAGGAGCGGCAACGTCAGCGCAGCTGTCGCCGGCAGCGCCGAAGATCTCCTCTATGAGTTTGTCTTCTTTGCAGCATGAGAGTTCGTCAAAGCTGATTCTGACGTTTCCATTCTCTGTATAGAAGAAGTTGAATCCTGCGGCCAGTGCGCGTGAGTGGATCTCAGAAACATTTGCGCCGGCTATTTCAATGGTGTCAAAGAAATTGTCGCAGACGAGTTTATACCCTTTTGTTTTGAGTGCATTTGCCACTCTGTGCGAATGCTTGTAGGCATTTGCGGCAATTGATTTTATCCCTTCCGGACCATGCCAAACAGCAAACATACCAGTCATCGTTGCCATCAAAGCTGTAGCTGTACAGATATTTGAAGTGGCGTGTTCGCGTTTGATATGCTGTTCACGGGTCTGAAGGGCAAGTCTGTAAGCTGTATTTCCGAGTCTGTCAACGGATGCTCCGATGATTCTGCCCGGCAATTGTCTCTTGTAATCATCCTTGGATGCCATAAAACCGGCGGTAGGTCCGCCGAAGCCCATAGGGAGGCCGAATCTCTGCGCAGTACCTACTGCCACGTCAGCTCCCCAACTTGCAGGCTCTGCATAGAGAGCCAGCGCCAGCAAGTCGCAGTAAGCGGCCACCAGCGCACCTGCTGCGTGAGCTTTGTCGCAGAATGCAGCATAATCACGTACTTCACCGTTTGCAGCAGGGAACTGTACGAAAGCGCCGAAGCATCTGTTGTCAAATTTGAAATCGTTGTAATTGCCTGTTACGACCTCGATGCCAAGTCCTCTCGATCTGGTTTTGATGACCGACAGAACCTGAGGGAATACGTTTTCGTCAACGAAGAACAGGTTGCGACCCTCCTTGACGGCGTCTCTTGAACGGAGGTTGTAGAGCATTCTCATCGCCTCTGCAGCGGCTGTGGCGTCATCAAGCATTGAGCAGTTTGCAAGCCCGAATCCCGTCAGTGAAGAGATCATTGTCTGGAAAATGAACAGCGCTTCCAGACGACCCTGAGATATTTCTGCCTGATAAGGTGTATAAGAAGTGTACCAGGAAGGATTCTCAAAGATATTGCGAGTAATGACTGCCGGAGAAGCTGTCCCGTAATATCCCATTCCTATCATAGAACGGAAGTTCTTATTCTTGGCTGCGATCTTTTTAAGTTCTGAAAGATACTCGTGTTCGCTCATAGCTTTTCCCAAAGCGAGAGGCTTGTCCAGAAGTATGTCTTCAGGCACTGTCTGGCGGACCAATTCGTCCATTGTTTTGACGCCAAGGACACCCAGCATCTCCTTAATCTGATGCTCGCGAGGTCCGTTGTGTCTGTCTGCAAAGTTTAGTGACATAGTTGTTATTGTTTAGTTATATATTATTCTATTTTCTTTCTGCGTCCAGTCTTATGAAAATAAACAAAAGTATGGAGAATGCCAAAAGTGTGAACCTCCATAACTGAGAAACGGCAGAGGAATTCCTATCACTGGCATCAGCCCTATAGTCATCGAGAGGTTTATTACCACGTGGACGGCAATGCACATCGCCACGCAGTATCCGTAGATTCTCGTAAAATTGTTCTTGTTCTTTTCTGCAGAATTAATCACTCGCGTTATTATGAAAAAGTAGAGAATGAGGAGGAACAATGCCCCCAGGAGTCCCCATTCTTCACCGATAGTACAGAATATGAAGTCGGTCTCTTGCTCCGGGACGAAGTTGAACCGGGTTTGGGTCCCGTTGAGATAGCCCTTTCCCGTCAAGCCTCCCGAGCCGATTGCCACCATGGACTGGTGCACGTTGTATCCCACTCCCGAAGGATCTTCCCTGATACCGAGGAGCACCTCTATTCTAGCTCTTTGGTGGTCTTGCAGCACTTTGTCAAACAAGAATTCTACGGAATAGATCAGTCCGATAAAACAGATGAGGCTCAGAAGAGCGTTCCTCATAAACTTGCTCCTCGGATTGCGGAGAATTTCTCTCACAATCAGATATACTGAGACTGTCGCTACGATAATGGCGAGAATCTCAAACGGACTGAAGTGGATGATATTCGATATGGCCTCAATGGCCAGCAGTTTCGGCAAGAAAGAGAGCAATGCGATGGCGGCGGCAACCACCAGAAGCCATAGGTTGGATTCTTTACTTTCAATCACAATCAGCGTCCAGATTATTCCCAGGGCAGTAAGCAGAGCGATAAACGGAGAATAGGCCAGCGTTATTACGAACAGCAGAATCGCCAGCGCCCCAAGAAGGATAAGCCATCCGGACATTCCCTCCCTGAAGAATACGAAGAGGAATGCAATGTAAACCAATGCCAGTCCGGTCTCTTTTTCCAGCAGAATCAGAGCGATGGGAAGAAGCATCAGAGCAAAAGCCGTGGCCCCGTCCCTGAAGTTCCTGAAGTTGAAGCCGTACTTGCTCATCGCAAGCGCGAGTGCAAGAGAGGTGGTTATTTTGGAGAATTCTGCAGGCTGGATGTTGACCATTCCCAGATTAATCCAGGATTTAGAGCCTTTGATCTCCGTACCGATCACCAGAACGGCTACAAGGGTGGCAAGCATCAGAATATATCCCCACCAAGAGAAAGCGCTCCAGAACTTTTCGGGAATAGCAAACAGAATCAGTGCATCGAATACAATGGAGATTCCAATCCACAGCAAGTGCATGCCGTATCGTTGCGTAATGTCGAATACAGCCCTGTCATCGACGTTGATTGCAGAGTATATGTTCATCCATCCGATGCCGACAAGCAGTAATGTGACCGCTATCAGCACCCAATCCAGTCTGCGTATTAAAGATGAACTGCTGCTTGCCATTTACTTGACTCTTACTTTGTTTAACAGATTGGCCTCCATTACGCGCTGTTCCTGCCATTTTCTCTCGGGTGAAATCTCCCCCTTGAGATATTTCTCCATCAGAAGAGAAGCGATAGGAGCCGCCCATGTGGCGCCAAAGCCTCCATTTTCGATATATGCTGCGACGGCAATCTGCGGATTGTCCTTAGGCGCGAAGCAGATGAATACGGAGTGGTCGTCTCCGTGCGGATTCTGAGCGGTGCCGGTCTTGCCGCACACCACAACTCCCGGGATTCTGGCGGCGGAAGCGGTACCGCCCTGACCGTAAACTGCCATCTCCATACCGTCCACAATAGTGGGGAAGTAGGAGGTATCCACCATCGTGTAGTGTCTGGTAGAATACTGTTCGTCAAGCGGATAGTCTTCGCTTCCCCTGATGATGTGGGGAGTATAATAGTAGCCTCTGTTGGCTACGGTAGCGCACAGGTTGGCAAGATGAAGAGGGGTCGCCTGGAACTCTCCCTGTCCTATGGAGAGTGAAATAACTGACAGTGATTTCCATCCTCCTTTGCCGTACATTTTGTTGTATGTTTCAGCCGAAGGAACATTGCCTCCCAGTTCGTAAGGGATGTCGGAACCGAGCTTGGATCCGAAACCGAAGCTTTCCACGTAATCGTGCCACTGGGTGAGGGCTTCTTCCACGTTGTTATATTTAGGGTTGTCCAGAATAGCCCTCAGCGTATAGCAGAAGTAGCTGTTGCAGGACATCATGATGCCTTGTTTCAGATTCAGAGGAGAAGGATGGCTGTGACATCCGACGTGAAGGTTTCCCACGGTAAAACCGGAGTGGCACGGATACATCGTATTCTCGGTGATAACCCCTTCCTGAAGCGCTATCAAGCCGTTTACAAGCTTGAAAACCGATCCCGGAGGCTGGACGGACTGCACAGTCCTGTTGAACATCGGCCTCAGAGGATTGTTGACAAGGTCGCTGTAGTGCTTATTGATCTCATCAAGCTGGGTGACGTCAATTCCCGGGCTGGAAATCAATGTCAGAACTTCGCCGGTAGCAGGTTCTATGGCGACCAGAGAGCCCACCTTGTTTCTCATCAACGCCTCGCCGTACGCCTGAAGAATAACGTCGATTGATGTATTGAGATCTTCACCGGCGATGGCTTCCTTGTCGTACTGGCCGTTCTCGTAGTGCTCCTTTATCTGATTGTGCGCATCGCGCAGGTAGATGGTATAGCCCTTTTCTCCGCGGAGCCTTGACTCGTAGGCCTGCTCTATTCCGGTTTTGCCGGCATAGTCGCCGCTCTTGTACCCTTCGTTGTTATTGATGTAATTCTGATCCACTTCCGATACGTATCCGATCAGGTTACCGCCTGCATTGTAAGGATACTGCCTTGCAGATCTGATTGAGGCGCTGAAGCCCGGGAAATGGAAGGACTGCTCCACGAAATAGTTGTACTGCTCGCTGGAGATGTGTTTCAGGAAATATACTGATCCGTATCCGATTTTTCTCCTGTCCTTTTTGTACCCCTCGAAGCACTTTACAACGTAATCTTTATCCAGATCGAAGATTCTGCAGAGAGCAAGGGTATCGAATGCGGTAACCTCGATAGGGGTTACCATAATGTCGTAGACCATCTTGTTGTCTACCATCGACAGTCCGTTGCGATCGATGATACGGCCTCTTGCAGGGAATTGCGTCTCATATTTCAGGGCATTGTTCTCGGCCGTAATTCGGTATTCTTTATGAATTATCTGGATTGAAAAAAGCCGTATCGCTATTACAAGAAAGACCGCTGCAATCGCGATAATGAAAATGCTCTTTTTCCTGAAATATACCGCCATCTATTCCCCTATTTGAAATTTAGAATTGTTAAGTCGAGAATCAGAGACAGAACGATGGATGCCACGCAGCTTGCGACCACCCTCAGGACGAACGGGAAGAAACCGTGAAGGATGAACCCGTCGAATGAAGTGTAGAAGCAGAAGTAGAGGAGTGACAGTAAGAACAGAAATTCCAGATGTCTCACTATACCTGCCTCACTGATTGTCGGAGTGATGGTCTTGTCGGCAATGTTGAAGCACAACTGCAGAACGGGCTTCCTGAAAAGACATGCCAGTACGGCCGCCCCTGCATTGATCCCCAGGGTGTCGAGAGACGAGATGTCTATGATAAGTCCGATAATGAACGCCAGAATGAGAGAAACTGCTCCGTTTTGCTTGACAGGGAACAGCATGAGAATCAGAGGTACGAAACTTATGTAGACGTACGGCCCCCAGAAGAACAGATTGTTCAGAATAATCTGCGCCAGAATAAGCAGGATGGCAATCAACACCCTGAACCAGTTGCTCTGTTGGTTACTCATCTATCTGCCCTCCTTTTTTTTCCAGTTCCTTAATCTCGTCAATGTTCCTGTTGGTCACAATGTAGACTGAACTTAGAGAATTGTAATTCTGGAACAGTTTGATGCCAAGCGTTTTGTAGAGACCTCCGATGCTTTCTACGTCAGAGACCACTCCGATCGGGATGTTCGGAGGAAAAATTGCGGAGAATCCGCTGGTAACTACGGTATCTCCCGGAGCGGCCTCGCAGAATAGGGGAACGTCCCCCATAATTGCGTTGTTGGTGCTGACTCCGTCCCATCTCATCGGTCCGTAGTAGTTGGAGTTCGCCAGTTTCACGCTTATCGACTGAGAAGTGTTCAGGAAAGATATTACGTGCGAGAACTTGTCCGTCACGGAATTAATGACTCCGACAACTCCGTCGTGTGATATGACTCCCATTCCCTCGGTCACACCGTCGCGAATTCCCTTATTGAGAATAAGGAAGTTGTGCTGGTTGTTGGTGGAGTTCTTGATAATCGTCGCAGGAATCAGCGTAAACTGTCTTTCGATATTCAGACCGATACTGTCCTGGTAAGTTTCAATGTTTTGAAGATCGGTCAGCTGCTGTCTTAGAGAATAATTCTCCCTGATCAGGGCATCATTCTCTTCCTTGAGTGAGAAATAGCGGCCTATATTGTTCCCTTTATCCCAGAAGTAGGCCTGGACGGAGCGCACATTGCCCATTATCCTGTATTTCTGGACTATGCTGCTGTTGGTAATAAGTATTATTGAGACTATTTCAAGCGCAACAAATACAGAAATCAGAATAACGGTATTTATGGCACCGTCTCTGTTTCTCATCGCAATAGGAATTTAAATTTGTCAGTGTTCTTAAGAGCGATACATGTACCTCTCGCTACTGCGCGAAGAGGGTCTTCCGATACGTGGAAAGGAATGTTGATCTTCTTGGTGAGACGTTGATCCAATCCTCTGAGGAGGGCGCCGCCGCCGGTCAGGTAAATACCTTTCTCAACTATGTCGGAATAAAGCTCAGGAGGTGTATACTCCAAAACTTGAAGTATGGCAGCCTCAATTTTGACAATAGACTTGTCGAGGCAGTGGGCAATCTCTTGAGGAGTGACTTCAGTAGTGACAGGGTGCGCCGTCATCATATTCGGACCCGTAACGGTGTAAGGCTCCGGAGCGTCCTCAAGATCGGAAATGGCTGCGCCGATTGATACCTTGATATCCTCGGCGGTAATCTCTCCTATCTTGATATTGTGTTGGGTACGCATATACTGCTGAATGTCGGAAGTAAACAGGTCTCCTCCCACGCGGATGCTGGCGTCAGCGACGATACCGCCCAGAGAAATGACTGCAATTTCAGTCGTACCGCCTCCAATGTCCACAATCATGTTGCCGCTTGGAGCAAGAACGTCGAGTCCGATACCCAGAGCGGCCGCCATAGGCTCGAAAATCATATAGACGTCACGTCCGCCGGAGTGCTCGGATGAGTCCCTTACGGCTCTGATCTCCACTTCGGTACTGCCTTTCGGAACGCATACAACCATCTTCAGGCTAGGAGAGAATAGTCTTCTCTTGGGATTAATCATCTTGATAAACTCCCTGATCATCATCTCCGCAGCGTCGAAGTCTGCGATCACGCCGTCCTTGAGAGGGCGGATGGTCTTGATAGTGGGGTTGGTACGTTCGTGCATTTGTTTTGCGATGGTTCCGACAGCAATCGGTTTCCCGCTCAGAATGTCAATAGCGACGATTGAAGGCTCGTCAACCACCTTTTTGTCATTCATAAAGATGACGGTGTTGGCTGTTCCAAGGTCAAGCGCTATTTCTTGTGATAAAAAAGAGAATGCCATATTTCTGTTAAATTATTGTCAGTGTTTAAAATGCCTGATACCGGTTTTTACCATTGCCATACCGTGAGCATTGCAGTAGTCGATGCTCTCTCCGTCACGGATCGATCCGCCCGGGTGAATGACTGCGGTAATGCCTGCTTCATCAGCAATCTGGACGCAGTCAGGGAACGGGAAGAATGCATCCGAAGCCATCACGGCATCCTTGAGGTCAAATCCGAATGACCTGGCTTTTTCGATAGCCTGTTTCAAAGAATCCACACGGCTGGTCTGGCCGATGCCGCTTGCAAGCAGGGTGCGGTTTTTCGCCAGCACGATAGCATTGGATTTGGAGTGCTTTACAAGCTTGTTCGCGAACAGAAGGTCGTCGATCTGGTCTTTGCGAGGCTTCTTGTCGGTCACCACGGTGAGATTCTCCCCGGTCTCTACGAAAGTGTCCCTGTCTTGCACCAGCACGCCGCTGAGCAGTGAGCGGAACTTCTTAGCAGAAGGAGCGACTTCCCCTCTGAGGAGGATAATGCGGTTCTTCTTCTCCTTGAGAATCTCCAGGGCCTTTTCGCTGTATTCCGGAGCGATGATAACCTCGAAAAATATCTTGTTGATGTCAACGGCCGTCTTTTCGTCAATAGGACGGTTGGCAATCACGATGCCTCCGAAAGCCGAAATCGGGTCGCAGGCAAGGGCGTCAGTCCATGCTGTGAAGATATCTTTTCTGACAGCGCAGCCGCAGGCGTTGTTGTGTTTGATGATGGCGACGGCAGGCTCGCTGAAATCGCTTATCAACTCAATGGCAGCCTCGATGTCGAGCAGATTGTTGTAAGAAATCTCCTTGCCGTGAAGCTGCACCGGGAGGGAATTCTCATCTCCGAAATACAAAGCTTCCTGATGAGGATTCTCACCGTATCGGAGTGGAGAAGCGGTAAGAATATTCTCTGCGAAGGCGTTTACTTCGCCGTCTCCGTTGAGGTATTTGAAAATCGCCGTGTCGTAGTGAGAACTTGTGGCGAATGCGTATTTTGCAAAACTTAGCCTGTCCTGCTCGGTAGTGCATCCGTTCTGCTCCCTCAGCAGGCACAGCAGCTTGGAGTAGCACTCTTTGCTCGGGACAATCACCACGTCCTTGTAATTCTTTGCCGCAGCTCTGATCAGGGAGATGCCGCCGATGTCGATTTTCTCTATGATATCCTGATGAGAAGCCCCCGCAGCGACGTACTCTTCAAAAGGATACAGGTCCACGATAACCAGATCGATGTAAGGGATGTCATATTGAGCCATCTGCTCGACGTCGCCCTTGTTGTCTCTGCGTGAAAGGATTCCTCCGAAAACTTTCGGGTGCAAGGTCTTTACCCTGCCCCCAAGAATAGAAGGGTAAGTGGTAAGGTCCTCAACCTTTTCAACTTCAAATCCGTTGTTTGTGAGATAATCGTAGGTTCCGCCCGTAGAATAGATTTTGACGCCTCTTACGGAAAGCTCGCTTGCAATGGCGTCCAGACCGTCTTTATAGTAAACGGAAATCAGCGCGGAATTGATTTTTTTGAGATTCTCAGGCATAGAAAAAATCGGTTTTCAATGAGATACAAATTTAGTCAAAAAGAAGATTATTTTTAAATTTGTAAAGACATTTTCAAACAATATTTTCAACAGTCATGGGTAGAAAAAAATATGCTCTCATAATGGCGGGAGGAAGTGGAGTCAGAATGGGTCTGAATACCCCGAAGCAATTCATAGAATTGGACGGTAAACCCATTCTCCGTCACACGGTTGAGAAGTTTCTCTCACTTCCGTACGAGGTGGAGATAGTGATTGTTCTTGCCGATGAGATGAAGGACTATTGGAAAGACTATTGCCGTCGCACGGGATTTCTCGATCGATACTGCCTCCCTTCAAGCGGTATGACTCGTTTCCATTCTGTCAAAAACGGGTTGGAATATGTGCCGGACGACGCCATAGTGGCTGTTCACGATGGTGTAAGGCCGTTCGTGACCAAAGAATTCCTGATGAGCATGTTTGAAAAGGGTGAGAATTCTCCGGCCGTCGTTCCCGGAATCCGCCCTGTGGAGACCGTAAGGGAGGTGACAGATTCCGAAAGCTACTTGCTGAACAGGGAGAACCTGGTTCTTATCAAACTCCGCAAGTGTTCCATTCTGAGTTGCTTAAAGAGGCTTATACCCAGCCTTATTCTCCGACTTTCACCGACGATGCCTCCGTTGTCGAAGCTATGGGTTGCAAGGTGGAATACACCCAGGGGTTGAGGTACAATATCAAAATTACCACCCCGGATGACCTGGCAGTCGCTGAAAAATTAATAGGGTAAAGCTTTTATTTTGAGGAAGCGATAATCTCGAGGCAATCCTTCTCAGTGAGCTGCTCCGCCTTCTTGCTTCTCGGAATCTTGTAATTCTTCTTTCCCTGCTTGATGTAAGCACCGTAACGTCCGTTCAGTACCTGAATCTTGCTTTCAGGGAAATCCGCTATAAGCTTATGCTCCTCTCTTTGCGCGTCTTCCTGGATTAGGGAGACAGCCTGCTCCTCAGTAATTGTGTAAGGATCAAGTGATTTGCCGAGAGAAATGAATTTGGATCCGACTTTGATGTACGGGCCGAACCTGCCGATTGCAGCCGTGATGACCTGGTCGTTGTATTTGCCTACGGTCCTTGGCAAGTCAAACAGTCTGAGGGCCTCTTCGAGGGTGATTGACTCGATGAGCTGTCCCTTCTTCATGCTTGCAAACTGCTTTTCCGGATCGTCGGCCGCACCCTTCTGAACCAGCGGACCGAAGCGTCCTATTCTTGCCGTAAGAGGCTTTCCGCTTACAGGGTCAACGCCTATAAGCCGTTCTGCGTGAGTATATTCTTTCTCTTCAAGAGTCTGCTCGACTTTCTTGTGGAACGGAGCGTAGAACTTTCCGATCATATTGTTCCAGATGAGTTTTCCGGCAGCGATCTTGTCGAAATCCTCCTCCACCTTTGCGGTGAAACCGTAATCCAGAATCTCCTGGAAGTTTGAAGCCAGGTAGTCGTTGACCACTATTCCGATGTTCTCGGGGAACAGCTTCCCTTTCTCGGTGCCGAGAGTCTCTTTTTTCTCGGTCTTCTTGATTTGGCCGTCCTTGAGAGTTATCACGGACAGCTTTTTCTCCTCTCCCTTGCGGTCTCCCTTGACGACGTAACCTCTTTTGAGAATGGTATTCACGGTAGGAGCATATGTAGAAGGGCGTCCGATGCCGAGTTCTTCGAGTTTCTTGACGAGGCTTGCTTCAGAATAACGCGCCGGTTTGACGGTGAATTTCTGCAGAGCGCTGATCTCTTTGCAGTTCAGATTCTGGCCGTTGGAAACGTTCGGAATAATAGCAAGGGTGTCATTTTCAGCCTCCTCGTCATCGCTGCTCTCCAGATAAACTTTCAGGAATCCGTCAAACAGGATCTGCTCGGCTTCAAGTGAGAATGTTTCGCTCAGCCCCGTGCCCGAGATGGTCACAACCGTTCTCTCCAGTTTCGCATCCGCCATCTGGCTGGCTATGGTTCTTTTCCAGATTAGAGAGTAGAGCTTCTTCTCAGTGGACGTACCCTCAATGGTAACATTCTGAATATAAGTAGGTCTGATAGCTTCGTGAGCTTCTTGTGCACCCTTTGATTTCGTGCGGTACTGGCGAACTTTGGAGTATTCCGCTCCGAAATTCTCGTTGACGTATGCTTTGGCTGTGTTGATTGCCAAAGAAGAGAGATTCACCGAGTCGGTACGCATGTAAGTGATCAGACCGGCCTCATAAAGTCTCTGTGCAAGCTGCATTGTCTGAGTTACCGAGAATCCCAGTTTTCTTGCAGCCTCCTGTTGCAGAACCGATGTCGTGAATGGCGCGGCAGGGGTGCGGGAAGCCGCTTTTTTCTCAATGTTTGAAATGGAAAATGAAGCGCTCTTGCACTTCTCAAGGAAATCCTCAGCCTCTTTTGCGGTATTGAACCTTTTGTCCAGGACAGCCTTTAAAGTACTGCCGGATCCTTCAGGAGAGAAGATCCCCTCCACCTTATAATAATCTTGAGAATTGAAAGCGTTAATCTCCCTTTCACGGTCGACAATCAGCCTGACTGCGACTGACTGAACGCGTCCTGCAGACAAGTTCGGCTTAACTTTCTTCCAGAGAATTGGAGAGAGCTCGAAACCCACGAGTCTGTCGAGTACGCGGCGCGCCTGTTGGGCCATCACCAGATTGTCGTCGATGTCGCGTGGATTCTTAATGGCTTCGTGAATGGCGGCTGGAGTAATCTCATGGAAAGCGATTCTCTTGGTATTCTCCCTGTTGAGTTCCAGCACTTGCTGAAGGTGCCATGCAATGGCTTCCCCCTCACGGTCTTCATCGGATGCAAGCCATATGGTTTTGGCCGCGCTCGCTGCACTCTTCAGCTCCTTTACGAGTTTCTTCTTATCAGCGGGAATGATATAGTCAGGATTGAAACCGTTGTCGGTATCTATACCCAGATCCTTCTTGGAAAGATCCCGGATATGTCCTTCACTTGACTTGACCACATACTCCTTCCCCAAGAATCCCTGAATTTTCCTCGCCTTGGTAGGAGACTCAACTATTACTAAATTCTCAGCCATTGTCATTGTCATCTGTTGGAACGGCAAAGTAAGTTATAAACAATACAATTATCCAAATTTAATTTCCTAAATTTGTAGTTTGGGTAAAAGGTATTGATAATGAAAGAAGGAACTAAGAGAAAAATAGTCAAGTGGTGGTGGATCATACTTGTAGCGCCATTCTTGATACTGTTTCTAAGCCTGTTTTTGGTATCTGTCTTCGGTAAGATACCGTCATTCAACCAACTTGAAAATACTGAGAGCA
The DNA here is from genome assembly GCA_017450655.1 of Bacteroidales bacterium. Taxonomy (GTDB): domain Bacteria; phylum Bacteroidota; class Bacteroidia; order Bacteroidales; family UBA932; genus Equibacterium. Next base: position 15,479 of record JAFSTD010000005.1, on the reverse strand, counting down.
ATCTCGCTACGGAGCTGATTTCCTGCGACGGCAAAGTGTTCAGCACCTTCCATAAGGAGAATCGTTCTTTCGTCTCTTTCGACGAACTGCCAAAGTCTCTCGTTGACGCGGCAGTCGCCACGGAAGATGCCAGATTCTATCAGCATTCCGGCATCGACCTGCGAAGTCTCGCCAGGGTGGGAGTCAAGACCATTCTGATGAGAAACAGCAGTCAGGGTGGCGGAAGTACGATTACCCAGCAGCTTGCAAAAACCCTTTTCCCAAGAGATACCGAGCCTTCCAGATTCCCCGGCAGTAAATACTTCAAGCTTATCGGAAGCAAGCTAAAAGAGTGGATAACGGCCGTAAAACTCGAGCGAAACTATACCAAAGAAGAGTTGATGGCTATGTATATGAACGCCATATTCTTCGGCAGCAATGCGTATGGCATCAACACCGCCGCGCGCACTTTCTTTGACAAGTCGCCGTCGGAACTCTCCGTGGAGGAGAGCGCCTGCCTTGTGGGAATGGTCAACAAACCGACCAGGTATAACCCTGCCCTCAACTACGACCAGTCAGTCCAGCGCAGAAATCACGTCCTGAATCAGATGGCAAAATACGGCTACCTATCAAAGGCTGACCGTGATTCCATCGTGCAGCTCCCTATAGAATTGTCATATCAGGTCCAGGACCACAATGCCGGCCTGGCACCATATTTCAGAGATATGCTGCGCAGAGTTATGCAGGCGAGCGAGCCTCAGAGGAGAAACTACACCTATGTTGAGGATTACCAGAAAGATTCTACTTCCTGGGCTGAGAATCCATTGTACGGATGGCTGAACAAGAACCTCAAGCCGGACGGAACCCAGTACAATCTGTACACGGACGGTCTCAAGATATACACCACCATAGATTCCAGAATGCAGAAATATGCTGAGGAGGCAGTTCGGGAGCATCTCAGTCAGGATCTCCAGCCGGCATTCTGGAATGACTTGAGCGTCAAGAGAAAAAGACCTTTCTCAAATGACGTTGACGACAGCGTGATCAAACTGGTGATGAACCAGGCCCGCAGATGGAGCGACCGTTATATCGAGATGCAGGGCAAGGGCTATTCAGAGAGTGAGATTCTCAAATCATTTGACGAGAAAGTTCCTATGAGAGTCTTCGCCTGGAACAAGCAGGGATACGTGGATACGGTGATGACGCCTAACGACTCCATAAGGTATTCTAAGTCTTTCCTTCGCGCCGCCCTGATAGCGATGGAGCCGGGGACAGGCAAGATGAGGGCTTACGTAGGAGGTCCTGACCACAGGTATTTCCTCTACGACAATGCTTCTCAGGGACGCCGTCAGGTGGGTTCTACAATCAAACCGTTCCTTTATACTCTGGCAATGCAGGAGGGCTTCACCCCTTGTGACAAAGCGGTCAACATCCCATACAGTTTCGTCGTTCCTGACGGAATATGGACTCCTAACAGTACCGACAAAGATGAATACATAGGCAATACCGTTACCTTGAAATGGGGATTGACCCACAGCTCGAACAACATTTCTGCATATCTGATGAAACAGTTCGGCCCAGAGGCCATGGTGGAAATGTGCCACAAACTCGGCATCACGAACCACCTTGACCCGGTTTACTCTCTGTGCGTAGGCTCCTGCGATATGTCGGTTGAAGAGATGGTGGCCGCATACAATACTTTCCCTTCAAAGGGATTCTATGTGGACGCTCTGATGGTGGAGAGAATAGAGGACAATGCCGGAAACGTGCTGTCTAATTTCACCGTGCGTAAGCGTGAGGCTATCAGTGAGAATACGGCATACTTGATGGTGAATCTGATGCAGGGTGTAGTCCGTGAGGGTACTGCGACCCGACTCGTATGGAAATACGGTATTCAGGGTGCTGCAGGCAAGACGGGAACAACCAACGACCAGAGTGACGGCTGGTTCATAGGATACATTCCTAAGCTTACCGCCGGCGTCTGGGTAGGAGCCGAGGACCGTTCGGTTCACTTCGAAAGCCTGGCTCTCGGAGGAGGTTCCAACATGGCGCTTCCTATCTGGGGTATCTTTATGAGCAAGGTTCTGGCAGATCCTACCATCAGAATAGAAAACGGTGAACAGTTCACGCCTCCTGTCGGCTGGAATATGAGTTTTGACTGTACGGGCGGTGACGAAGACCTGATTGACGACAATAAGAGACGCAGAGACGATATCTTTTTTTAACGATTGATTTATACGGAGAATATGAAAACAAGCGTAGCAGTTATTTACGGAGGGAATTCTTCTGAATATGATATTTCTGTCCTGAGTGGACGGTATACGGCATCAATGATTGACAGAGAGAAGTACGACGTGTACGAAGTTCTCCTGAGGTATGCAGACTGGAATGTTGTAGAATGGGACAATGACAAAATGACGGTAAAAGGACCGGTTGAAAAGGGAGACTTCTCTTTCAACGGCGTCAAGTTCGACATCGCTTTCCCGATGATCCACGGAGTGCCCGGCGAGAACGGCCTTCTGCAAGGCTATTTTGAGATGCTCGGTGTGCCGTGCGCATCATGCAGCTCCTTCGTGAATACGGTTGCCTTCAGCAAATACTCCTGCAAAAGCTATCTGAGAGGCGCTGGAATTCAAATGGCGGATGAGGTGGTGTTGCGCAAAGGGGATGATTACAACGTTTCAGAGATAATCGCGAAACTTGGTCTCCCGCTGTTCGTAAAACCTGCAGACGGAGGAAGCAGTTTCGGTATCACCAAAGTCAAGATTGAACAGGATCTGGATGCCGCCATCAAGTACGCTTTCGAAGAGGGCGACGTGATTATCATAGAATCCTATGTCCCCGGCAGGGAGATGACCCAGGGTGTATATACAGACGGAAAACAGGTGATTACTCTTCCTATAACCGAGATTATATCTTACAACGAATACTTTGACTACGAGGCAAAGTATCTTGGCAAGAGTGATGAGGTTTGTCCTGCCCGTATCAACGCGAACGAGCGGAAACTCATAAGCGAGGTTTCGGAAAAAATCTTCAGATTCCTCGGTTGCTCCGGCCTTATCAGGATAGACTATATCTTGAATGAGAGAGGTTTGTTCTTCCTTGAAATCAATACGGCTCCGGGAATGACCAAGATGAGTCTTGTTCCTAAAATGGTGGCGGTTTCAGGACAGTCGATGACAGAGTTTCTAACCGGAATAATAGAGGCAAACCTTCACAAATAATGGTCGTAGATGAATATATCTCGGCTCTTCGCAGACGTCTCGAGACCTTGTATCCTGCAGAAGAGGCAAGGGCTATAGCCTTCCGTGCGGTTGGCTCGGCTCTGTCTTGGGATGAGAGCAGAATATATTCTCACGGAGATACAGCCCTTACCGGCGAGCAGATTGCAAAACTCGACGTTATGGCCGATGACCTGGAGAAGGGGCGTCCGTTGCAGTACGTACTCGGTTTTACAGAATTTGCAGGTCTCAGAATAAAGGTAAAGGAAGGATGTCTGATTCCTCGTCCCGAGACCGAGCAGATGTACGGGCTGGCTGCAGATGAAGTAGACAAGATTCTCTCCCGGGAGGATTCTCCGGAATCGTACAACATTCTGGATATGTGTACCGGCTCAGGATGTCTGGCTTATGCGTTCGCATCGGAATTCTCCGGAGTTCAGGTATACGGATGCGATATATCCGACGAAGCGCTGGCGATAGCCTGCAAGCAGAGAGTCAAGGAGTGCCCGTCCAGACCGGTCTTCTTCAAGGCTGACGTTCTGGAAAACCCGCCCCAAGGGCTGCCTGAGTTTAATTTGATAATCAGCAACCCTCCGTACATTCTCCGGAAGGAGAAGTCGGCGATGAGACCGAACGTGCTCAATTATGAGCCTGAATCTGCCCTGTTTGTAGAAGACGACAACCCTTTGGTGTTCTATAAAGCCATAAAGAATTGGGCAGACACTCTTCTGAGCGAGCGCGGAATGATCTGGATGGAGGTGAATGAGAATCTTGCCGGCGAAGTGGCGGCTCTGTTCAAAGGGGCGCAAATAATAAAGGATTTTAACGATAGAGACCGTTTTGTTTATGTCAAATAAGATTAAAACTGCGTGGTTCTGCACTTCCTGCGGAAATGAGAGTCCGAAATGGATGGGCCAGTGCCCGGCCTGCGGAGAATGGAATACTATGGTCGAAGAACCGAAGGCCCCTAAAGCTTCAAAGAGCGTATCTTCGAGAAGCAAGGCCATTCTGTCAATTTCAGCTCAGACAGAGGCTCAGCCGCTCTCATCCATCACGGTCAGCGCCGAGAACCGCAAACTCATCGGAATGACCGAGGTTGACAGAATCCTCGGAGGAGGCCTTGTGGAGGGCTCTCTGGTGCTTATCGGCGGAGAACCCGGGATCGGAAAATCGACCCTTTCCCTTCAGATTCCTCTCAGCAACGCATCCTTCAAGACCTTGTACGTATCCGGTGAGGAGAGTCCAAAGCAGGTTAAGTTGCGTGCGGGCCGACTTGGGGGAGACGATGGCAACTGTCTCATTCTCAGTGAAACGTTATTGGAAAATATTCTCGCGCAGGCTATGGAGATCTCTCCGGACCTGTTGATTGTGGATTCCATCCAGACTATTTACAGCGAGAATGTGGAATCTTCGGCCGGAAGTGTTTCCCAGGTAAGAGAATGTGCAAATCTGCTCCTCAGGTATGCCAAAGAGTACAATGTCCCCGTCATTCTGATAGGTCATATCACTAAGGAGGGGGCAATTGCAGGCCCGAAGGTCCTGGAGCACATCGTGGACGTGGTCTTGCAGTTCGAAGGAGACACCAAGGGCTCTTATCGTATTCTCAGGAGCATAAAGAACAGGTTTGGCTCTACCGATGAACTGGCCGTGTTCGAGATGACCGGAACAGGACTCAAAGAAGTCAGCAATCCTTCGGAAATGCTGATTCCGATGCACAAAGGGGATCTGAGCGGAATAGCGATTTCGGCAATGATGGATGGTACGCGTCCGTTCTTGATTGAAATTCAGGCACTTGTAAGTTCTGCAGCTTATGGCACCCCTCAGAGGAGCGCCACAGGTTTTGACGTCCGAAAGATGAATATGCTTCTGGCCGTTTTGGAAAAGAGGGCTGGCTTCAAGCTGGGAATTAAAGACGTCTTTCTGAACGTGGCCGGCGGAGTGAGAATTACCGACCCATCCTGTGACCTTGCCGTAATAGTAGCCATCCTCTCTTCAAACTTCGACCTGTCGGTGCCGCTCGATACATGTTTCGCCGGTGAGGTTGGACTCAGCGGGGAGATTCGTCCGGTAGGTCAGATAGAACGCAGAATCGCTGAAGCGGAAAAATTGGGATTCAAGAAGATCTACGTTTCCTCTTTCAACAAGGAAAGTTCATTCTCAAAGAAAAATATTGAAGTAGTGGCAGTTCCGGATGTCCCGACGCTTTGCCGGAAGCTTTTTAAGTAATTTTTTTTAACGTTGATGCAACAAAACACCTTTTTTTTGCATCATAACATTAGCCGATGTGAATAACGACTTTTCAAAAGTTATTGACGGATGTCTGAAGCATGATCCTGTAGCTCAGAGAGAGCTCTACAGGTTTTTTGCACCTAAGATGATGGCTGTTTGCAGACGGTACGTCCCGGACGTTGAGACTGCAAAAGACGTGCTTCAGGAAGGCTTTGTGACGTTGTTTGATAAGATAGGTTCATATAAGGGAGACGGTTCTTTTGAAGGCTGGGTAAGACGTATTTTCGTAAACAAGGCGTTGATGCAGCTCAGAAAAAATGATGCTCTCAAATTCTCTGATGATATAGCACTTGCCGAGACAATTGACAATCCAAGGTGCAACACGATTGAAGATATTCAGGTCGAAGAATTGATGAAGTTGATAAATGCTCTTCCCCAAGGCTTCAGGACCGTATTCAACTTATATGTAATCGAAGGTTTTGACCACTCCGAGATATCGAAGATGTTGAAAATATCTGAGGGGACATCCCGTTCTCAGTTAAGCAGGGCAAGGACGTGGTTATTGGAAAGAATAAAACGTAATGAATAATATGACAGATTCCAGATTTGACCGGATTATAAGGGAAAAATTGGAAGGATATCAGATTGAAGTCGGTGACGGTTTGTGGTCTGATATTGAAAAAAGAATGGTGGTGGCTCACCGTCGCAAAGTGGCGTTCAGAGTATCAGCGATATCTCTGGCGGCCGCTGCGTGTCTTGCCGTGGGCCTTGTTCTTGCCGTAGACAAAGGCGAGAAGCAGCCTTCATTACCTGCCGTAGTCGCAGTCGCTCCTGCTGAGCCGCAGACTACAGTCGAGGAAGTCGTAGCTCCGGTTGAGGAGACACCTGTTCTTCCGATTGAAGAGCAGATAAAAAGCATCTCCGTTTCCGGCAAAGAGATTCTTGCTACATCAGTTTCTCAGCCTTCAGCAGAGTCTGAGCCTGCAGCTCCGGTTGTTCCGGTTGCTCCCGCTGTGCTTGAGACGATAACTGAAACTGAACAGACTCCGGTTGTTACCGTCACTCCCGCTCCCGATACCAGAAGTTACGAGTATGAGCGTCCTGATATCAGAGATTTGGGCACGGTAGAGCAGATAGAATCTGATTCCCCTGCAAGAGGTTTCACTGTCGGCATTCTTGCAAGCGCGCTTCCTAATTTCGGAGCGAATGATGCGACCAGTTCTGCGCCGATGTTTGCAGCCAATCTCGCCGACAGAAGTTCTAATAACATTTCAATAGAGCAGATCTCCAAGAGTCAGTATTCTATGCCGATTGTCTTCGGAATCAACGGCGTAGTTGACCTGACTGAGAATTTTTCTCTCGGCCTTGGTTTGAATTATTCATATCTCGAGACCTCCTTCGATGCTTATGTAAACAAAGTAGGCTACAGGAGGACGTCTATGCAGCTCCACTACCTTGGAGTTTCTCTGGATGCCTACTACAGGTTCCTGCGTTACGGTCCTTTCACCGTTTACGCCAAGGCAGGCGGTGCGGTTGACAAAGGTTTGAAACAGAGATATGTTTACGGCAGTCAGGAATTGAAGGAGAATGGTATTCAGGGAGTTCAACTCTCTGTAAATGCCGGTGTGGGTGCAGAATGGAGACCGGTTTCAGTATTCGGCCTGTACGTGGAGCCTACCGCCAACTACTTCTTCAATACCAACCAGCCGATCAGTCTCCATACCAATCAGCCGTTCAGTTTCGGATTGGCGGCAGGTTTCCGTTTCTATGTAAACCGCCCATTCTGAAGCGATTGCCTTTTTTAAAAAAAATACAGATTTTTAGAATAAGAGAATAACAAGCGATGCCCCCTGCATCGCTTTCTCTTTTGTCTCCGCGGGGAATAGTTTTGCAAATAAAAATGCTTTGTAAAACTTATTCCGCCACTTGCATTGGTCTTTCAGTGGTGACGATAACCGTTGAGGTGGACGTCTCCAACGGAATCGGTATAATGATTGTCGGCCTTCCGGATAATGCCGTGCGGGAGAGCCTGACACGTGTCTTGACCGCGATTCGCAGCTACGGCTTCCGTATTCCGGGCAAAAAAATAGTAATCAATCTGGCCCCGGCCGACATCAAGAAATCCGGAAGCGCCTATGACCTGGCCATAGCGATGACACTGCTGTGCGCTTCAGAACAGGTAGAAGCTCAGGATCTGGACGGATATCTTATGATGGGAGAACTGGCTCTTGACGGCTCCATCAGACCGGTGACAGGCACTCTTCCGATTGCCGATCATGCAGCCGGCAAAGGTTTCAAAGGGTGCATATTCCCGGCTGATTCAGCCCCGGAAGCGGTTGACATTGACACAATTGACAAATATGCCGTCAGTAATCTGGCGGATGTGATCTCCATTATCCAAGGGAAAACGGACGTTTCCCATCTGAAGGTAATCAGGAAGGGCGTCCGTGAAACTGCCGAATCTCTTCCACCAGCCGATTTTGCCGATGTCAAAGGACAGTATCTGGCAAAACGAGGACTTGAAATCGCGGCTGCAGGCGGCCACAATATCATTCTGATTGGCAGCCCGGGCTGCGGCAAAAGCCTGATGGCGAGTTGCATGCCATCAATTCTCCCTCCTATGACCAGGGAAGAATCGATAGAAACCAGCAAGATTTATTCTATATCGGGAGAAACAATCGGCTTCTACGGCTTGATGAAAGAGCGTCCTTTCCGTTCTCCGCATAATTCCGCAAGCAAAGTGTCTTTGCTCGGTGGTGGTCATGACATCTCCCCGGGAGAGATTTCTCTGGCTCATAACGGAGTTCTCTATCTGGATGAGATTGCACAATTCAGCAAACTCACTTTGGATATGCTGCGCCAGCCACTCGAAGACGGCAGAATCACCATCTCAAGAGCCAGATACAAAGCGGAATTTCCCTGTTCTTTTATGCTGGTGGCTTCAATGAATCCGTGCCCATGCGGCTATTACGGAGACAAGTCAAACCGGTGCAACTGCTCTCAGGCGATGATAAACAATTATCTGTCAAGGCTTTCCGGTCCTCTTATCGACAGAATCGACATGCATGTTTACGTAGAGAGAGTATCTCCGGAGAATCTTACCGGTGACCGTAAGGAAGAATCAAGTGGCGACATAGCCAGGAGGGTGATGCGAGCCCGCCAGATACAGCAGGAAAGGTTCAAGGATGAAGCCATTTTTACTAATGCCAGGATGACCGCTTCACTGATTTCCAGGTATTGCAGAATAGATTCTGCAGAGAGGATTTTCCTGACGAATCTGATTGACAGACTGCAGTTGTCGGCGCGCGCGTACAGCAGAATTCTAAAATTGGCCAGAACAATAGCAGACCTAGAAGGTAAAGAATCAATAGATTACACGGATATCTCCGAAGCTGTTCAATTCAGAAGTCTTGATAGATTAAAATGATTTTTTTAACTTTAGGAGGTTTTTCTCTTACGGAATTTCTTTAATCAAACAACAGTTATATGAATCTTAAAATCAGAAGTATTGTGGTTGTAATGGTACTGCTGCTTTTTACAAGCGGCGCTACCTATGCTGCGTCAAAAGTTGCTATCTCTTTTGACAAATACCACGGCTACACCGGTACTGTTGATTATCTGAAGGCTGTGAACAAGGCTTACCCCAACATCACAGACTTGGTAGAGATAGGACGCAGTACTCAGAACAGACCTATCTACGTGTTGGCAATCACCAACAAGAAGACAGGAACTACTCTGGATCTTGAGAAGACTCTGGTTTACGAACGTAAGCTGGAGGTTCCAAATCCTCCGAAACAGCCTGCTGAACAAGGCAAGGCAGGTTATCTGATCACCGGATGTACTCACGGAAACGAGGTTACAGGTAACGAAGTATGCTTGTACTTCATCGACCAGATGGTTTCCGGCTACGGTACAGATCCGTTCATCACAAATTTCATTGACACCAAAGTTGCTTACGTCATTCCGGCTATCAACGTAGACGGTCTGTACAATTCTGTTCAACTTGGCGCTCCTCAGCGTGTTAACTCAATGAATCAAGTGGGAACTCCTTTCCGTCAAGACGTTAACAAAGACGGTAAGTATTCTCAGGTTCGCTACAAAGATCCTAACGGAGGTTACAAGATTGACCCTGCAAATCCGCTCAGGATGGTTCGCATCGGACGTAATGAGACAGTTCCTGCTGACCAGAGGTATTCAGTTACAATCGAGGCGCTTCCTGATGCAGGTATCGACCTTAACCGTAACTTCCCTGAGGCTTGGTGGAATACAAGAACCCTTATGCCTGCCGGTTCAGGTGACTATGCTACGTCTGCTATCGAGACACAGGTGATGTGCGAATTCATCGTATCACACCCTAACATCTTCATGGTTAATGAGTACCACACTCAGGGCGGTCACGTATATCGTCCGCTGGGTTCTGCTTCGGATCAATCTGTCAAACCTCGCGACCTCGCAGTTTATGACCAGATTCTCGGTAAAAAATATCAGGAACTCTTCGGAGCTGAAAAGCTTGAGAATGTATGGAAAGGCTCTTTTGCAGACGGTCCTTACTATGGACTGTTCCTTGATTGGCTCTACGTTCAGAACGGTATCTATTCAATGGTTACAGAGCTTTGGAACCCTTCACAGGAGATTCCTTCTCTGAAAGGTCTCTCAGGAAATGACTATCAAAACGCTCTTATCAACTATGCAAAGAGCAAAGGAATGTACCTGGACTGGACTAAAGCAAAACACCCTACTTACGGAGACTGTGAAGTAGGCGGTTGGGTGGCTTTGGCTAACAACAACGCTTATCCTGGCGAAAACGTTCTCAATATCTGCGAACGTCAATTCGCATTCGACACTTACTGCATGAGCCTTATGCCTGAAATGGCCATAGAGAATGTCAAAGTTGAGACAATCTCAAGAGTGGGCAATACCAGAGTTCTCAGCGTAACTGCCGATATAGTAAACAAAGGTTTCCTCCCAACAAGCCCTCAGGGCACTGACGGAGTAGCTCTTTGCCGCGGTGATGTAGCTTGGCTTATCGGTGCAAACAACAAGATTACTATCCTGTCAAGCAACGCCAACGAGAAACTCGGCAACCTCTATGGTACCGGTACTATTCCGGGATTCTCAGGAAATAACAGAAGTACTGTCAAGTGGACTGTTGCAGTAGAAGGCAATGAGCCTCTTAAGATTGTCGCTTCTTCACTTAAAGGTGGCACTGTAGTGCAAAATGTTAAATACTAAAAGGAGGACACAACTATGAAAAAATATTTATTACTTGCTGTAACCCTTTTGCTTATCTGCTTGCCTGCAACTGCACAACCTAACAAAGTTGCTTTCGGCGATGCACACGGTGAGAATGACTTCGTAATCAACTGGAAGCAGTATTACACATACGATCAGATTGCTGACATAATGCATAAGCTTGCAAAGCAGTATTCTGACATCTGCAAGATCGAGAGTATCGGTAAGAGCCGTATGGGCCGTGATCAGTGGGTGCTTACAATTACAAACTTCAAGACCGGAAAGGACACTGACAAACCTGCAATATGGGTTGACGGAGCTATTCACGGTAATGAGGTCAACGGTTCAATGGATGCGCTGTACCTTGCGTGGTATGTGCTCACCCGTTACAAATATGATCCGGACGTATATGAGACTGTAAACCGTACCACTCTTTACATTCTCCCTATGTTCAACGTCGACGCTAACGACAGTTATCTCCGCTTCCCTAACACGGAAAGCAACCCTCGCGAGCCGTTCCGCCCTGTAGATGATGACAAGGACGGTCTGTTCGATGAAGATATGACAGAGGATGTTGACGGTGACGGTGACATTTCTACAATGTATATTGAGGATCCTAACGGAAACTACCGCATCAGCGATGACGGACTCCGTTTCGTCACAATCCCTGCAGGATCAGTATGGGACGGCAAGCGTTACCGTTCTCTGGGTACCGAAGGTTACGACAACGACGGTGACGGCAGAATGAATGACGACGACCTGGGTGGTATCGACCCTAACCGTCTGTTCCCGTTCGATTTCCGTAAGAGTATGGGTAAGACCTATCCTCTTTCAGAGCCTGTAGTTCGCAATATGTGGAACTTCGTATATCCTCGCAAGAACATCCTTGTGGATTTCAACTACCACAATGTGGGCCGTGAGGTAATGTTCCAGTATCCGCCTGCAGCTGCAGTTCAAAGAACACCAAATACTCGTTATGCTGCAGCTCCGGTTGTTACTGACAATTTTACTTTCAAGAAACCGTATGATGTTGATGCAGCATATCAGCATGATGCAGACGTTATGGGCAAGTTCGTTACAAACGCTCTGTACACTTTGAAAGACTATCATCAAATTCCTGCAAATGAATACGGTGAGACCCCTTCAAGTATGTATTATCTGAAAGGCGTTTACTCAGTATTGATTGAGCTTTACGATGGTAATTCTCCATACGCAGATACTGACGGCGACGGCCGTGTGACAACAGACGAATACATCCGTTGGGTGAAGAATGATCTCGGCGAAGACGCTTGGGTTAAACCTCATGAGGTTGATCACCCTCAGTTCGGCAAGATTATGATTGGCGGTACATACAAGAAACACATCGGACGTACACCTCCTCCACGCTACATCGAGGATGAGGCTTACCGTCAGAGCCGCCTTGTATTCAATATGCTCCGCGAACTTCCTAAGCTTGAATTGAAGAATCCTGTAGTCAACAAAGTCGCAAACGGTGTATACCAGGTAGAAGTTGACGTTGTAAACGACAAGATCTTCCCTACAGCCAGTGACCGCGCAATTATGATGAAACAAAATACTCCTGACGTTATGACCGCTTCAGTAAGCGGCGGTACGTTGATAGAGCCTGTATCATCATCAATGGCAGCAACCACTACAAGTTATGGCGGAGGAGGAATCACCAAAGCAGCTGTCAGCGTAGGCAGCAAAGCAGAATTCAGAACCAAAGGTAACAGTGTGACTACATACCGTTACACAATCGCTACCAGCAATCCTGCAAACACTACACTGACTATCAATCTTAATTCTAAGATGGGTGGTAACTCAAGCCTGAAGGTTAAATTGCAGTAAGCGCAGTTCCTTTTTGTCACAACGTCCTGGAGGTCTCGACTTTCAGGACGTTTTTTTATATTTGTACCCGATAATCGAACCGTAGATGACTGTAATCAGAATCAATTCTTTAAAAGAGATTCACAAAGCGGCCGAACAATTCCTGGCTGATCTTGGTGATAAAAGAGTGGTGGCATTCTACGGCAACCTCGGAGCCGGCAAGACCACATTCATCACTGCTCTGTGTGACGTGCTGGGCGTTGAAGACATTGTCTGCAGCCCGACTTTCACCATTGTCAACGAGTACCGGACATCCCGTGGCGAACCGGTCTATCACTTCGATTTCTATAGAATCAACCGCCTCAGCGAAGCTCAGGACATAGGACTTGACGAATATCTCTACAGTGGCCACCTGTGTCTTATAGAATGGCCCGAGAAGATAGAGGAACTGCTCCCCGAAGATGTCGTCAGGGTGAAAATTGAGGTGACGTCGCCAGAGGGCCGACTGTTGAAATTCTAAATAAAAAAGGCCTGCATCACTGCAAGCCTTTTTCATTATCACACGGAAAGCCTATTTGCTTCCGCTGTTGTTCAGCTCCTTGATATCCACCTCCGCTCTGTTGGAAGAACCAAGCAGCCACTCGCTGTAGTAATCGGCCATCTTCCAGAAGAAGTAGTCAATCATACCGTCGAAGTGGTGCTGTCTCTCAGGGAGAACGAGCATATCGAAGCGTTTGTTAGCCTTGATCAAGGCGTCGATAACCCTCAAAGTGTTGCTTGGGTGAACGTTGTTGTCAACCTCACCGTAAACGAAGAGGATATGGCCCTTCAGGTTCTTAGCCAACTCTTGGTTAACGTCGATGCTGTAGTGGAAAGTGGTATCTCCTTCAGGAGTGATAATCTCGTCAACACCATGGTGTCTCTCACTCCATGCGCGGTTGTAGATGCTGTTGTCGTGGTTGCCGGCGCAGGATACCGCTACTTTGAAGAAGTCAGGATATACAAGCATTGCTGCAGTTGACATGAATCCTCCGCCTGAGTGTCCGTGGATACCTACGCGGTCAATGTCGATGAAGCTGTGTCTTGCTGCAAGCTGTTGGATAGCGTATTTCTGATCTTCCAAACCGTAGTCACGCAAGTTGCCGTAACCGTAGTTGTGATACCACTTAGAGCGGTTAGGGTGACCTCCGCGGTGGCCAACGGTAACGACAATGAAACCTACCTGTGCCAGACGGTCAAGACGGTGAGTCTTTTCCATGCTCCAAGAGATCTGGTTACCTTCTTGCTGAGGTCCCGGATATACATAGTCCAGAATAGGATAAACCTTTGTAGAATCGAAATCGAACGGTTTGTACATTACGCCCCAAAGGTCGGTTACTCCGTCGGCTGCTTTGACTTTGAATTGCTCAGGGAACTGATACCCTGCTGCGAAGAGAAGTGAGAGGTCAGCCTCTTCCAAATCCATAACCTTGTTACCGTTGTTGTCGTACAAAGTGGATTTAGGAGTGCAGTCAACTCTTGAATAGTTGTTTACGAAGTATTTGCCGTCATCGCTGAAGCTTACAGCGCTTGAATGGTGGTTAGCTTCGTCAAGTCTCTTAGGAGTACCTCCTGTGAACGGAATTCTGTATATGTGAGCGTAGTAAGGATTCTCCTCTTTGTCGACTCCGGTAGCAGAGAAGTAGAGAACTCTGTTCTTCTGGTCAACTGAGAGAATGCTGTTTACGTGATAGTCAGCGTCGTTGATGTTCTTCTTGAGTGTGCCGTCAGTACCGTACAGATAGATGTTAGCCCAGCCGTTGCGCTCTGACCATTCAAGCATCTCCGTACCATTGTCGAGCAATTGCCAGCTGCCTGAATCTACATAGGTATTGAGGCGCTCTTCGATAACATTTACAGCTTTGAGGTCGTTTACGTTTACTTTGCAGACGTCAACCCTCTTGAAGTCACGGCTTGTACGTCTGATGTAGAAAGTGGTGTTGTCACCGACCCAGGTGCGGAAATTAATCTCGTTGAAAGCATCGGCATTTTTACGAGGTTTGCTGAGCATTCCTACAGACTGGTCTTTGTATGCTGCAATGTCTACAGGTCTGCGTTGGCCCGTGGTCATATCGAAGCAGTACATATATACTTGTGGACTTGGCTCTCCCGGAAGTTGATACTTGTATGTCTCAAGGGTAGGGCGAGGCATAGCGGTGCTGTGGATTACCCAGATATCCTTAATCATTCTCTGGTCAGAAATTGTGGTTACGAAGTACTTTCCGTCAGGACTCCAAACTCCGTTGGCGCTGCTGCGAGTGTTTGTGTCTCCTCTTCCGCCATATCCGAAGTCTTTGATACCGTCATCGGTCAACTGGTGCTCAACAACACTCTTGTCGTTAGGGTTTTCCATAAGTTTCTGAACGTCCTCATAGCTCATCCAATAGAGGTTATATCCTTTAGAGAATACAGCCTTGGTTTTATCAGGTGAGAGGTTAGCCCAAGACGGAAGTCTGACAGGATCTTTTCTATCAGTGATGTCTGTGAGCGCACCGGTAGAGGCATTGTATTCAAAGCGGAATGTCTTTGCCCTGCCGTTTACTTTCACCGTGCTTGGAACGCTGAAAGTGAAAACGTTGTCAGAAGTCATTCTGAAGCCCTGAATTGGAATATGCTCTGCATCAAACGGATCGTGAATGAGTTCTGTAAGCTGCATAGCGAGCCTTGTCATATTGAAGATAGGTGTCTTTGTTTTAGCGACAGGGTCAACGATGTAATATTGAGTGCCTTTGGTTGTTTTGTAAGAATACCAGAATTTATCTGAGTTCTTGTACCAGCCCGGAGTGACGGTTGTACTGAAGACCATATTGGCTATGTTGGTCTCAGAGAACCTCTCGGCGAGCGCATAGTTAGGTGTCTGTGCGTTTGTTGCGAATACGAATGCAACAAGAGCAAGAGAGATTAGTACTAATTTCTTCATAATATAGAATTGTATAATTTAATTAATTTCTT
>JAFSTD010000096.1 GCA_017450655.1 Bacteroidales bacterium | reverse complement strand
ATTATTGCAATATTTACCAAAACTATCTACCCATATTACCTATCTTTGTCATATGGATATAACTAAATTCAATCATTTCTTTCATCAACCGACTTTTCACCCTCTTGTGACAATTGGAGATCTTGCCAGAAGTGACACGTCTTTTTATGAAGAGAGGGATTGGGGGATGTACTGCGTCATTCTGTTTGATTCTGTCTTCGGAGAACTCCGTAAAGACGGTAATGCCATAGTTTATCAACCGGGAAGCATTATAACCCTTCTTCCGGGTCAGTCTATGTCGATTAAAGTCGACTACACAGCGAAAAGAAAAGGATGGATTCTGGCTTTTCGCCCCGAACTGATAATAAAAACTGGGCTTGGCCGTGATTTTTACATGTTTGATTTCTTCAACTATGATTTTGACAAAGCACTTACTCTTGATGACCGTGAACATGGCATCCTTACAGGATGTTACGAGAATACTTTTGCAGAACTGCTACAAACTCCGGATTATCTTACCAATCATATGATTCGTCTATGCATAGGGCGGCTGCTGAGTTATTGCAAGCGTTTTTACGAGCAGCGGTATGCTATCAGGAACAGTGCCAAATATAATTTAGGACATACCCTCGAAACAATGATAGACAGTTATCTATCGAGCGGAAGTGCTGCTCAACAAGGGACTCCAAACGTCAGTTGGGCTGCCGATCAATTCAATCTCTCACCGAACTACTTCGGATCTCTGGTTAAAAAAGAATTGCATATTTCTGCTAAGGATTTCATTCAGGGAAAGATTATCAATGCGGCTGAGAAACTCCTTTCAACCACAGAGATGCCGATTAGTGAGATAGCCGAAGAACTCGGTTTCTCCCACTCAAATCACTTCACCCGGTTTTTTACCTCAAAAACCGGAACTTCCCCTCTCAAATACAGAAAAGGGTTAAATAAATAAGATCCTAAAAACTGGCTATTGAGGATTGATCTTATTGCTGACGTTCAGAGTCCAGCGCAAAGATTTGATGGTTGCAGGAGTCATATCTACTGATGCGGTATTGCGTCCGCTCTGGAACTGGAAATTAAGGCGTTTGTTTTGGAGAAAACGCTTGACTACTGTGCAGGTAGCTGTACTTTCACCTGTAATTCTTCCTATTCCGTCGACCAGTCTGCACGGGTAGGTTACTACGGTACCGACATCTTCGCCAGAGACTTCAAGCAACTTGTCCAGAGCTTCAAATACGTCATCAACTGACTGCCCCATGTAGATGCAAGTTTCATCCACGTGATCAAGCGTCGAAGTGCCGATGTCAGATACTATGGATATAATATTGAAGGAGCGACCGAGGCTCATGTAGTAATTTACCGTGCCATCCTCTTCTTGATATTTGAAGATAGTATAAGTCCTTGAATCAACGTTATCTTCCTGGTTGACAGATGCTATTTCCGCTCTCATTCCTTGAGGAACATTTTGAGCAAATATGACCAATGCTGCTAAAGAAAAAACGAGCGTTGTAAGAATACGTTTCATATGAATGGGGTTTGAATTATTTGTCTTTAGTCTGACCTGGCAAAAGTCAGGCCGCATTTCAAATTATAAAATTAGAACAAATTTTATATATTTGGACATATTATGATACATTCTTTTTCAAATAAAAAACAGGACTAATAATGAAATCGGATTCACGCAGTTCGCAAATAGTAAAAACCAGCATCATCGGCATTATCACCAATGTCCTTCTGGCCGGTTTCAAAGCGCTTGTCGGCACTCTCGCCAACAGTATCGCCATCGTAATGGATGCGATCAACAACCTTAGCGACGCCCTCTCAAGCGTGATTACAATCATAGGCACCAAACTGGCTCAAAAACCGGCCGACCGTAAGCACCCGTACGGTCACGGCAGAATAGAGTACTTCAGCGCCATGATCATAGCGGTAATCGTCCTATCTGCAGGTATTACATCGCTTATAGAGTCTGTCAAGAAGATAATAGAGCCGACCACACCTTCTTATACAGCAACTACCCTGACAGTCATTATAGTCGCAATAGTCGTGAAACTGGTTCTCGGCAGTTACGTCAAGAAAAGAGGCAAAGAGCTCAACAGCGACGCCCTGTTCGCATCCGGTTCGGACGCCTTGTTCGATGCCGTAATCACCCTCTCGACATTGGTATCAGCCGGAATCATGCTCCTGTGGAACGTTTCCCTCGACGGTATTCTCGGTACGCTGATCTCAATTATCATCATCAAGGCCGGTATTGAGATGCTCTCCTCACCTGTCGGAGAATTGCTTGGAGCGCGAGTGTCTCCCGATCTGGTAAGCGAAATCAAAAAAGAAATAATGGCCCTCGATGAAGTTCACGGGGTTTACGACATCATTCTCCACAATTACGGGCCGAACATCATGATAGGCTCTCTTCACATCAGTGTAAACGATACTCTTACCGCCCACGAGATTCACGGACTTACCCGTAGAATTTCCGTTATGATGTACCAGAATCACAACATCATAATGACTGTCGGCATATATGCCATCGCCACAGGGGAGAACAAGCAGAAAGAGATGCAGAGTCTGGTTCTGCGCACATTAGGGGCGCATAAAGATATTGTCCAGGTACACGGATTCTACTACTCGGAGAATGAAAATACGATAACAGTGGATGTAATCCCGGATTATTCGGTTCACGATGAAGCCGCTTTCTGCAAGGAGTTGCTGGAAGAATTGCAGTCGCTTCTGCCGGATAAGACCATCAACATCGTGATCGACCACAATTACAGTGAATGACGGTTATTTCCGTGGTTCCCAGACCCAATCTCCCTTTCGATTGAGATAGCCCACAAAGCCGTTGTCCTCCACTCTTGCAAGTCCGTTCCTGAATGAGCGGACGGCGAGATAATCGGGCTGAATGACAAATTCTCCGGTTTTATCTATAAAGCCCCACTTCTCTCCGCGGCGGACAAGGGCAAGCCCTTCAGAGAATGATTCTGCGCCATCAAACTCAGGCTTGACAACCCAATCACCTTTTTCGTCGATAAAACCCCATTTGTCGTTCAACTTGAAGGGAGCGAGCCCT
>JAFSTD010000095.1 GCA_017450655.1 Bacteroidales bacterium | reverse complement strand
GTTCAATCTTCTCCTTGAACTCTTCCCAGGTGTCCACTTTGATGGTGTGAGATTCTCTGAAATCGTAAGCTTTCTGGTAAATATTCTGTTGAATCTCTTCCATCAGGGCGTCTATCTTCTCGCCGATACCGGCCTCAGGCAAAGTTTCTTTTGTGAGAGTGTCACGGCGGGCAAGTTCCAAAGTGCCGGCTGCAAGGTCACGTGGACCGATTGCAATTCTGGCAGGTACGCCCTTAAGTTCCCACTCTGCAAATTTGAAGCCCGGACGCAAATTGTCTCTGTCGTCAATCTTGACGGTGTAGCCCTTGGCTTCAATTTCTTTCTTCATCTCTTCCATCCTGGCCACTATTGCAGAATGCTCCTCTTCAGTCTTGAAGATAGGGACCATAACCACGTGGATAGGAGCGAGTTTCGGAGGCAGTACCAATCCGTTGTTATCGCTGTGAGCCATTATCAAAGCTCCCATAAGACGGGTGGAAACGCCCCATGAAGTAGCCCATACGTACTCCAGATTTCCCTCTTTGTTGGCGAACTGAACGTCGAATGCCTTTGCGAAGTTTTGTCCGAGGAAGTGGGATGTTCCGGCCTGAAGGGCCTTGCCGTCCTGCATCATGGCTTCGATGCAGAGTGTATCGATTGCTCCCGCAAATCTCTCCGACTCGCTCTTGTGTCCTACGATGACAGGGACCGCCATGTACTTGCGGGCGAATTCTGCATAGACGTTCACCATTCTCGTTGCCTCTTCCATAGCTTCGGCAGCGGTAGCGTGAGCTGTGTGACCTTCTTGCCACAGGAATTCGGCGGTTCTCAGGAACAGCCTTGTCCTCATCTCCCATCTTACGACGTTAGCCCATTGGTTGACGAGAATAGGGAGATCTCTCCAAGATGTAATCCAGTTCTTATATGTATTCCAGATAATAGTCTCTGAGGTAGGCCTTACTATCAGCTCTTCTTCCAGCTTGGCTGAAGGATCCACTACCACGCCCTCTCCGTCAGGGTTTGTCATAAGTCTGTGGTGAGTCACCACGGCGCACTCCTTGGCGAATCCTTCGACGTGTTCGGCTTCCCTGCTAAGGAACGATTTAGGTATAAAAAGAGGAAAATAAGCGTTTTGGTGTCCCGTCTCCTTGAACATTCTGTCCAGTACGTCGTGCATCTTCTCCCAAATTGCATATCCATAGGGTTTTATGACCATGCATCCTCTCACTGCAGAATTCTCCGCCAAATCAGCTTTTACCACCAGGTCATTGTACCATTGTGAATAATTCTCTTCTTTGCTCGTTAGTTCTTTAGCCATAATTTTTTGATTGGTATATTTTTTGATATTTTTGTAATGAAAGCCGTAGAAGGCTCACAAATTTAGAAAAAATTACTAACACTTTAGCAGGAGGTAATTATGAAAAAGGTTTTTTTAATTATTGCGCTCTTTCTGTCGGTAGTTTTGAGTTCGTGTGGGGTGATGGGTAATTATTATTCATCAAGTATCTACGACGATGCGGTTTATTATCGCACAAACTATCGTAACGACAGAGTCTTGGCCGAAGCAAAAGAATACTTGCGCGATTATGACCGAGATATCTATGCCCTCAATGCGGGTGAGTCCTATGCAGACCGTTTGAATAAATTCAAAGGCTCTCAACATATTACAATCAATTTGATTACAATTGATGATCCTTGGTATAATCCATGGTGGGGAAGCGCTTACGGCTGGTATTCTCCATGGAGTTATCACAATTATGTAAGTTGGAACAATCACACTTGGCTGTGGAACTGGAGATGGAATGTGGGTTGGAATTCTTATTGGGGATGGAACGTAGGGTTCGGCCCTGCTTGGTACGACCCTTGGTGGGGTGGCTACTCAGGCTGGTATGACCCTTGGTATCCTGGATATCACCACTGGTATTCATATACTCCGTATTACAATTCTTACCACTATTACAACGCTCCTTATCACTCAGCTCACTCGATTAACAGAAATACTGTAATCGGTCGCCGTGAGTCAGTCCTTCCTGCAAGGAATTCCGGCGGTGTGGTAGCAGGCCCTTCAAACGGAATCCGCAGCGGAAGTTCTTATTCACAAGTCAGAGGCAACACTTCTTCTCCTTCATACAATCAAGGAGTTCAGAGGAGTAACAATGCTGCCAACAACGGCTCCGTACAGGTTAAGTCAGGTCGGAACGAAGGTGGCAACGTAAACTCAGGAAGCGTCAGACAGGGAACTACTCGTGAATCTCAAAACAATTCACGTGGTCAACAGCCGGTTATAAGAAATAACAGCAGTTCTACTAATTCGAATAACTCTTCCGGATCTTCAAGCGGTAATGTCCGTCAGGGAAGTGGTTCTAATAACCAGAGAAACACTCAGAGCTCAAGCCAGAGTTCAAGCAGAACAAGCACATACAGCTCTCCTGTCAATCCGGGAAATAGCGGTGGCGGTTCTGTAAGACAAGGCTACTCAGGTGGTCCTACCGGAAGCAGCTCAATGGGTGTCAGCTCAACTTCAAGTGCAGGCTCGTCAAGAAGCGGTGGCGGTGGAATCCGCTAGCTAAATAACAATGGCTATGAAAAAGAAGAATATTATGTTGGCATTGGCGGCAATGATATTATCCGTTGCCGCTTATGCTCAAGGAGCAGAACAAGCGTTATTGTTCTCTCAGAGAAATCAGATAGGTAGCGCCCGCGCGCTATCCATGGGTAACGCGCTGACAGCGGTAGGCGGTGATTTAAGCGCCATCTCTGTCAACCCTGCAGCATCAGGTATGTTGATGACGGGTGAAATGAATTTCACAGGAGGAGTTTACGATGTGAGCAGTAGTTCAGTATACCTTAACAGCGGCAGTAACCCGAGATTCACCAAAGTGGGAATCCCTAATCTGGCTTTCCAGACAGTGCTTCCTCTAAGTGGCAACAATGGCTGGCAGAGCTTAAGCGTAGGTATTTCCGTAAACAGAGTAGCAAGTTTCAATTCCGCAGTCGAGGCTTCAGGCTTAATGTCCTTGGATAATGTCGGTACAATGTCCAGTTGGATGGCCGCTCAATCTTCAGGAATCACAGGCGTGTCATGGGAGACAATGGATAAAATCTCATACAACAACACTTCTGTGCCTTGGAGAGCCATTTTGGGTTTTGATACGAGAATGATTCAGAAGTGGGGCTATTATGGAGACGGATATTATCTGGCTTCTACAGAGAATGTCTATGTGAATGCACTGGGTTATCCTTATGCAACTGTGGATGCTCCGCTGACTCAGTCGTTCTCACGCAACGTGGTTGGCGGAAACGATGAGATAGCATTGAACATTTCAGGTAATTACGGAGACTTCCTCTATTTGGGAGCCAACCTCAATCTCTATTCTCTGTCAATGACTTCCAGCGAATACTATCAGGAGAGAGCAGTAAACCCAGGGGCATTCGACACAGGGTTCAGCTATTTCCAACACAGCTATACTCAGTCTACCAGCGGAGCGGGCGTAGGCCTCAAGCTGGGTGCCATCGTCATCCCGACTCCTAATTTGAGATTTGGTGTTACGGTTTCAACTCCGACCTGGTATACCCTTACCGATACTTGGTATGAGACAATGCGAGGAAAGGAAGAGGGGGCAGTCGAGATATTTAAAGAGACACCTACCGGAGAATATTCTTACAGAATGATTTCTCCAATGAGGGTGGGCGCAGGTATCGCCTACACTTTCGGCTCTTACGGATTGTTGAGTCTGGACTGGGAAATGACAGATTACGGAAAGATCAGACTGCAAAGCGCCAACAGGCTCAACAACGTCTTCCAAAGTGACAACAGCTATATGAGCCAGATGTTCCTGAGATCTCACGTAATCAGAGCCGGTCTTGAATTCAATGTCACTCCAGGCATCGCACTGAGAGGCGGATACAATTACTATACACCTGTCAGCAGCATTCAGGGCTTTGTCAAGGATTCTCATTATTACTCAGCCGGAATTGGTTTCCGTTTGGGCATGAGGACCTTCCTGGATCTCGCATACCAAGGCAAAGTAGCTGTAAATCAAAACTTCACCCTGTATTCTGATTATGACAACATCCCGGCTCCTGTCGGTAACATTAATCATAAACAGAATATCTTCCTGGCTACTTTGAGAATTAAAATGTAAGATAATCGCAAGCCTGAGGACCTTCATTGAAGAGAAGGTCTATGGCCGAAAGATTTGAAATAAATCCGAAACGGGCGGAGAATACCTGATAATACGGTTTCTCCGCTCCGTTTTTTTTCATCAGGTTGTCTTCCTTATTCTTGGGGTGAATGGTATTCCTTAAATCCGGTCCCTCAGGATTCTTGAGATATTCAGAGGAATAACGCAGTTCACAGCCGATATTGAATTCTTCAAGCAATTTTTTTGTAAGCTGAGTGTTGAGGTCGACCAGCAATTCAGGCTTGGAATGGAGAATGGCCTTGAAACCGTCCCAATAATATTCGAAGAACGGTGATGAGCGATAAGCGGAGATCAAAGCTATTTCGTGTTGATGAACCCAGTTTCTGGAGTAGTCGATTCTCGTCTCGCTGATTGGGGCAAGCCGTCTTTCAGAATGGCAGACGGGCACATGCAGCGTGAACGGACCGTCCGTTGCGTAGATATTGCAGCGGTTTCTGTAAGATTGTTTCTGGAATGTCTCGCAATACTCGATTGTGGCCCCGTTACTGTTCGCAAGGACAAAAAAATACTCTGCCGGAGGCAAGTATGCGCTGCTCAGCAGAGGATTATTGAATACTGCAGACATTGCAGGTTATTTTACGATACCTCTCTTAGAGGCTGTGATGAAGTCGACGATAAGTTTTGCGTTATTACTGTTAGGATAAATTTCACTAACTATGCGGGTAGCGTCAGAAACATTGTTGTCGCTCTCGTATACGAGTCTGTAGATTGCCTTAATCTCCTCAATGTCGGCTGAGGTGAATCCGCGACGGCGGAGACCGACGATGTTGATTCCCTCATAAGTGATAGGATTTCTGGCAGCCAGAATGAACGGAGGCACGTCTTTGTTGACTGCGCTTGCACCGCCGACCATGGCGTGAGCTCCGATTTTGCTGAACTGGTGTACCAGAGTACCGCCACCGATAATGGCCCAGTCATCAATGTCTGTCTCGCCCGCAATGCCGACGTGGCTTACCAAAATACAATTGTTACCTACGACGCAGTCGTGCGCAATGTGAACGTACGACATAATGAGGCAGTTGTCGCCTATTTTGGTGAGCGCCTTACCGCTTGCTGCGGTACCTCTGTTAATGGTCGCGTATTCTCTGATTGTCGTATTATTTCCAATCTGTACCCACGATACTTCGCCGGAGAATTTAAGGTCTTGAGGCTCAGCACCTATTACTGCTCCAGGGTAAACTCTACAGTCGTTGCCAATCTTGACGTAGTCGAAGATTACGGCATGAGGGCCTATCCAGCAATTGTCACCTATCTCGACATTCTCTGCAATATATGCGAAAGGCTCGATAGTGACGTTTTTGCCAATTTTTGCATTTGGGTGAACGTAATAATTACTCATATAAAGAATTCTATTTGTACAATTGTATCAACTGGTTTACAGCTGAAGTATTAATGCGGTGTCCCGATTTGTTGGCAATCACCTTGCCTTTGATCGGTGCTCCTATCAGAGCGAGATCTCCCATGAGGTCAAGCAGTTTGTGTCTTGCGCACTCATTGCTGAAATATGGCTGACAGTAGCTGAGGTAACCTCTTTTTGCTACGACGTCTTTAAGCCCGAAAATCTCTGCAAATTTCTGCATTGATTCCGGAGAAGGATCTTTTTCTACAACTACCAGCGCGTTATTCAAATCTCCGCCTTTTATAAGGTTCATGTGCAGAAGAGCTTCGATCTCGTGATAGAAGCAGAATGTTCTGCAAGGGGCGATTTGAGATGCGTAATCGGTCTTTCCCTGAATGAAGCGGGCCTTTTGTATTCCCAGAACCTGAGAATGGAAATCGATGGTAATTTCCGCCTCAAAATTCTCGGATGGAAGGATTTGAATGAAAGCGTCTCCATCCCTGTATGTAAAAGGCTCCTTCACCACGAAATACTTTTTCTCTTCTGCCTGCTCCTGCAGCCCGTCAGCGAGAATGGCGTCTACGTAAACTTTTGCGCTTCCGTCAAGGATCGGCAATTCTTCATTGTCCAACGTAACCAGGGCATTGTCCACGCCCAAACCTGAAAGGGCCGACATGAGGTGCTCGGTAGTCACTACTGAAATCCCCTCATACTGCAGTGTGGTGCTGCGAGTGACTGCCGTCACGTAAGTGGCCAAAGCCGGGATGAGGGTGTCGTCGGAAATGTCAACCCTCTTAAACTTGATTCCAAAATTCTCCGGAGCCGGGTGCAACTCAAGGTTGCAGATGTTTCCGGTATGCAAACCCTTGCCTGAAAACTTATATGTTTTACGTAATGTAGTTTGTCTCATTATTAATCCTTTTTCCCGCTCGCTCTGAACTTCACGTAGGCTCTCATAAAACTGTTGTAATCGAAAGCAGGAGAACCTATCAGCACCTTGTGCTCTTCTTTCACACTGTTAATCAATCCTGTTTTTGCAGCGAGGGTAGTATATGGAGCAATATGCAAATGGCCTGCCACACCGACCTGTCCTCCGAAAATGCAATTGTTCCCGATATGAGTGGATCCTGCAATTCCCGTCAGAGCGGCCATTACCGTATTCTCTCCAACTTCCACGTTGTGTGCAATCATACAGTGGTCGTCGAGTTTGACTCCCTTATGGACAATGGTTGAGCCCATTGTGGCTCTGTCCACCGTAGTGTTTGCACCCAACTCTACGTCATCCTCTATTATCACGTTTCCTGTCTGAGGAATCTTCTTCCAAGTCTCGTCTTCGCGAGGCGCGAATCCGAATCCGTCGGCTCCGATTACAACGTTGGAATGGATGATGCAATTGCTTCCGATAATGCAGTCATTGTAAATCCTGACACCGGGATAAAGCACCGTATTGTCTCCAATCGTAACGTTGTCCCCAATGAAAACCTGAGGATAGACCGTACAGTCCTTGCCTATGGTAACATTTTTTCCGATGAATGTAAAATCGCCGATTTTCGTCCCCTTGCCGATTCTTTTTTTGCGGAAAAGCAAGTGAAAAACGGAACTGTTCAGCAGATCTTTATTCTTCTTCTTTGATTGATAATAAGCAAGCAGGTCAGTTACTGCAGAATAGGCATCGTCCACCTTTATGAGAGTGGCCGAAACTGGCTGTGAAGGCTCGAATGTCTTGTTTACCAAGATGATACTTGCCTTTGAGCTGTACACGTATTTCTCGTATTTAGGATTCGCAAAGAAACAGATATGGCCTGGTTTTGCATATTCTATACGAGCAGGAGCGGATACTGTCGCATCTTTGTTGCCGACAATCTCGCCGTTCAAAAGGTCAGCTATTTCCCGTGCAGTCAACTGCATAATCCTGAGTGTTGCTTACAATACAATAAGTTTGCAAATATACACAAATAAAATAATATGCTAAACATTTGGAAATTAAAGGAGCAAGTTGTACCTTCGCGAATGATTTGTGGGGACGAGAGTCCTCTTTTTTTGTCCTTTTATGAAGCAAAAAGATATTTTGGAGCAATCCGTTGCCGATTATTTGACCGGAAAAGATATTTTCCTTGTCGAGATAAAGATCAGCGCCGATAACGATATAGAAGTCGTTATTGAGAATGAAAATGAAGATATCTCTCTGGATGATTGCGTAGAATTGAGCAACTACATCGAAAGCAAGCTCAGCAGAGATGTCGAGGATTTTGCTTTGACCGTAGGCTCTGCCGGGCTGACATCCCCTTTCAAAGTTGCCAGACAATACAAAAAGTTCGTCGGCAGCGAGATAGAGGTCACTGCCAAAAACGGCTCCAGACAAAAAGTAATTCTCGAGGGTGTCAAAGAAGACGGAATAGACGTCTCTTCAGACGTTCTCGTAAAAGTGGATGGACAGAAGAAGAAAGTTCTCGAGCACCGCACGGAGCATATCAGTTTCAAGGAGATTAAAACTGCAAAACCTGTAATCAAATTTAAATAATAGATAAACAATAATGGAAGGTTTGAACCTAATCAGCACATTTGCTGAGTTTAAAGAGTTAAAAAGCATTGACAAGCCAACTATGATGGGTGTTCTGGAAGACATTTTCCGTACCCAGCTTGAAAAAATGTATGGTGAAGATGCACAGTTCAACATTATCGTCAATGTTGACAAGGGAGACTTCGAGATCTGGCGTACAAGAGAAGTTGTCGAAACGGTAGAGAATCCGGCCACTCAGATTTCCCTTGAAGAAGTTAAGGCAATAGACGATTCATATGAGGTTGGTGAAGATTATACCGAGGAGGTGAAGCTCTCAAGCTTCGGACGCCGCGGCATTCTCAATTTGCGTCAGAATCTTCAAAGCCGCATTATGGATATAGAGAAGGCAAATCTCTATAATGAATACCGTGACAGAGTCGGTGAGATAGTAGTAGGGGAAGTTCACCAGTCATGGAAGAAAGAGGCGCTGGTCAGAGATGAGAACGGAAACGAACTTGTTCTCCCTAAGTCAGAACAGATCCCTTCAGATTTCTTCCGTAAAGGCGATACCGTAAAAGCGGTAATTATCAATGTCGAAATGAGAAACAGCACCCCTGTTATCACCCTGTCCAGAACTGCCAACTCTTTCCTTGAAGAATTGTTCAAACAGGAGGTTCCTGAGATTCTGGACGGCCTTATCACCATCAGAAAGGTGGTTCGCATCCCCGGTGAAAGGGCAAAAGTTGCAGTAGAGTCTTATGACGACAGAATCGACCCTGTAGGCGCGTGTGTGGGTGTAAAAGGCAGCCGTATTCACGGTATTGTCCGCGAGTTGAGAAACGAGAATATAGATATCATCAACTGGACATCCAACAAACAGCTCCTGATCCAGCGTGCGTTGAGCCCTGCAAAGATTTCTTCCATGGAGTTTGACGAAGAGAACAAGAGCGTAAGAGTCTATCTCAAGCCTTCAGAGGTTTCGCTTGCAATCGGTAAGGGAGGAAGCAACATCCGCCTCGCCGGAATGCTGGCAGATTACGAGATCGAGGCTTACAGAGAGTTGGACGAGAATGATGCAAACGAAGAAGAGGACGTAATGCTTGACGAATTCTCTGACGAGATTGACGAGTGGATCATCGAAGCCCTCAAAGGCATCGGTTGCGATACCGCCAAGAGCGTTTTGGCGCTTGACGTAGATGAGTTGAGCCACCGTGCAGACCTCGAGGAAGAGACCGTAATTGAGGTCCAGAAGATTCTTCGCAGTGAATTTGAAGACGAATAATATTTAATATCAATCAGTTAACAGGATAAACAATATGTCAGAAGGAGTAATTAGAATTAGTAAGATCTTAAAGGATTTTAACATCGGCATGGGTACTCTGGTCGATTTCCTGAAGAAAAAAGGAATTGAAGTGGAGGCTAACCCCGGTGCTAAGATCAGTCAAAAGGCTTTTGACCTCGTGTCGAAAGAATTTGGCAAAGAATTGTTGATTAAGGAGCAATCCAAGAAGGTTGCCATAACCGTTAAGGACATCACCGAGCAGGAACATCATAAAGATATCCCTGACGATGCCCCTTTGGACAATGAGATCATTATCAAGAGCAACGTCTCTGCAGTTACCCCTGACAAAACTGAAGAATCTTCAAGCGACCAGGTTGCTTCTGTCTTCCATACTCCTGAAGAAGAGAAAGCCCTCAAGGGTCGTCGCGAAATAAAGGTCGTAGGCAAAATCGACCTGAATCCTGTTAAGCCTGAAACAACATCACCTTCTGAGACAGAATCTGTAGAAAAACCTATTGAGAGAGAGGCTCCTGAGCATATCGAAACCAAGGTCGAAAAACTCAAGGGTCCGAAGATCAGCGGTCAGATCGATTTGTCTCAGTTTGAGAAGAAACCTTCAGAGAAGAAAGAGAATAATCACGAGGCTGGCAAAGGCAAGAGGGAGAGAATACACAAGGGCGGAGCCAAGGTTGACGTGAATAAAGTCGGAGACAACCATCAGAACGAGAAGAAGAACGGAAAGAATAAGCAGAAAGGCAGAAACAACTTCAAATTCAACCGTGCTGAGGTAGACGAGGACGAAATCCAGAAACAAATCAAGGAGACTTACGCCAGAATGAGCGAAGGCAAGGGTAAGTCAAAAGGTTCAAAGCACCGTCGTGAGAAGAGGGAGATATTCGAGCAGAGAATGCAGGAAGAGCAAGAGATGGAGATGCTTTCAAGCAACATTCTCAAGGTTACGGAATTTGTTACGGCCAACGAGCTGGCAATCCTGATGAACAATACTCCGGTGACCAAAGTTATCGAGGCTTGTATGAATCTGGGCTTGATGGTTTCAATCAACCAGAGACTCGATGCCGAAACCTTGGAACTGGTGGCCGACGAATTCGGATATAAGATAGAATTCGTTACAGCGGACACTCAGTCTGCCATCGAAAACGAAGAGGATTCTCCTGAGGATATGGTATCGCGTCCTCCTATCATCACCGTGATGGGACACGTTGACCACGGTAAAACATCTTTGCTGGACTATATCAGAAAGACCAACGTGATTGCCGGCGAGGCTGGCGGTATCACACAGCATATCGGCGCATATAACGTATCCCTTCCAGACGGAAGACACATAACCTTCCTTGATACTCCGGGTCACGAAGCCTTCACCGCCATGCGTGCCCGCGGTGCCAAGATTACGGATATTGCGATTATCATTGTCGCCGCCGACGATGCGGTAATGCCTCAGACAATCGAGGCCATCAACCACGCTCAGGCTGCAGGTGTTCCTATGGTATTTGCAATCAACAAGATTGACAAGCCGGGCGCAAATCCGGACAAGATTAAAGAGCAGCTCTCCAACATGAACATTCTCGTTGAGGATTGGGGCGGTAAGTATCAATGTCAGGAAATCTCTGCAAAGAAAGGTATCAACGTCGACAAGCTTCTTGAGAAAGTGTTGCTCGAAGCTGACTTGCTCGATTTGAAAGCTAACCCTAACAAGAAAGCAGTGGGCAGTGTGATTGAGTCTTCTCTCGACAAAGGCCGCGGTTATCTTGCCACCATTATGGTTCAGGCAGGTACGCTCAGGGTTGGTGACGTTATTCTCTCAGGCTGTTACACCGGAAGGGTGAAGGCTATGTTCAATGAGAGAGGTCAGAAAGTCAACGAAGCAGGTCCTTCCACACCTGTTTCCATTCTCGGTTTGAACGGCGCTCCTACTGCGGGAGATACTTTCAATATTCTTGACGATGAGAAAGAGGCTCGTGATATTGCAAACAAGAGAGAACAGTTGATCCGTATCCAGGGTATCAAGACCCAGACCCACATTACTCTTGAAGAATTGGGCCGTCGTATCGCAATTGGAAACTTCAAGGAACTCAACATAGTCTTGAAAGCGGATGTGGACGGTTCAATCGAAGCCCTTGCAGATTCACTTATCAAGCTCTCTACGGAAGAGGTTAACGTAAACGTCATTCACAAAGCTGTCGGCGCTATTTCCGAGTCGGACGTAATGCTTGCCATCGCCTCAAATGCGATTATCATCGGATTCCAGGTGCGACCTTCTATGGGTGCCAGAAAACTTGCTGATAAAGAGGGAATTGAAATCCGTCTGTACTCAGTAATCTATGACGCCATCAATGAAGTCAAGGATGGTATCGAAGGTATGCTTGCTCCTGAAGAGAAGGAGGTCGTTACCGCTACCGCAGAAGTCCGCGAGATCTTCAAGATTTCAAAAGTCGGTACCGTTGCAGGATGTATGGTTAAAGAGGGCAAACTGGTTCGCGCTGCGAAAGTGAGAATCATTCGCGACGGCATTGTTGTCTTTACCGGAGTTCTCGGCTCTCTCAAGAGATTCAAGGATGATGTCAAAGAGGTGGCTGCAGGTTTTGACTGCGGCTTGAACGTCGAGAATTACAATGATATTAAGGTAGGTGATGTAGTTGAGGCCTACACGATTGAAGAAATAAAGAGAAAGCTGCAATAATTACAGCAATCCTTGAGGAATAATCAACCGAAGTTCCCTTTTCTTATTGTCAATTTTGCGGATTAAATCTTCGTGGCAAGGGAAAAGGGATTTTTCTACCTCCACGCAAGGATTTCCGGGAATGTCTGCAAAGCCGGTTATTATGCCCACCGTCTTTCCTGTGGTATCGTCAATCAGAGTATATCCGACGACCGATTCTTGTCCCGAATCGTATTCTTCTTCGAAAAAGAGTTCTTTGCCAACCAGTTCTTCCGCTTCTTCAAGCGTATCGACGTCTTCAAGTTTGACATAGAGTTTGGAAGAACCGTGCGGGGCAATATCTTCGATAAAAAAAGGAACCGGCAATCCATCGAATTCGATGAATACCGGTTCTTTCTTATTGAAATCTTCAGTAAGTGATGCGGCGCTTACAAGCAGTCCGCCATTTGCTCCGTAAGATTTCAGTATCCGCATGACACTACTCTGCAGCGGGAGCTTCTTCAGCAGCGGGAGCCTCTTCAGCAACCGGAGCCTCTTCAGCAGCCGGAGCCTCCTCGACAGGAGTCTCAGCCGGAGTTTCCTCAGCAGCTTCTGCAGCAGCTTCTTCTTCAGCAGCCTTTGCGGCAGCCTGTTCAGCAGCCAATGCTTCAGCTTTCTTCTTGGCGATTGCTTCAGCACGTTCTGTGTTGACCTTAGCCTCAGCAGCTTTAGCTACTTTGGCAGCCTCGACAGAAGCTTTCTTGATAGAGCTGACTTTGTCAGCAATCTTAGCTTCCTGAGCAGCTTTCCAAGCGTCGAATCTCTTTTGAGCTTCAGCCTCTGAGAAAGCGCCTTTCTTTACACCGCCCTGTAGATGTTTCTTAAGAAGAACACCTT
>JAFSTD010000094.1 GCA_017450655.1 Bacteroidales bacterium | reverse complement strand
GATAAGAAGCCATAGAATAAGCACGGATGGTAGGAGTAGGGTTATGCATCTTCAGATCGAAGAAATTGTAACGCTCCCAGTCACCTTTGTAGATAGGATCCACGTCAATGTCAGCGAAGTCAACGTCGCAGGCAGGAATATCTATCTGGATGTATTCTCCACTCTTGAAGTCTATATGTTCGCCCTCAGGAAGGCGTACGGTAAACTCTTTGATGAATGTGGCAACGTTATGGTTGGATATAACTTCACACTCGAGTTTCTTGACGCTGAGAACAGAATCAGGTACCTGAATCTTGAGGTTGTCTTTAACCTTGACCTGGCAACCGAGTCTCCAATTGTCGAGAATCTGTTTGCGTGAGAAGAATCCCACCTCAGTAGGAAGAATTGTTCCGCCACCTTCAAATACCTGGCATTTGCATTGTCCGCAGTTTCCTTTTCCTCCACAGGCTGATGGAAGGAATATCTTCTGCTCAGCAAGTGTATTCAGAAGAGAACTGCCCATAGGTACGTCCAATACTTTCTTTCCACCGTTGATGTCTATAGTCACACTTCCCGAAGGAGTGAGCTTGATCTTGATGAAAAGAAGGAGAGCTACGAGAATTAATGTCAGTACTACGATTACTGCGATAGCTGCTAGAATTGTCATTTTCATACCTTAATCCTCCTATAATGAAATACCCATAAATGACATGAACGCTACGCCCATCAATCCTACCACGATAAAGGTAATTCCGAGGCCTTTAAGAGGTTTAGGAACGTGAGAGTAAGCCATCTTTTCACGAATTGCCGCAAGGGCGACGATAGCCAGATACCAGCCTATTCCGGAACCGAGGGCATAAACTGCGCTCTCGCCGACATTTAGAAATTCTCTCTGCTGCATAAACAGTGATCCGCCAAGGATGGCGCAGTTTACAGCGATAAGAGGCAGGTAAATGCCGAGTGAAGAATAAAGGGTAGGCAGGAACTTTTCTACGACCATTTCAACTACTTGCACGATAGCCGCGATGACTGCGATGAATACGATATAGCTCAAGAAGCTTAAGTTTACATCTGCAAAACTTTCACCTACCCAGCTTAGAGCTCCGGGTTGAAGCACGTATTTGTTTAACAGGTAGTTGACGGGAAGAGTAATCAATAAGACGAGAATAACAGCAATACCCAAACCGTTTGCTGTCTTTACATTTTTGGATACTGCCAGGTATGAACACATACCCAGGAAGTATGCAAAAATCATATTGTCAACAAATATTGACTTTACGAATAAGCTAATGTAATCCATAGTCGATTTGAGTTAGTGTTAATCTTCTTGTAAATCTTTCTGGATGGCTCTCTGAACCCATACGATGCATCCCAGAAGGATCAGCGCCATAGGAGGGAGAATCACCAGGTTGTTAGGAATATAACTTTCAGGCAGAACACGGAATCCAAGGAGAGTGCCGCTTCCGAGAAGTTCACGGAAGAATGCCACAATCACAAGGATAAGACCGTATCCGGCACCGTTTGCCAGACCGTCAAGCAATGATGCGAACGGTTTGTTACCCAAGGCAAATGCCTCGATACGTCCCATTACGATACAGTTTGTAATAATCAAACCGATGTAAACGCTCAATTGCTTGTCTATAGCGTAAGCATATGCTCTGAGGAATTGGTCAACCAGGATAACCATCATGGCTACAACTACCAGCTGAACAATAATACGAACCCTGTTTGGGATTGAATTTCTGAGAAGGGAAATTACAAAACTTGACAGGCCAGTAACCACGATAACTGACAAGGCCATTACCAGAGCACCTTTTAGTTGAACCGTTACTGCAAGTGCAGAACAGATACCCAATACAAGGACAGTGATAGGATTGCCCTTGAAAATAGGATTCAGAAGTGTATTTTTAAGATTCTCATTCATAATTAAGCCTCCTCAGGATTATGGTCATGATTGTGATGGTGGTCGTGTCCTTCTTCTTCGCAATCTTCGTCACAGTCATCACCGGCAGCTGCAGCCTTCTTTTGGAAGAATGGCATATAGGCCTTGAACCAAGTGTCGATTGCGGCGTCAAGTCCTTTGCAAGTCATCGTAGCGCCTGTAATGGCGTCAACCATACTGTCATCACTGACACCTTCCGGAGCTCCGCCTTTGACGATGTCGAAAGAGTTGTCAGGATTATTCAGATTGATGGATTCTCCGATAAATTGCTCACGGA
Organism: Bacteroidales bacterium; assembly: GCA_017450655.1. Lineage (GTDB taxonomy): Bacteria > Bacteroidota > Bacteroidia > Bacteroidales > UBA932 > Equibacterium. Next base: position 8,807 of record JAFSTD010000094.1, on the reverse strand, counting down.
ACCACGGCTCGTCCTTTATTTTAGCGCCGAGACCAGGAGTCTCGCCTTCGTGGTCGAAGTAGGCGCCTACGATTTCGTCACAGTGTTCGTCAAAAGCGATGTAGCCCCATACAGGACCCCAAAGACCTGCACCGTATACAGGAATTACGATGACGTCGCTTCCGTCCTTGTCGAAAACGTAAACCGGAAGTTCCACGTCCTTGCCACTCTTGATATTGCTGTTTTGAAGTTTCAGATTGTCAGCTAACTCGATAGATCCAAGATCAGTATCAAGTTCACCGATTTTATTGCCTTCTGCGTCAATCAGGAAGGCAGTATTGATAACCTCGGCATATTTCTCAAGAATCTTGTCATTGCCAAGCTTTGCAAGATCCTCTTTGGTTGAGAAGCCGGCTGCAGTCAACATCTGGCTGATTGTCTCGGCCTTGATGTTTGCATCTTGTTTTGGTTTAAGAGTCATAGCCGCAAAAGCCAAAACAGCTGCAACTACAACTACTATCAAAGTAGTGTAGACAATTGTATATACGTTACTGTTTGTATTCATAGCTTAAACGGTTTTTGCTCTTGCGAGTCTCTTCTTGATATTCTTGTTAACGACGCAGTGGTCAATAAGCGGTGCGAATGTATTCATAAGCAGGATTGCCAGCATCATTCCCTCCGGATAACCAGGGTTGAACAGTCTGATGACTACTGCAATTGCGCCGATCAGGAATCCGTAAATCCATTTTCCGCACTCGGTCTGAGCGGCTGTTACAGGGTCTGTAGCCATGAAGACCGATCCGAACAGGAATCCGCCCATAAGCAGGTGGTAGTATGCAGGGACGTCGGTAACGCCGAGGGCGCATGCCAAAGCTCCGATAGCCAAACCGCCCGCGCAGCTTGAAAACATAATCTTCCAGCTTGCTACACCGGTGTAGATGAGGATGCAGGCTCCAATCAGAATGCAGAGCTTGGATGTCTCACCTACGGAACCCGGGATGAATCCGAAGAACATATCCGCAACAGAATAATGAACATTTTCGAGACCTCCGCTGATTTGTGACAGAGGAGTTGCTCCCGAGAATCCGTCAATAGCGACGTCCGCTTTGCGGAGAGATACCCATACGTCGTCACCTGACATCTGGTTAGGATATGAGAAGAACAGGAATGCTCTGGCAATCAAAGCTGGATTCCATATGTTCATACCTGTTCCACCGAATACTTCCTTGCCGATGATAACGGCGAAAGCAACGGCAATCGCAAGCATCCACAAAGGAACGGTGACCGGAACGATCAGAGGAATGATCAGGCCTGTAAAGAGGAATCCCTCGTTAACTTCGTGTCCCTGTATCTGTGCAGAACCGAATTCTATGGCGAGTCCAACGATGTAAGTTACAAGGTACAAAGGAAGAATCTTGAGGAATCCGTACCATACGATAGGCCAGAATCCCATATTTCCGCCAATTGCAAGGTTATGTTGGTAACCGATATTGTACATTCCGAAAAGAATCGAAGGAATGAGGGCGAACATAGCGATGATGATGACCCTCTTCAAATCGACACTGTCTCTTACGTGGCTTCCTCGAAGGGTAGTTCTCTTCGGAACGAAAAGGAAACTCTCAAATGCCTCAAAGGTTGAACCAAGAGCACTTAACTTACCGCCTTTCTCAAAGGTCGGCTTGATTTTGTCTACATATTTTCTCAGTCCGTTCATAACTTTAAGCCATTTCTTTTAACATAAGGTTGATTCCGTCGCTTATGATGCTTTGAATGTCAATCTTGCTTGGACATACGTATTCGCAAAGGGCAACGTCTTCTTCCACCACTTCATAGATACCCAGATTCTCCATCTTCTCAATGTCCTTGGCAAGACAGGCTTTGAAAAGATAGACCGGATAAATGTCCATCGGGAGCACTTTGCCGTAAACGTCGCTGACAAAGAATGCTCTTACGCCACCGTTGGTGTTGGTATCCATATTGTATTTTTTACTCTTGCAGAATCTTGACCAGTAGGTTCGTGAGAAACTGAACTTTTTCACTCTGAACGGTTTGATCCATCCGAACATCTCGCAGTAGTCTCCTTCAGAAAGCAAAGTGACCTGATTGTCAAAGAAGCCCAGGAAACCGTCAGCCCCGACATTCTCACCCGTGAGAACGTTACCGCTGATCATACGGACTCCGCTGGCATCCTCGTTGATTTTTTCACCGACATATTCTGCGAAAGCGCTCATCGGCATACCCTGAATACCTTTTACGTATGAAGGATTAACTGCAGCAGGGCCTGTGACGGCAACCATTCGGGTAACATCGTAGATGCCGTCCTTCAGACACTTACCGATTGTGGCCAGTGAAAGCAGATCCACAGTCCAAACTGTTTCACCCTTGTTGATAGGGCTGATGTGGTTGATTTGAACGCCGACATTGCCTGCTGGGTGAGGGCCGCTGAATGTGTGCTGAATAACGTTGGTAAGTTTATGGAAATCACTTCCCAGGAATGTTTCAGCATCCAGACTCAGGTGGATACCGCCGTTGGTCAGTTTAGCCAGGGCGTTGATGGCAACCTGAATATAGCCCACCTGGCTTCCGAGAACGAAATCCAGATCGGCGGCAAGCGGAGCGGTCGCCATTGCTGAAACAAAGATTGATTTAGGGGTGGCGTCCGGATTAGCGACAATTCCGTATGGACGTTGCTGGATCATCGGCCACAAACCTCTTTCAATAAGGGCTTGCTTAATCTTGGCAGCATCAGCTGCTTCTACCTTCAGGGGTTGATGCTGAGCATATTCGCAATTGGCGTCAGCCTTAACTCTCACTCCGAGAAGTTTACGCTTGTCACCTCTGACGATAGCCTCAACAGTACCGCTGCAAGGAGCACAAAAACAGATTTCCTGGCGTGCCTTATCAACAAAGAGAGGCTGACCGGCGAGAACGCGATCACCCTCCTTTACCACCAATTTAGGGACAAGACCTCTGAAGTCGGTGGGTTTGACAAATACAACGTCAGGCAACACAGTTTTGGTGACTTCTTTAACAGCTTCCCCAGCGATAGGAATGTTAAGTCCCTTCTTTAATTTAATGTGTTGTGACATTATAAAATTATGTTAGTTATTAATTAAATAATCACGGAAATTATTCGTACAAAGGTAGTAAATTTGCACGATATGGCACAAGAAGAAAAGAATATTTTCGAGGGGTTGAATCCTGCCCAGAAAGCGGCTGTAGAAGCGCTGGAAGGACCTGCTTTGATTATCGCGGGGGCGGGAAGCGGGAAGACAAGAGTGCTGACTTGCAGGATAGCGAACCTTGTGGCTCACGGAGTAAGACCGGGCAAAATTATGGCGCTCGCTTTTACCAAAAAAGCGGCCGGTGAAATGAAGGACAGAATCGCCGGTCTGGTGGGTGAGGACAAGGCAAAATACATATGGATGGGCACCTTCCATTCAGTCTTCGTAAGGTTTCTTCGCAAGTATGCCGATTTGCTCGGATATCCGGAGCAGTTTACCATCTATGACAAGCAGGACAGCCAGACTGCCATAAAACAGTGTATTAAGGAACTGAATCTTGATGACAAGGTCTATAAAGCAGGCGAGGTGGCTTCCCGTATCTCCAAGGCAAAGAATAACCTCGTGACCGCCGAGGCATATATGCGCAGCAGCGAGATCCATCAGGAGGATATGATGGCGCGCAAAGGGCGTATCTGCGATGTCTACAATCTCTACAGCAAGCACTGCAAGATTTCCGGTGCCATGGACTTTGATGACATTCTCCTAAATACCAACATTCTTCTGAGGGATCATCCCGACGTTCTGCAAAGTCTTCAGGATCAGTTCGACTATATTCTCGTGGATGAGTATCAGGATACTAATTACGCTCAGTATCTGATTCTCAAGAAGCTGTCAGCAACCAAGAGAAATATCTGCGTGGTGGGGGACGACTGCCAGAGCATATACGGCTTCAGAGGTGCCAGAATAGAGAATATTCTCACGTTCCAGAAAGATTATCCCGAAGCCTCCATCTTCCGCCTGGAGAAAAACTACAGATCCACCGAGAATATCGTCAATGCTGCAAACAGTTTGATTGCGAAGAATGAGATGCGTCTCAATAAGCAGTGTTTCTCGGATGCAGGCCCCGGAGAGAAAATCTCCATCATCAATGCTTTTACCGAAGCTGAAGAGAGTTTCCTTGTCGCTTCATCTATAGCCGACAGAATCTACAGATCGAAGGCGGCCTATAAGGACTTTGCCATTCTCTACCGTACTAATTCTCAGTCAAGAGCGATGGAAGAAGCTCTTCGCAAGAGGAACTTTCCGTATCGGATTCATGCCGGATTCTCATTCTATGACAGGGTTGAGGTGAAGGATATGCTCGCTTATTTCAGGCTGGTGATTAACCCGCTTGACAATGAGGCGTTCAGACGTATAGTGAACGTGCCTGCGAGAGGTATAGGCGCTACTACAATCAGCCATCTCTCAGCCATATCGGCGGCAGAAGGGATCTCCATGCTGGATGCAGTGTTGGCTGACGATGACAAGTTGCACTCATACAATCTGAAGAATGCAGCCATCTTAAAACTGCGCGCTTTCGCCGCTCAAGTATTCGAGTACAATCAGAAAGTGACCCATACCGATGCCTACAGAATGGCTCTCGATATAGGAAACAATTTCGGAATTCTCAGTGCTTTGAGGGAAGACCAATCCATTGAAGGGATCACCAAGTACGAGAACGTCGAGGAACTCTACAACAGTATAAAGGATTACTGTGATGAGCAGACCGAGCTTAGGATCGAGATGGGAGAGGGCACAGATGAAGAGATAATCGTGACGCTGTCGGAGTATCTGGAGAATATCACTCTGCTCTCCGCCGTTGAACGGGAAGAAGACTCCGTTGGCGACGACTCCGACAACAAGATTACCATGATGACCCTTCATGCTTCCAAGGGACTGGAATTTCCGTATGTATACATAATAGGTATGGAGGAGAATCTTTTCCCTTCTGCCAATGACATCTCTGCGAAAGATATCGAAGAAGAGAGAAGACTGTTTTACGTCGGAATGACCCGCGCCATGAAGTCAATCTGCCTCAGCCATGCTGAGAACCGTATGCGGTGGGGTAAGAGTGAGAGTAATGCCATAAGCAGGTTTGTGAGGGAGATAGATCCCAAGTATATCGAGGGCGCTGTCCCTAAAGGTCGTGAGCCGTTGAGAATGTCTGGCGAAGAGCTTAAGAGGGCATTCATATCTACGCCAAGACCATCTTACAGCGGGACCAGAACTGAGTCACGGCCTGTTTATTCTCCGAAGATAACTCCTCCGAGAAACACCTCTTCTACGTTTGTCCCTTCTCCAATCGGGGACTTGAAAGTTGGCCAGAGAATAGAGCACGACCGCTTCGGCTACGGCGTCATCCTGGAGTTTGACGGAGACGGAGCAGACAAAAAGGCAATCGTGGATTTTGATGATTCCGGAAGGAAGACCCTGCTCCTGAAGTACGCGAAACTGAGGATCGTCTAGTCTTTTATTCTCTTTTTCCAGATAGAAACTCCCCCGATAAAAAGCAGAACTGCAACAGCCAGCACCAGGAGGTTGTAGAGAATGGTCAACGGGACGTTCAATGTGTGCTCCTGGCAGACCGGAGGTCTTTTGCCGTCAGGGGTTCTGACAAAAGGATTCGTGTAAATCTCGAAAGAATCTCCGAAATCCGCATGCAGTCTGATATAGGTATCTTCCGGCCTGAACAGATACTTGAAAACATAGCCGTCGCCGGCTTCCATCAGCGTTTTTACTCCGTCCTGACCTATGGCCACAACACTGTCGGCAGGGGCTGACAGGTCGAGGATGATGGTATCGTTCACGAGGGCAATTTTCTCTATGTAAGGAAGTTCCATATTGCATTTCAGCTTCTCATCCAGGTCTCCGGATCCAAAGTCAGGAGTCTTCATGGCATAGAAGTTTCCAGAGAAAGCGGCCTCTTTTATATCTGCATACGATGTAGTCGGAATGTTGAAAAATGTGGACCTTCTGGCAAGCCGGGCCGAGTTATCCGGGTAGTGAAGGTCGTCGCTCATTATATTCCCGGAATAATGACCGGCTGACAGCGCGATGTCCCAGAAAGTGAGATCCTGACCTTCATCTTCGAAGCTGCTGTCCGCTTCCACGGCTACGTAGCCGGACAGTTTCTTCATCTGTGCCGGATTGAACACTCTCGATCTGTGAATGTGATTGAAAAAGATGAAATCGCCGTTCTTTCCGAGTTTATCCATCAGGAACTGCTTCTGCGACGCGGTGAACGGAGTCAGATATTCGAAGAAGCACACCTTTTCGGGATTAAAAACCAGGTGGTGATTGTTGAACAGATTATATCCGTGTTCGTAAACGGTCACAGGGATGGAAATCTGGTCGTCGTACCATACAGGTGTGATTTCCATATGGTTGGATATGGTGGCGATATCGTATCCGTACCTCTTGTAGTACTCTATGGTCTCTTTCGGCGGGAATTCGCACTCGTTGAAGATTCCTTCGACCCTGGTGTGGCAGTGAAGATTAGCTCGTTTCCAACCCAGAGAGGCGTCAAATGAAGAATATGGATTGTAGATAGAATCGCCGGAGAAAGGTTGAGGTTCGCTGAAATCGAATACAGGAGAGAGATTGTTCAGAGCCAAAATGCCCAGAACAAAGACCGCCAGAACTCCGATGCAGCGAACAATATTGTCCAACAACCTTTTCATCCATACAAAAATAATAAAAATTACCACTCAAATTCCTTCACCGGCTTGATTCCGACTAATCCGAGATATGAATCCACGATAGTTCCCTTAATGAATATTTTTCTCCCCAACACTTCGGGATGATCCACAAGGTTTGCCTCGTTTCGTATCTGAGAGCCGCTTGCCAAAGTGACTGACATACATTTGGTCGCATCGTTCGCCGTAGCGGAAGATGCTATTGCCATGCTTGAGGCAGAGGCGAAAGGGGCGTTGAAGCTGAGGCTTGAAGCCGAGGTGGAGTTGTATCCTGCCACAATGTAACCCCATATCCATACCGTCTCCCCGACATGCTCTCTGGCGCTTTCGACCGAGTACGCCTTGACCGCGCTGCTCCCGTCCTCACCGTCATAATGTCCTCCGACAATCAGATTCTCTGTAAGATACGTTGCCGTAGTGTCCACGGCTATTGTAAACGTGGACTGAGATTCATTTGTAGAGGCTTCCAAATTGATTCTCAACTGTACTCCCTCTTCCAGCACCCTGCTCAGAATAGGCAGAACAGTGCCGTCCGATACCAGACTGAAATTCGTGTTTCCGGGTGAGAAGAATGCATATCTGGTCTCATCGTAGCGATAGTCCAGAAAGCCGTCACCATTGGATATTCTTATGTAACCATCCGGATACTTGGCTGTGAATTTCTCAAGAAAAGTGAGTCTGATACCGCAGTTTATCTGTTTGCAGACAAGGGCTACGGCAGTTTTCTCACCATTTGAGACTACCACCGTCTGAGTGTCTCCGTATCGTGGGTGACTGAAAGCGGGCGCACCGTCGAGGTCGGAAACGACGACGATCTCATATGTACCGGCCACCACTTTTATCTCCTCCGGCTTTGAACCGTAGGCGCCACTGTAAACGCTTTCTCCCGAGACATTGGTAATGGAAAGGTGATAATTGTTCGTATCCTGCGCAGAGGCCTTAGTAAAAGCTTTTACAGGCTCAGCCAGGCTCAAAGAAATAACGCAATCGGCATTGCCGGATTGCTCGATGTCATAATCGGTCATTAAATTGCACGAGGTGAGTGCAAGTGCAAAGGAAAATCCTAACGCTACAAATCTTTTCATTCTTTCCTCCTTTTTTTCTGCGAAAATAGAGAATAAAAAACCTTGAAGAACGACTCTCCAAGGCAGTTAGCGTCAAATTATATCTTTTTAAAAAAGAGATTCTATTGCTGATTTTCCACTTCGTCCATAAAGGCGATACGCTCAGGATGATAGCCGTAAATAGGCAGTTTTTTGTACTCTTTCTGCATCCTGATCATATCTGCATGGGCGTCGTCGGTGAGCTCAAATCTTTCTCCGCAGCTTATCACTTTATGCTTATAGTCGAAGTATCCCAGATATACAGGGACGTTGGCCGCTTTGGCAATGGTATGAAACCCTGTTTTCCATCTCTTCACGGCAGCACGGGTCCCTTCGGGAGCAAAGCAGAACTGAATTTCCGGGTACTTTTCAAAAGCGTGCACCATCTCCAAAACAGCAGCGGCACCTTTGTCATTCTTCAAAGGAAGCGCTCCGCACCTGCGCAGCAACCATCCCAGAGGACCAACGAAAAATTTCGCTTTGATCAGCACTTTGGGATGACCGCCCAGAGAGCGATAGTAGAAGAATGTAATCACGAAATCCAATATGCTGGTATGAGGAACCCCCATGATGATACACTTTGGCTCCTCAGGCTTGTTCTGAACTCCGGTCCAGCCAAGGACTTTCTCCAGAATGAATTTTGCTGTTTTAGGTTTCATTATTGAGATTCTTCGGTATTGTCGATGTCGCAACGAAGATTGTCTCTGATAAATTCGAGGCGGAGAGCGTCATTCTCTCCCATATAGAATTCTATCAGATCTGCCACGTTGTCCTCAGGGGTCAGACGCACTTTCTCGAGCTTGATGTCTTCTCCGATAAATCCCTTGAACTCGTCAGGTGAAATCTCTCCAAGTCCTTTGAATCTGGTCACGCTCGCTTTGCTGCCAAGTTTCTTGACCGCTGCCTCGCGCTCGGCACTGCTGTTGCAGTAGATGTTGTTATTCTTGTCGTGTACTCTGTATAGAGGGGTCTGAAGAATGTACAGG
>JAFSTD010000093.1 GCA_017450655.1 Bacteroidales bacterium | reverse complement strand
GATAAACAACGATGTAATTATGCAACAATTCAAATTCAAAACTTCCGGCAAAACAAGAAAAGAACACGATCTTATTGGAGATAAAGAAGTTCCCGTAGAGGCGCTCTTCGGTGTTCAGACTCTCAGAGCCATTGAAAATTTCAACATAAGCAATAACAAACTTTACGATTATCCTGAAATCATCAAAGGTTTCGGATACGTTAAAAAAGGCGCAGCCGAGGCCAACTACGAGTTGGGCTTGATGAGCAGCGAGGTAAAAGAAGCTATCTGCAAAGCCTGCGACGAGCTTATCGAAGGCAAACACCTCGAGCATTTCCCTGTGGATATGATCCAGGGAGGAGCAGGTACCAGCATGAACATGAATGCCAACGAAGTTATCGCCAACAGAGCGTTGGAACTTCTCGGCAAGCAGCACGGAGATTACAAGGTTGTTCATCCGAATGACCACGTGAATATGGCGCAGTCTACAAACGATGCATATCCTGTAGCAATGCACTTCGGTATGTATCTTATTCACCAGCAGCTGATGGTGTCTCTCTATGACCTGATCGTTGCTCTGGAGAATAAAGCCAAGGAGTTCAGAAGCGTCATCAAGATGGGAAGAACTCAGCTCCAGGACGCTGTGCCTATGACCCTTTATCAGTCATTCCATGCATTTGCAACCGCTTTGAAGAATGAAGCGAAGAAGCTGGACACCGCTTCCAAAGGATTCCTCGTAATCAATATGGGAGCTACCGCAATCGGTACCGGTATCACTTCAGAGCCGGGTTACGCCAAGCTTTGCACCGCATTCATAAAGAATGATACCGGCTGGGACGTAACTCTCGCTCCGGACCTGGTTGAGGCAACCAACGACACCTCTTGCATGACCACATACCACTCAGTTCTCAAGGAACTGGCTGTCAGAGTTTCCAAGATGTGCAACGACTTGAGGCTCATGTCTTCAGGTCCGAGAACTGGTCTCGCCGAGATCAACCTTCCTCCGAAGCAGCCGGGTTCTTCAATCATGCCCGGTAAAGTGAATCCTGTCATCCCTGAGGTGATGAATCAGATTTGCTTCAAAGTTTTCGGCAACGACACTGCAATCACCTTCGCTTCTGAAGCAGCTCAGTTGGAGCTGAACGTTATGGAGCCGGTTCTGGTCGAGAGCCTTATCGAGTCTCAGAGATGGTTGACGGCAGGATTTGACACACTGCGCGTAGAGTGCATCGAAGGCATTACAGCCAACAAGGCTCACTGCCGCGAATTGGTTGAGAACAGTATCGGAATCGTGACCGCGCTCAAGCCTTACATCGGTTATGCAAACTGCACCGAGGTTGCCAAAGAGGCACTCGAGACAGGCGGCAGCGTATATAAACTCGTCCTTAAGAAAAAGCTTCTTACCAAAGCTCAGCTTGATACAATTCTCAATCCTAAGAATATGATCAAGCCGATCAAACTGGATTTGTAGCATATGGCGTTTATAGTTTCAGCAAGAAAATACAGGCCGCAAAGTTTTGAGACCCTGATAGGCCAGGACAATATCTCCCGGACGCTGAGAAACTCCATTCTCACCGGGCAGATGGCCCACGCCTACCTGTTCTGCGGTCCCCGCGGAGTGGGCAAGACCACTACAGCCCGTATTTTCGCCAAAACTATAAACTGCAGCAATCCGGGACCGAACATGGAACCGTGCGGTGAGTGCGAGTCCTGCAAATCTTTTGAAGAAGGTCGCTCTTACTGCATCCACGAACTGGACGCAGCCAGCAACAACTCCGTTGACGATATCCGCAACCTTATCGACCAGGTGAGAATCCCTCCGCAGATTGGTAAGTACAGCGTGTTCATCATCGACGAGGTTCACATGCTCTCCGCTTCAGCTTTCAATGCTTTCCTCAAAACCCTTGAGGAACCGCCGGCACATGCCATTTTCATTCTCGCAACCACTGAGAAACACAAGATTCTGCCTACGATTCTTTCTCGTTGCCAGACCTACGACTTCAACCGTATCACCATTGAGGATATGGTGAAGAATCTCAAGGATATAGCTGCCAAAGAATCGGTTACGATAAGTGAGGATGCCCTTCACATCATCGCACAGAAAGCGGACGGCTCAATGAGAGACGCGCTCACGCTTTTCGACCAGACCGTAGCGTTCTGCGGAGACAAAGTCACCTACGAGATGGTCATCAAGAATCTGAACGTTCTCGATTATGAATACTATTTCAGGCTGACCGAGTTTTTCCTGAGAGGAGAATATGCTCAGGCACTCATTCTCTTCGATGAGATTCTCTCCAAGGGATTCAACTCCCTGCACTTTGTATCAGGTCTTAGCCAGCACTTCAGGGACCTGATCGTCTGCAAGAATAAAGCTTCCCGCACCTTGGCAACGCTAGCCCCGTCGATAATCGCAAGATATGACGAGTTCGCAGCAAAATGCCCTCTCAAGTTCCTTTACGAGGCTCTTTCGGTGACCACGACTTGCGAGGCCGGCTATAAAAGCAGTGGCAATCCGAGGTTGCTGATAGAATTCTCCCTGATGAAGATCTGCAAGATCAACGGAGAATTGTCGGAGGAAGTCTCTGCGCCTGAAGTGGCCTCTAAACCTGTAGAAGCCAAGGTCGAAACTCCTGTCGAGGCCCCTGCCAAAGCATCTGCCGAGGCTCCCGAAGAACCGAAGCCGGCCCCTAAGATGGTGGATACCGGATTCTCCATCAAGGATTTGATGAAGGAGATCAAGGACGGAGACAACACTCCCGCAGCAGCTTCTGTACAGGCTGATGATCAGGCTCAGGAGGCTGTTACGGCCGAGAAACTCAATGAGGCTTGGAAGTCGGTACTTGAGACAATCAAACAGCCCCGTCTTCTTGCAGAGCTGAGCAGGTCTTTCCCTGTTTTCAACGAAGAGGATATGACGGCGACACAGTACGTGGCCAATACCAACCAGAAGGACTGGATAATGTCCAACTGCTTCTTTGCCCTCGAGTCAACTCTCCGTAAGAGTCTTAAAAACAAGGATATAAAGCTCAACATTGAGGTGCGCCCCGATACAGAACCGAAAGAAAGAAAACCATTTACCTCTTCAGAAATTGCTCAGGCTATGAGAGACAAATCGAAAGATATGAAGACCCTTGAGCAAACCTTTGAACTGGAATTGATGTAATTATGAGACTGCACAGTGAAAACCTCGTCAAGAAATACGGTATGCGTACCGTAGTGAAAGGGGTGTCTATTGAAGTAAATCAAGGCGAGATCGTAGGTCTTCTCGGTCCGAACGGAGCAGGAAAGACCACCAGCTTCTATATGATTACCGGTCTCATCAAGCCTAATGCCGGCAGAATCTTCCTCGACGATGATGAAATCACCAATCTCCCTATGTACAAGAGGGCTCAGAAAGGTTTGGGCTATCTTGCGCAGGAGGCTTCCGTATTCAGAAAAATGAGCGTTGAGGACAACATTATGTCGATAATGGAGATGGCGGATTTCACAAGAGCCCAGAGAGAAGAGAGGCTGGAATCCCTTATAGACGAATTCGGACTCCAGAAAGTCCGCAAGAGCCTCGGTATCCAGCTCTCAGGTGGAGAGCGCCGCAGATGCGAGATTGCCAGAGCTCTTGCCATAAACCCTAAGTTCATCCTTCTGGATGAGCCTTTTGCCGGAGTCGACCCTATCGCGGTGGAAGATATCCAGCATATCATCGCAAAACTCAAGACCAAGAACATAGGCATCATCATTACCGACCACAACGTGCACGAGACGCTGGCCATCACTGACAGAGCCTATCTGCTGTACGAAGGGGAGATTCTCAAGAGCGGAACCCCGGAGCAGCTCGCAAACGATCCGGATGTCCGCCGCAGGTATCTTGGACAGAACTTTGAGTTGCGCAAAGCTGTGCTACACGAGAGGAACTAAACTAATCTTATAAATAGTACTATGAAAAAATTTCTAAATGAATTCAAGGAATTTGCAATGAGAGGCAATGTCCTTGACATGGCAGTCGGTGTTGTTATCGGTGCTGCTTTCGGTAAGATAGTATCTTCATTAGTTGCAGACATCTTCATGCCTATCATCGGCTTGATCGTAGGCGGCGTTGACTTTACCTCATGGAAATGGGTTCTTGTAAAAGCAACGGAGACAACATCAGAGGTTGCCATTACTTACGGAAACTTCATTCAGGTAGTCTTTGACTTCTTAATCATCGCTTGGGCTATCTTCCTGTTCGTCAAAGGAATCAATAAGCTTACAGCATCCAAGAAAGCTGAAGAAGCAGCTGCTCCGGAAGAGCCGGCTCCTACACCTGAAGAGATCCTTCTTCTCCGCGAGATCCGTGACCAACTTAAGAACAAATAATGATATAGAATATAAAAAAAAGCCCCGGTCGTTCAGCCGGGGCTTTTTTTGAATGGTTTTTATTGGTTTAGAGTTTTACGAAAAGCTCGATAGCTTGATATTCCGCCATACCGAGAGCATCATACAGAATTGCTGTATTCTGGGTACGCTCTTCAGCTCTTTGCCAGAACTCGCGAGGGTCGTTGCCCGGGAACGGCACGATATCCTTCTGAGACAGGTGGCGGAAGATGGCGTGACGCTTCTTTATAATCTCGCTTGGAGACAATGGAACTGCCATGTCTACCAATCCCGGACTCCACTCCATCCATGCTCCGCGGTAGAGCCATACGGTACAATGCTTAACCCAGGCCTCATTCTCTATCTGGTTAAGAGCCTTGATTACAGCCTCTGAGCATACTCTGTGAGTGCCGTGAGGGTCAGCAAGGTCACCGGCCATATAAATCTGGTCAGGTTTGATCTGCTGAAGCAGGTTCTTGATTATCTCGACGTCCTCTTGTCCGCAAGGATTCTTCTTGATTCCGCCTGACTCATAGAATGGCAGATCCAGGAAGTGGGCGTTGGTATCCACGTTGATTCCGATAGAATCCAGAGCAGCTCTCGCTTCTGAACGGCGGATAGCGCCTTTGATGTTCAAAAGGGCTCTAGGCTCTGCCTGACCCGGCTTCTTGGAGTCGATAAGCTTCTGCACATCCTTGATCTTGTCTCCGTAGCCAAGCTGCTTGGCTGCATCAATGTGCTGCATCACAACTGAGTCGTGAACGGCGATGTTGCCGGATGTCTGGTAAGCTACGTGAACGTCGTGACCTTGCTCGACAAGGCGAATCAGCGTACCGCCCATTGAGATCACGTCATCGTCAGGGTGTGGCGAGAATATGATTACCTTCTTAGGGAACGGTTTTGATTTAACCGGCCTTGTAGAATCGTCAGCGTTAGGTTTTCCACCCGGCCAGCCTGTAATGGTATGTTGAAGCTCGTTGAAAGCCTCGATGTTCAGTTTATCGTAAGGACCGTAATCTGAGATCAGCTCGTCCAGAGAATTCATCAGATAATCGTTCAAAGTCAGTTTGAGAATAGGCTTGTGAGTTATTTGGCAGAGCCACAGAATGGCGCTTCTTCTCAACTTAGGGGTCCAGTGGCATTTGCCGACTTTCCAAGGAGTCGCCTCACGTTTCAGGTTTGCAGCCGAGTTGATGTCGGTGTAAAGGGTAACGTTCGGATGAGACTGGAAGTAGGAAGCGGGACAACTTGGTGATACGCCATCCTCGGAAGCCTGTTTCACGCAAGCGGCTTTGTCTTCGCCCCAGGCCATCATTATCACCTGTTTTGCTGAAAGCATCGTGGTGAATCCCATCTTGACGGCAGCCTTAGGTGTAGCTACGAACTCGGTAATGAGTTTTGAAGCAACTGACTTACGGTATTGGTAAGAAAGCATTATTGCCTTGGTGCCTCCCTTGCCGGAGCAGCCGACCTCGTTCAGTCCGACCTCTCCCTGATCAGTCATTCCTACCAGGAGAAGATCCATGCCGGTAGCGGCTTTGTCGAATTCGGCGCAGTGCTTCTCAATGCTCTTCTTTGCTGAGCAACTCGGAATGTGAATGTTCTCCTTGAGAACGTCGATCTTTGAGAAGAAGTTCTGGAACAGGTTGTATGACCTTGAATAGACGTCAATCTTGTCGGTAGGAAGGTATTCGTCAGTAATGAAGAAAGCTACGTTCTTGAAAGAGACTTTGCCTCTCTTGTAGGCTTCAATCAGGAAACCTTCCAGTGAAACAGGGGTTGTACCGTTGGAGATACCTATTTTGAAGATGCCTTTTTTAGAGGCATTGATTTTTTTGACTACGATGTCTGCAATGTCTTTGCAGGCAGCTATTTCGTCTTTGTAAATTTCAACGGGAATATTCTCATAGGCATGCAGGATGTCGTAAGGGATATTCTCTGTAATTAAACCACCCTCTTTAAATGAGTCAATCTTTATCATTTTATAAATAATATTGTTACTTCAAATTTTCGGTGCAGGCTCTGCAGTCACCGCAACCCAGATCTGCACAGGTAGGATTCTTCCCCTTATGGGTCTTACGCCACAGCTTCAGCTCTTCCTCCTTTGCACAGACAATACCTCTCTTGCGAAGCTCTCTGTTATGGCTGATTTCTCCGTCCGGGAACTTGCCGTCTTTGCGAAAAATGATGTTAAAACAGAGCCCGATAACGGCGATTGCCACTACAACGATGCTGAGTATTAACACTTTTGCCATTCTATAAACACTTAAAATCAGGGACCAGCGGCTTCCCGCAGACGGTCAGCACAGGCGGAATCTGCATTATCTTGAATGCAGCGCCGTTTTGCAAAGATACAATTCTTTCTATTAAATGTTCATCAATACCCCTGTCAATTAGGTCTTGATTAGTCGCGCCGCCTTCGTTTAACGCATGTAGAACGGGATCCAGCTCCTCATAAACCGGGAGGGAGTCGGAATCTTTCTGGCCGGGATGCAACTCTGCCGACGGAGCCTTTGTCAAAATGGAAACGGGAATCCTGATGCCGCCTCTGTTTATGTATTCAGCAAGTTCATAAACCTGAAGCTTATACAAGTCGGCCAGAACCATCACTGCGCCCGACAAATCACCATAAAGAGTGCCGTATCCAACCGCCAGCTCGCTTTTGTTGGAAGTATTCAGCAGCAGATGACCGAATTTGTTGGAATATGCCATGAGAATGGTGCCGCGAACCCTGGCCTGGATATTCTCCTGAGCCACGCCCCATTTGCCGTCGGCAAAATAAGAACCGAGCTTCTCAATATAGCTGTCGTAGATGCCTCCGATAGGGACAATGTCATAACTGATTCCGAGATTGTTGGCAAGATCGATGGCATCCCTCACGGAGCCGTCGGTGGAGAATGCTGACGGCATAAGTATGCCGTGAACGTGCTCTGCGCCGAGGGCATCTACTGCCAGCGCAGCTACTACAGCTGAATCAATCCCACCGGAAAGGCCCAATACGGCCTCATTCTTCCCGGCAGACGAGAAGAATTTCTGAATCTTCGTGACGAGTACCCTGTAAACCTCCTGAATTGAAAGTGACGGCTCTAATACCATTTTAGAAAATGAACGTGTCGCTTATGGCTTTATTCTCATATACTTTCTGCATAATGTCTGCAAACAGCGGAGCAACGGAAAGAACTGTGAACTTGCTCAGATCCACATCCTCTCTCTTAGTCAGAGGAATGGTATCGGATACAATGAATTCGCTGATAGCGGAATCGTTGATTCTTTCGTATGCGTTGCCGCTCAGAACAGGGTGGGTGCAGATAGCCCTTACGCTCAAAGCGCCTTTTTCCAACAACATGTTGGCGCATTTGGTGATGGTACCTGCTGTATCCACCATATCGTCCACTATCACTACGTTTCGTCCCTCCACGTCACCGATGGCGGTCATGCTTCCCACTACGTTGGCTTTCTCACGTGATTTGTGGCAGATAATCATAGGGCATCCCAGAATGCGTGAGTACGCATTGGCACGCTTGGCACCACCCATATCGGGAGATGCAATGGACATATTCTCAAGCTTGAGGTCTCGCAGGTAAGGGAGGAAAATCGTGCTGGCATACAGGTGATCCACAGGCATGTCGAAGAATCCTTGAATCTGGTCGGCGTGAAGGTCGCAGGTCATTACGCGGTCGCATCCTGAAGCCTGGAGAATGTTTGCAACCATTTTGGCTCCGATGCTGACTCTCGGTCTGTCTTTGCGGTCCTGTCTTGCCCATCCGAAATAAGGGATTACGGCAATTACCTTATATGCTGATGCTCTGTGCGCAGCATCTATCATAAGGAGCAGTTCGAACAAGTTTTCGGTAGGGGGAAAAGTGGATTGAACGATGAATACCGTAGCTCCGCGGACACTTTCCGTGAATGCAGGCTGGAATTCACCGTCGCTGAAAGTGGTGATTTCGGCTTTTCCCAATTCCAAATTCAGTTGAGCGGCTATTTTCTCGGCCAGGTATCTGCTCTCCCGGCAAGAAAAAACTTTCATTTGGTTACCCTGAATATTATCCATGTGTTAATTGTTTAGAATGGTTAATTTATTGTGGTTAGTGTATTTCCAATGTATTCCAACAATTCCTCCCTGCCTTTTCCCGTATGGGACGAAGTTACGAAAACAGGAGGAAGCTCTTCCCAATAATTCAACAACTCTTTCTTATTCGATTCTACCCGGGAGACGAGAATGTTTTTCCCCACTTTGTCACTTTTTGTAAAGATAATAGAAAATGGCACACCTTCCTCACCCAGCATGGTAAGAAATTCCAAATCATTTTTGAGAAGTTTGTGCCGTGAATCCAGAAGTACAAAGAGGAGAACCAATTCCTGACTGTTGAGAATGTAATCCTTTATCATTCCCTCTATGTTTTCCCGCATCTTTTTGGACAGTTTTGCAAAGCCGTAACCGGGCAGATCCACGATGTACCACTTCCCGTCAACGAGGAAGTGATTGACGCATTGGGTCTTGCCTGGAGTGGAAGAGGTGCGGGCCAGAGATTTTTTGTTGCACAGGCAGTTAATGAGCGAAGATTTGCCAACGTTTGAGCGTCCTATGAATGCGAATTCGGGGTGGAGCTCTTTGGGCTTGTCAGCAACTCTGGTGGAACTGGCCACGAATACTGCCTGATGGATTTCCATAAGATGATTTTTACACCGCAAAAGTATAAAAAAAGGCTTTAACTTTGTAAGGGAAATGGCAAAAAGTAATCAACATATAACCCTCCTGGAATTGCAGGAAAAAATCAAGGAAACCATCGAAGATTCTTTCCTGGAAATGATGTGGATAAGCGCCTCGATAGCGCAGGTCAGCATCGCTCCTGCAGGACATTGTTACATCACTCTCACGGAGAATGACGACGAGGGGATGACGGCCAGGGCGAATGCCATTATCTGGGCTTCATCCTACAGAGTCATCAAACCCTATTTCGAGTCGATGGCGGGTGAGCCGCTGAGTGAGGGGATGAAGATTCTTTTCAGGGCTCGTGTCCAGTATTCCGAGCTCTACGGTTTGTCACTGATAATCACCGATATAGACCCAGCCTTCACGGTGGGAGAGGCCTTCCTCGAGAAGCAGAAGACGATTGAGAGGCTTCAGAAAGAGGGGATGATGGATCTCAACTCTGCGCTTGAATTGCCGTTGCTTCCACGCCGGATTGCGGTGGTGTCAGCCGAAGGGGCAGCCGGCTACGGAGACTTTATGAACCATCTCCATAAGAACGATTTCGGATTCAGTTTTGTGACGACACTTTTCACCGCGCCACTTCAGGGCAAGGAAGCACCTGCTGGCATTATCGCAGCCCTCGAACAGATTGCTGCCAGAGAATCGGAATTTGATGCCGTCGTGATAATGCGCGGAGGTGGATCGGCCACCGATTTGGCTTGCTTCGACGACTACGATCTTGCGATAAACATAGCCCAGTTCCCCCTCCCGGTGATAACCGCGATAGGGCACGAAAGGGATTATCACATAGCTGACATGGTGGCCTACCGGAACGTCAAGACTCCGACTGCCGGCGCGGATTTCTTCGTGGACATCCTTGCCGGGCATCTGGCCAACATCAACTCCCTTGCAACCCGCATTCTGATGGCGATCAAAGGGAAAAAGAGCGAAGCCCTGGGCCGGATAGAGATGCTGAGAATGAGACTCTCGAAAGCCATCTCCGACAGAGTGTCGGAGCATGAGAGAAGGCTCGATCTGCTCCAGGCAAGAATAGAAGCCCTCGACCCGGCGGCTGTGCTGGAAAGGGGATACTCGGTTGTATATAAAAATGGCCGCAAAGTGCTTTCTGCGACCGATTTGAAACCTCAGGACGAACTCACCGTTCTGATGAAAGACGGCTCCGTTGAGGTACAGGTAAAGAGAATAAATCTAAAAGACAATGGATAAGAAACTGACGTACGAAGAGGCCCTCGCGCAGCTCGAGAAACTCGTTGAGCAGATAGAGGACCCTGATAAAAAACTCAATGCCCTCTCAGATGATCTGAAGAAGGCAATGGAGCTTATCAAGTATTGTAAAAACTGTCTGAAAAAAACTGAAGAGGATCTCAGTAAAATCGTAGAGGATTAATTCAGATTCCTTCTGATGATTCTCTCCAACTGATCGATGTCGAACACGTCCTTATCGCAGACGGTTCCTTCCTTGTCAATGACGTACATTGTAGGAATGTCGGTCACGTTATACTTCACAAGTGAAGGAGAATAAACTCCAAGACCGTCGTTAACGCTGATCCAAGGCAGATTCTGGCTTTTGATAGTGGCAGCCCAGGTAGGCTTGTCATCCAGTGAAATCTGATATATTTCGAGACCTTTGTCGCCATATTTTGCGTAGAGCTCCATCAAGTCATGGTTGAACATCTTGTGCTCTGTCTGAGAAACTGTCCAGAATGACACGATGGTCACTTTCTTCACCGATTTGGAGAGGACAACCTCTTTGCCGTTCACGTCCGGAAGGACAAGGTCAGGAAATCCCACATACTCTGCAGCGGAAGCTTTAACGTCCAGATCAAACTTCTTCTGACGGTTGTTGATCTCATCCAGCAAAGCCACCAGATATTCCGAATTAGGATATACAGGCTTCAGAGAATCGTATACGCTCTTGAAAAGAATCGCATCCGAATGCTCGCCGAACACCGGAAGCATATCCCCGATCTTCTGGAACACTACCGTAGCGGAAGTGATTGAGTGAGGGTTGTTTGCGATATGCTTGAGCATATTTCTCTTGTGGTCGATGTAAAGCTTTGTCACTTGGGAACTTGCGTCGTCCGGATTGTCAGCTATCGCCTTGGCCACTTTGGCGTTGGTCTCTGCAAGAGCGTCGTCGATGCTCTTCAGGCAGAGAGACTCCTGGGAACCTTCTACGGTATAGACGCCGTTGCTGCCGGTATTGACGGTAACATTGTCACCCGGAAGGAGAATCATTCCGGCGAGTTTTCTCTGATCAAGGGTATATACATAGTAGAATGCCGGATTGTCGTTCTGGAACTTTATATTGTAGTCAAAATGACCGTCGGCATCTGTCTTAACCGTATCCACAAGTGAGAAGTAGTTGTAATTCAGTTTGTAGATTACCACTGTGCTGTCAGTCATGTCGTTGACGTTGACAGAAATCCTGGCCTGGTTCTTATTGCAGGCAACTGCAACCAGGAGAACGAGGCAAATAATCAGATACTTTTTCATATTGGAACGGTTAAAATTCTGAAGCTATTCTGGCAGCTATGGAGGCGAACTGCTCAGGAGTCAATTTCTTCTTAGGGTTTGAGAACAACATATCCTTCTCGCTCTGAAGTGGAACGAGATGGATGTGAGTGTGAGGAACCTCCATGCCCAGCACTGCTACGCCCACTCTTTTGCAAGGGATTGCCTTTTTGATGGCCTTTGCCACCTTGGCGGCAAAAGCGCACAGCCCTGCATAAGTCTGGTCGTCAAGGTCGAAGATATAATCAGCCTCTGTGTGCTTGGGAATAACTAAAGTATGCCCTTCGGTGAGAGGATTGATGTCAAGGAAGGCGAAGAAATTCTCATCCTCGGCCACCTTGTAAGAAGGTATCTCACCGTTTGCGATTTTTGTGAATATTGTTGCCATGATGTCTTACAGAGATATTTCAAGAACTTCAAATTGCAGAAGGCCGGCAGGAACCTGTACGTCCACGACGTCGCCCTTCTTGTGACCGAGAAGCGCTTTTCCGATAGGGGTGCTTACAGCGAGCTTGCCCTCTTTGAAGTTGGCCTCGCTCTCGCCCACCAGGATGTACTCGGAAACGGCGTTGTTCTTGATGTTTTTGATTTTAACTTTATTCAACATCTGAATAGAATCCGTATTCAGATTACTCTCATCGACAATTCTGGCGTTGGTGATAAGATCCTGAAGTTTGCTGATTTTCAACTCCAGCAGACCCTGGGCTTCTCTTGCAGCGTCATATTCTGCGTTCTCCGACAAATCTCCCTTATCCCTTGCTTCAGCAATGGCTTTTGAAATAACAGGGCGCTGAGCAACAAGTTCGTCCAATTCTGCTTTCAGGTCATCCCAACCTTTTTGTGTTACATAATGTACGTTTGCCATAATAGTAAAAATTAGAAAGAATCCCTTGGCAGGGACCCTTTCATCCGTTTGTACAAAGGTAAGAATAATTTTTAATATTCCTCAAATTTCGGCTTGAGAAGTTCACTTGCAACAATCATGTCGGTCGGGTCTATTTCAAACCCCGAGGATTGTTGCTTGACTTCCTGCTCAACGTCAGTAATTTCCCCTTCGGAAATTGTGGATCTGATGCCTTCTTCAGGTATATTTATCTCTTCCATATTCTACAGTTTGCTTATGAATTCAGCCCTGATCACGTCGCCCTTCTCAATCTCGGAGAATGAATCTGCGGTAAAGCTGACCTTGCCGCGGAAAACGTGACCCACGGCTTGATGCTTTATCCCAGAGACGGTAACCTCCGTATCGTAATCTCCCCTCTCCGGAAGCAGCTTGAGAGGCTCGTCAAGCTCCATTTTAACCAGACCTGAAGCCTTGTCCACTTCACTGACTGAGCCGGTGAGGAAGTAGTTGTATCCCAGCATTTCGTTGGCGCGTTCCATAACTCCCGACTCTATGAAACTGCGGATGTGAGTGGAGCTGATCGTGTCGTACTCATCCTCGACAGCCTTCACCCTGACGGCATTTAGCCCCAGACTCTCAGCAACCTTCTTCAGGGCGGCTCCCTTGCCGGCGGCGCCGTGGCCGATGCGATGGTCGTAGCCGATTACAAGAGTGCTTACACCCAGCTTCTTGATCAGGTATTCGGATATGAACTGTTCGGCTGAAAGACGGCTCATCTCCTTCGTAAAGTCGAGGACATAGACGTGATCGACCCCCATAGCCCGGAACAGCTCCTTCTTCTCCTCAAGAGAGGTGAGAAGGCGCAGCTTCTCGGCGTCCTGACCCAGAATGATCCTCGGGTGAGGCCAGAATGTAACAATAGCGCTCTCCTTGCCTTCGGCACGAGCTGCGGAGCAAAGCTCCTCAATCACTTTCGCGTGTCCCAAGTGGACTCCGTCGAAAAAACCTGTTGCTGCTACTACCATTTCAGTGGATCTTTTTTAGTTACTCCCGGTGCAAAATCCTTCAGATAGAATGGCTCGAAATAGGCCACGTCCGCAAATGCCTTCTCCGAGTAAGCCTTTGCAGCAAAACCCGCCATCGCCGAAGCGAACGGGGTGCACTGCATGAAGGCGGCATTGTCGCTGTGTATCACTTCGGCCATCTTTACGGCCCCGGTCCCCACGAATAGCACCTTTCCTTTCTTGAGAATGTCGCCGTACGAATTCTCGTCTATAACCTTTGGCTCCTGAGGGGTGATGCGCTCTCCCTCGGAGTTGTAAACTGCCTGATAAATCTCCATTCTGCGCGCGTCGATGGCGGGCACTATGAAATCATATTCCAGCCCTTTTGTTTGGGCGAAGAGAATGTCCATTGTGTTCACTGCAATCAGGGGCTTCCCGGCTCCGAAGCAGAGCCCTTTTGCGGTAGAGGCCCCCACGCGCAATCCCGTATATGAACCCGGTCCCTCGCTTACGGCGACGGCATCCAGATCACCTACGCTCAGCGAAGCCTCTGCGAGAATCCTCTCGATCAGGGGCGCAAGCTGGCCTGCCTGCTGACGAGGCTCGGTGATGACAAGTTCGCTCAACACTTCCGTCCCCTTGGAAAGGGCTACGGAGCACGCCTCGGCGCTTGTTTCAATGGATAGTATCAAAGGGTTCATCTCTCAGTTACCCGATCCCCCTCCGACAAATCTCTGTTGATTGCGGAGTACGGCCCGGTAATTATTCTGTCATCCTCACTCAGACCGTCCAGAATCTCTATGCATCCAAAATCCTGGATGCCTGTTCTGACGGCTCTAAGCGTTACGACATTGTCTTTGTCCGCCACCCATACGGCCTCTCTGTTGTCCCTGTAAACGACGCTTTGCAGCGGTACCGTCAGGACATTTTCACGTTTGCCGGTAAATATGGTGGCAGATGCGGACATCCCGGGTCTGAAAGGGATACCGTTATCTTTTAGCAAATTTGAGTATGATTCCGCAATTATCCCAATTTTCACCTCAAAATTTGTCACTTGTTCGGCAAAAACAGCCGTAGAGGAGTTTGCGATGTTGGTCACCACTCCCTTGAATTTCAGGTCGGGGTAGGCGTCTATCTCCAATAATGCGGAGTCACGGAGGTGGACCTTCAGAATATCATTTTCGTTGACGTCCGCAATCACTTCTATATTCTCGAAATCTGCGACCCTGAGCATCTCCGTACCGGCCATCTGTGAAGTACCGACAACACGCTCTCCCTCCTCGATCATCACCTTGGAGACAATCCCTGAGATAGGGGAGAATATGAGGGTTTTGTCGAGCTGCTCCCTCATCTCCTGAAGGGTCGCCTCGTCGCTCTTGACAGCGAATCCGATGGCATCCAGCCGCGCCTTCTCGATGTTGTATTCAGCCAGGGACGCTTCGTAATCGGCTCTGGAAATAACGCTGTCTTCATAAAGCCTCCGGTTACGCCCGTACTTAAGCTCCACCTGAGAAAGCTGCGCCTGTTGCTGGACGTACTGAGCCTTTGTACTGTTCAGAGAAGCCTCGGCTCTGTTCACGGCGGATATGTAGAGATCCTGCTTGATTGTAATCAGCAAATCCCCTTTCTGAACAGCATCTCCCTCCTGACAGTAGAGACCGATAATCTCCCCGGAAACATCGGGGGAAATCTTCACTTCCACCACCGGCTTGACCTTCCCGTTTGCAGGGACGGTCTCCTCAATCGTCCCGTACTGAGGCGAGGCAAAATCCACTTCGATGAGATCCTTCCGCGGAATCGCGACAATGCAAATAATGCCTGCGCACACTGTTGCAAGGGCTATTCTGACATATTTAATTCCTTTTTGTCTCATGGTATTCAAGGTAACAGTCGAGTATTTTTATTTGAAACAGATACTGATAATAAGCCGTAGAATATTCACTTTGAGCCTCGTAGAATTTTTCCATCGAGAGAATGTAGTCGGTGACGGTCGCAAGACCGTTCTCAAGTTTCCTCGTGCAGATTCTCAGAGCCTCGTTGGCTGCGGCCATCTTCTCTTGAGCCGCCAGAAGGTTATGATAGAATACGGAGGCTTGATTTATGGCAAGGCGCACTTCCCGTTCGGCCTCCAGAAGGGACTTCTCCAATTGCAGCTCGGAGTGTCTCACGGCCAGCTCGGCATTCTTTACCTGCGTCATCGCCGAGTAGTGGCTGAAAATAGGAATTGAGAATGTGAAAACGGTGGAATACAGATAGTTATTCTTCAGTTGGAGTCCGAAAGAATCGGAGATTACAGGACAGTAACCGGTGCTGAAACCCGCCGAAACCGAAATGGTGGGAAGCAGTCCTGACCTGGCGACTTGAAGCTGTTTGAGGGCGATGTCCAGATCATACTCGCCGCTTGCAATCTGAGGCAAGCCGTACACTTCTTCCACCAGCCGGGAATAGCTCCCGAAATCCGGCTGAACTATCTCCATTTCAGGATCTTCAGTCTCGAAAAATGCAGGGGAATCCCATTCCAGCAACTGCATCAGGTCAAGTCTTGCAATATCTGCCTCTCCCCGCCTGTTCACGGTCAGAGAATATCCTGCCGCCACCTCAGAATTTATCTCGATAATGGCTCCTGCGGGCCGGTCTCCGGCCTCCACTTTTTTAGCGATGAGATCTCTCTGTGCGAGAATTGCCCGGTAATTCTCCTCAGCAAGCTCCACAGCCCTTTTTGCAAGAAGACAGCTCAGATAAGCCCTAGTAACGGCAATTTTAAGTTCCATCTCCCTCACCAGCGCATCATTGCGAGCCTTCTCAAGCGAGAGAATGGCGCTTTCCACGTTTCTGAGCCCTTTCAATCCGTCGAACAAAGTGAGATTTGCCGTCAATGAGCCTCCAAACTGAGAATCGCTCTTGTCCAGAGAATAATCAGAGCTCAGACCCACCGACGGCAATAAACTCAACTTTGACTGAAGAAGGGCATTCTCTTCCGTTTCTATTGCAATCTGCTGCTGTTTGAGCTGCAGACTGTGCTCCAGAGCATAATCTATACACTCCTCCAGACTCAGTCGGACCTGAGCGCAAACCGCCTGCGACAGAAACAGAATCAGAAGAGTGAATGCCCATTTCATACTAACGAACGGCGACTACGTTTTTTTTCTTGAATAACAGGCTGACCAGTTTTCCGATAATGTAGCCAATCTGGTAGATAAGCTCCTTGACGTTCTTATCCACACCACCATACACACATACCGCCTCCTGAGCGGATACGCTTTGAAATGATGTATTACTCATAATTGAGCCCTCCGTTACTTTTTGCCTGCTCTATAGCCTTTCAGGAATGAAGGCAGGTAATCTCTGATCAACGACAGGACCATCACTACGGTGTTCACCACTTTCAGTACCCAGTCGGCGGAAACACCGCCACGGACACTCAGCTCGGAAGAATTCAATCTCTCCCAACTCATTCTTTTCACTTTTTCTTCCATTGTTTTAGTATGTTAATAGTTTCCCGCAATTCAAGGCGTGCAGGTTTCGCCTTCTTGGTGCGCGCCAATGTTTATCACTTTGTCTGCAATAGCTGCATTGTCTTTTTTATGAGTTATCATAATGATTGTAATCCCTTGATTCTTAAGGTCTGAAAGTTTGCTGAGAATGTATCCTTCGGACTCGGAGTCGAGGGAAGAAGTCGCTTCGTCGAGAATGAGAATGCGGGGCTTGTGATACAGCGCCCGGGCCAGGGCGATTCGCTGTCGCTGACCTCCCGACAGGAGAGCCCCACGCTCACCGATCTTCGTCACCAGACCTCCCGGCAGAGACTGTACGAAATCGCTCATCCCGAGCTCAGTCAACAGAGTCGCCACCAGAGTCAGATCGGGCTCTTTGCTCCATCCGGTGATGTTGTCGAGAATGGAGGCATTCATCAGGACAGGATCCTGAGGGACGATTGCGACATATTTCCTCCACTCTCCGAGATTGAATCTGTTTATGTCAACGCCGTCGAGAGTGATGCTCCCTTTGTTCGGCTTGTACCCCCGCATCAGCAGGGCGGCTACGGTGCTTTTCCCGCATCCGCTCTTGCCGGTGATTGCAGTAATCTCACCTCCCCGTATCTCCACATCCAGGTCTTTAAAAAGAGGGAGAGAGCCCGGATAGCCGAAGCAAACTTTGTCAAGATGAATAGAGATTAACGGAGCGACTCCGATTGAGTGACCCCCGTACTCTTCTCCCTCGTAATCCATTATCTCAAACAGTCTCTGCGCAGATATTTTAGCCTCGTTGTAAGTGTTGCTGATCCCCACAAGTTCGCTGAGCGGAGTGGAGAAAAAGGCTGTGATGGAGTAAAATGAGACAAGCTCTCCCACACTCAGATCTCCCTTGAAAATGAATACCGCCCCAACCGTCAGCAAGAAAAGGGTAATCCCTTTGGACACACCGTCCGTCCCCAGAGAGAATAGAGAATTGTACCTCGCACCCTTGTAAAGACTTGTGGCGAACTTGATGTATCGGCTTCTTATGATTCCCGCCATTTTCTCCTCACAGCCATTGTATTTTATCGTGCTCACCGAAGAGATCCCCTCCACGGTCTGCTCTTCAAACAGCGCCGAACTCTCGATAATCTCCCTGTTTAACCGTTTGTTCACCTTATTGGCAATCACGTAGATAACCACGTAAACCGGCAGAAACATCAGCATGAATAAAGCCAGTTTCCAATAATAAGTGAACATCAGCAAAAAGGAGACTATCAGAGTCAGAACGCTCATTACGACGCTGACGGTCCCGTTGATGATGAAATCCCGGATATTCATCGCGTCGGATATCCTGGAATTGAGTTCTCCGCTTCCCCTAAGACTGAAAAAGCTGACCGGCAACTCAAACAGATGCCGGATGTACCCTCCGATCAGAGAATTGTCAATTCCGATACCGGCGCTCAAGGTGTTTTTGATCCTGGAATATCCGATTATCAGCGACAGCAGAAACAGCACTCCCATCGCCGCGGTGACGGAGACTATCTTGTCGTAATCCTTGCTCGGGATAACCACGTCTATTATCCGTTCGAGAAATACCGAGACGCTTATCCCTATGATTATATAAAGTATTGACAGAATGAGAGATGTTGCCAGCTCCAGTTTGTGCCTCAGAATCAGCGGAAAAAGATGAGAAGCGAGGCTTTTTGTCTTCTTCCCCTGCCTGAATGAAGAAGAAGGTGTGACGAACACGATGAATCCGCTCCAAAGCTGCTCCATTTCGGAATCGGAGAGGGTAGTCCTCCTCCCGATGGCGGGATCCATTATCACAAACCCTTTCCTGTCACTCCCGCAAAGCACCACGAAGTGCAGCCCGGTCTCCTTCGTCAAATGGAGAATGGAAGGGGTGTCCGCCAGTCTCAGATCGTCCAGATTCTTCTCGGGAGACTTCATCGCCACGGCCTCCATCCCAATCGCCTCGCAACCGTCCACGACCCCTTTTATGGTCGTCCCCTGCCGGCCCGAACCGCACATCTCCCTGATTGTAATCAAAGGGAGGTGAAGCCCGTACCATCCTGCAATCGCCGCAATGCACGCCGCAGCGCAGTCGGTGATGTCATTCTGCCTTATTCCCGCTAATTTTACGTACCCCATTCTTTCTATCTTTTTGGCCTGAGCCGAGTTTGCGCGTCAACGGGAACTCTCTCGCACGTGTCCTGCTCTCCCCCTTGTCAAAGCAAAGACAAATCTCCCGCACTGTTCCCGTTTCAAGAACAAATCTGGCGATAGCGTATGGAAAAAAGAGGCCGATAAGTAAAATCAGCCGTTGTTGTGAAAATGTCCCGAAGAGTTTTTTTTAGAAAAGCGACTTCAAATACGGAAATATGTTCTTCGCAAATTCAGAAAGCGGAGTGAAAAGTGAAGATTCCGCCAATTTCTCATCCGGAATGAAGTGGAACGCCTGATTTGCCGAACTTACCAGGTACACGGCCACGCTGATGACGAGCAGGGTGACGAATATGGCCAGAATCGCCCCCAGAAGCTTGTTAAGCCATCCCAGCAGAGTGATTTTGAGTACTTTCTCCACGAGTTTGCCGATGAGGCTGAGCAGAAGCCCCACGACGAAAAAAATCAGAATGAATGAAAGAATCTTGACGAAGGTAGGGTCGAACTCAGTGGCATTGAGAATCCACGCTGAGACGAGTCCGCTGAAGCGGAGGGAAAGCTTGATGCCGAAATAGATCACGAGTACCGCCACTATCTGCGCCACGAGTCCTTTTCTCATCCCGAAAAAGAGGGCGGGAACAAAGCAGCAAAGAATAATGATATCAATCACTCCCATAGCAAAACCTTTGCTCAAAATTAACGAATTATCGTATCTTTGCAAATTCAAAAAGCAACATTATGAGTTTTAAAGAGTATAAGAGTCTGGATCTGGTAGATGTAAACCGATCTGTCCTTGACAAATGGAAAAAGCAGGACACGTTCGGCAACGTGTTGAAACTTCGCGAAGGCGCTCCTAAGTACATATTCTTCGAAGGACCTCCTTCAGCCAACGGAATGCCCGGAATTCACCACGTTATGGCACGTTCCATCAAGGATGCCATCTGCCGTTACAAGACTCAGACAGGTTACCTTGTAGAGCGTAAGGCGGGATGGGACACACACGGCCTCCCTGTGGAGCTTGGTGTGGAGAAGAAACTCGGCATCACCAAGGAAGATATCGGCAAGAAGCTCTCGGTTGAGGAATACAACCGCACCTGCCGCACAGAGGTGATGAAGTACACCAAAGAATGGGTAAACCTGACAGAGAAGATAGGTTACTGGGTGGATATGGACAACCCTTACGTCACCTACGACAACAGCTACATCGAGACTCTATGGTACTTGCTTAAAGACATTTACAAGAAAGGATACCTTTACAAAGGTTATTCTATACAGCCGTATTCTCCGGCAGCCGGCACCGGTCTAAGCAGCCACGAGCTCAACCAGCCGGGTTGCTACCGCGACGTGAAGGATACCACGGTTACGGTGCAGTTCAAGCTTATAAAGAATGAGAAGAGCGAGAAGCTGTTCAGCAAGACGAAGCTTCCTGTCTATGTTCTCGCCTGGACCACCACTCCATGGACCCTTCCTTCAAATACGGGACTTTGCGTAGGCTCTAACATCGATTACGTCCTCGTCGAGAGCGTAAATCCTTACACCAAAGAGCCTGCAACCTATCTGCTTGCAAAAGCTCTCGTGGGGGCATACTTCAATGACAAGATTCCTTACACCGTTCTGGAAGGCTCATTCAAAGGCTCCGAACTGGTTAATATGGACTACGAGCAGCTCCTCCCTTGGGTTAAGTGCGAAGAAGGCGCCCTCAGAGTCGTAAGCGGCGATTACGTTACCACAGAAGACGGTACCGGTATCGTCCACATCGCCCCTACTTTCGGTGCAGACGACGCTAAGGTCGGCAAGGTCTGGGGTATCCCTGCAATGATGCTCAAGGACCTTAACGGCCAGCCTCAGGCAATGGTAGACCGCACCGGAAAGTTCTTCAGACTTGAAGACCTTGACCCTGATTTTGTAAAAGAGAATATTGACAAGGAGCGTTACGGACAGTTCGCAGGCCGTTTCGTAAAGAATGCTTACGATCCGACTCTCGGCCCCGACGACCCTACACTTGACATAGACCTTTGCGTTGACCTCAAACAGAGAGGAATCGCTTTCAAGATAGAGAAACATACCCACAATTATCCGCACTGCTGGCGTACCGACAAGCCGGTCCTCTACTATCCGCTGGATTCATGGTTCATCAAATCCACTGCGGTAAGAGACAGGATGATAGAGCTCAACAAGACCATTATGTGGAAGCCTGAGTCAACCGGTACCGGCCGTTTCGGCAAGTGGCTTGAGAATCTTCAGGACTGGAACCTGAGCCGAAGCAGATATTGGGGCACACCGCTTCCTATCTGGAGAACCGAGGACAGCAAAGAAGAGAAGTGCATCGGTTCAATCGAGGAGCTTTACAACGAGCTCGACAAGGCCGTTGCAGCCGGAGTAATGAAGAGCAATCCTCTCCGCGACAAAGGATTCGTTCCGGGCGATTTCTCCAAGGAGAATTACGAGAAGATTGACATCCACCGCCCTTACGTGGATGATTTCTACTTAGTGTCCGACAGTGGCAAGAAGATGACCCGTGAGACTGACCTGATTGACGTATGGTTCGATTCAGGTTCAATGCCTTACGCTCAGGAAGGTCTCCAGAACCTTGGTAAACCTTGCTTCGGACAGACAGCGGACTTCATCGCAGAAGGTGTGGACCAGACCCGCGGATGGTTCTTCACCCTCCATGCAATCAGCACCATGGTGAGCGACAAATGCTCGTTCAAGCGCGTTATTTCCAACGGTCTGGTGCTTGACAAAGACGGCAACAAGATGAGCAAGCGTCTCGGCAATGCCGTGGATCCTTTCAAGGCTCTCGACGATTTCGGAGCGGATTCTCTGAGATGGTATATGCTCACGAATGCGCAGCCTTGGGACAACCTCCGTTTCGACGCGAGCGGAGTTGACGAGGTTCGCCGCAAATTCTTCGGAACACTGTACAATACATATTCATTCTTCGCCCTCTACGCTAACGTGGACGGCTTCAAACCGGGCGTAAAAGTGGACGCTAAGGCGCTTCTGCCGATTGACAAATGGCTGATTTCGCTTCAGAATTCTCTGATCAAGGACGTGATTGCAGCTTACGAGGACTATGACCTCACGACAGCCGGCCGTCTGATCCAGTATTTCGTGTGCGACAACCTGAGCAACTGGTACGTGCGTCTGAACAGAAAGCGCTTCTGGGGCGGCGGACTGACAGCAGACAAACAGGCTGCATATCAGACACTTTACGATGCCCTCAAAGTTGTGGCAGTGCTTGCCGCGCCTATAGCTCCGTTCTATATGGACAGACTCTACTGTGACCTTGTCCCGGATGCTGAGAGCGTACATTACGAGCTGATGCCTGCTTGCGACGAGAGCAAGATCGACAAGGATCTCGAGGCTCAGATGGAGCTCGCTCAGCAGTGCACTTCGATGGTGCTCGCCCTCCGCAGGAAAGTGAACATCAAGGTGCGTCAGCCGCTTGCAAAGATGCTTGTCCCGGTAGTTGACAAGACCTTGCAGGAGCAGTTCGAGAAAGTGGAGAATCTGGTGCTCGGCGAAGTGAACGTGAAAGAGGTGGAATTCGTAACGGATGACACAGGACTGATTACAAAGAAGATCAAACCTAATTTCAAGACTCTGGGTAAGAAATACGGCAAACAGATGAAGGAGATTGCTGCGGCGTTTGCAGCTATGGACCAATCAACGATAGCCGCAATCGACCGCTCGGAGGGTGACTATACGCTGCAACTTCCGTCAGGCGACGTGGTTCTCGCAAAAGAGGATTACGAGATCCATTCTGAGGATATGCCGGGCTGGCTCGTGGCTTCGGAAGGGAGACTTACCGTGGCTCTCGACGTCACTGTAACCGACGACCTGAGACGCGAGGGAGTAGCCCGCGAACTGATCAACAGAATCCAGAATCTTCGCAAGGACAGTGGATTTGAAGTGACTGACAGAGTGGCGATTATGATAGAGAATAAGCCTGAGGTGGTGGACAGTCTCTCCAAGTACAGGGACTATGTCTGCGAGCAGACTCTGGGTGTTTCACTCGACTTCGGAAGCAATTTCGGAGGCACTAAAGTAGAATGGGACGAGGGCGAAATTGAAATTAGTGTAAGTAAAAAATAATTAGTATTTTTACATCCCAAAAGTATAAGCTATGGCAACTAAAACAAAAGCTGCTGCTAAGCCTGAGAAGGTAAGGTATAGCGATGAGGAACTTCAGGAATTCAAAGCCTTGATTCTGGAGAAACTGGAGCAGGCCAAGAAGGAGTACGACGTCCTGAAAGGGGTCGTAAACCACACTTCAAGCAACGACACTGAGGATACTTCTCCTACATTCAAGGTGATGGAAGAAGGTGCTTCCGCACTTTCCAAGGAGGAAGTCGGACAGCTTGCTGCACGTCAGTACAAGTTTATCCAAAATCTTGAAGCTGCGCTCATCAGGATTGAGAACAAGACCTACGGCATTTGCCGTGAGACCGGTAAGCTCATCCCTAAGGAACGTCTGAAACTTGTTCCGCACGCTACCCTTAGCGTTGAGGCAAAAGAACGCATCAACAAATAGATAATGAAGATAGGAAGAGGAACTAAGATCACTCTTTTTGTCGTCTTGTTGTTGATTATCGACCAGACGATAAAAATCTTGGTCAAGACCAATATGACTATCGGCGAAAGCATCGGAGTCATCGGTGATTGGTTCCAACTCTATTTTGTAGAGAATGTCGGTATGGCCTTCGGAATGAGTATCGGAGGTAATATCGGCAAATTCTTTTTAACGGTCATCCGCATTGCCCTCGGCATCGCCATTATTTTCTATATCAGAAAGCTTCTCAAAAGAGACGATACCCCGGTCGGGGTGCTCATCGGCCTTGCCGCAATAGTCTGCGGAGCCTTCGGCAACATCATCGATTCACTGTTCTACGGCATTATATTCAGCGAAAGCTCATTTACCCAGGTGGCCGTAATGTTCCCTCCTGAAGGAGGTTACGCCCCGATGTTCTTCGGAAAAGTGGTGGATATGTTCTATTTTCCTCTGATAGATATCACGCTTCCGGACTGGCTGCCGATATGGGGAGGCAGACCGTTCCGCTTCTTTGACGCAGTGTTCAATTTCGCGGATTCATGCATCGTGGTAGGAGCATTCTACCTGCTCATCTTCAATTGGAAGTTTTTCGGAAAAGAGATGAAATAGATTGACGCTCAGGCGTTGATCTGTACGTCAATACCCTGCTCCATAAGAGGGGCGGCGATAGCTGTCATTTCCTCCACAGTGGCCTTTACAAGTCCCGGAGACGGCGTCTCCCTCTCGAAGCTGTAAGCCATTACCTTCCGCGGACGGAGAGCGAGGACGATTTCTCTCCACGCTTCCGCATTCTCGGCGGTGGTATTGTCCACGGAGCCGGCAGGAACGACACCCTTGAGGAACATAGTCTGCATAATGAAGTTCCCGTCGAACAGCTTCATATTCTCCACGATTTCAGCCACGTCGTAAGGCCCCTGAGGCTGATTGATACGCTTGGCCAGATCGTTAAAAGCAGCGTCCAGTTTGAGAATGGGATTCTCCACCTTCATCAGAGCTTCGCGCACGGCGGCATCCCCGATTCTGGTAGCATTGGAAAAGACGCTGATTTCCGCTCCATGCAAGTGCTTGTCCCTCAGTGCGATAGTGCAGTCAATGATCTTCGGAAAATCGGGATGAAGGGTAGGCTCGCCGTTGCCCGTAAACGATATGGAATCCACCTTGATACCATGCCCGTGCACCTCTTTGAATTTTTTCTCCAGAGCGGCGGCCACTTGCGCGTATGAAGGAATCACCAGATTCTTCCTGCCGTCCTTGTTCCATCCGCACTCACAGTACACGCAGTCGAAAGAACAGATTTTGCCGTTGGCCGGCATCAAATTGATACCCAGCGAAGTACCGACTCTTCTACTGTGAATCGGCCCGAACGTGATATCATCCCAAAGAATAGTTGACATATTTATTTCAATTTTTTTCCAAATATAAAAAAATTATTACCTTTGCTGTCCCTTTACGGGCGAAACGTTCTTATAATCGGAGAGATGGCAGAGTGGTCGAATGCGGCGGTCTTGAAAACCGTTGACCTGAAAGGGTTCAGGGGTTCGAATCCCTTTCTCTCCGCAAATGAAAAGCAAGCAGCGCAACGAATTTATTCGATTGCGCTGTTTTGCTTTTTATTTGCATGCCCGCCGCAGGCGGGAGGGGAATGCGCAGCGAAGCGAGCATAATCCTTTCTCTACTTCTTCTCCCCCAGCACGCACCACCTCACGAAAGGAATCCTGCGGATCACCTCGTAGATTAGCGGCGACAAAGTAAACACCGCTACCGTCAGAATCACGTACATCGCCACCGGAGGCAGGTTGGTGTGAACTTTCATCATATATCCCAGGCTCGCAATCACCAGATAATGCACCACATAGATACCGAAGCTCGAACGGGTCATGTACCCTGCAAAAGCGCCGGTCCTGTCAAAGCAAGCCTTGAACCAGCCCATAAGCGCCAGGCACATCATCCACCCGTAGAGGCAGCAAAGCGGACTCCCGAGATACTGAGGAGAAGTATTGTCCTGCCCGAAAGTGGTAATCACAAGCAGCGCTCCTGACACAGCGGCGCAGGCCATAAGCGGAATCCACGCCTTGCGAAGAGACTCCTGCACGGAGTCGTGAGAGAACACGAAATACCCCAGCAAGAAAGTTATCAGGTAGAATATCGGTTTGTAGAGGTTCAGAAGCCCGTCGGCAGTTTCGGGACGAGGGTTCTGAATAAGCGTCTGTTCGCCCAGCCAGAACAGAACCCCGAGGAGAATGACCACAGGCAGACTCGCCTTTCCGCAAAGACTGCGGAGACTGTCTTTCTTGTCGATCCCTCGAATAATCAGCAATATGAGTGAGAATAGCCACAGATTCTGGATGAACCACAGCGGACCGGTACCGCTCACGGCCCAGATAAAGTAACGGGCTACGCCCGGAATGCTTTCTACAGCCCCGCCCTGCGCGTATGCGGCAATTTGCGAGTTGAAATAGCCTGTCATCCACTGGAAAACTAATAGACCTATGGTCGAAGGTACCAGCAGCTTACGAGTGCGGGCTTTGAACCACTCTTTGCCGGGGTGATTCTCCAGAGCATATGCGGAGCTGGCTCCTGCCAGAATGAAGAGCAGCGGCATGAACCACGGGTAGAGAATGTACATTATCGCATCCTGATACTGAGGTCCGCCTCCGAAGCCTCCGATTCCTCCGAATACCCCTTTGTTATTGAAAAAATAGAAAACGTGGTAAAGCAGTACCGACAGTACCGTCACCCATCTCAGATTGTCTATCCAGTTTCTTCTCATTTTAAAACTCTTTGTCCAAAACTTCTTCCAGCAGCTCGGCCGAAGTGGCTATGCATTTATCGCAAGGGCAGAGAGGCTTTCCTGTACCGACGCCCTTGAGAAGCTTGCACTGGGTGGCCCCGTTGCGTGCCTGGAACTCATTCATAATCTTCCTGATAAGCGGTCTTGCGGCAGCCCTGTCCTTGGACACGAGCCCTATGATAATTCCGGCGCCCACCAGAGATCCGCAGGTACCTTCTCCCGTCCCCAGTCCCGAGCCGAAAGCGCAGGCCATATTGTAAGCTGTTTCGCGGTCAATCCCCGCCTTGTCGCAATAAGTGCAGACGATGGCTTGAGCGCAGTTGCACTGCCCTGACAAATCCAGCTCCACCGCCTGTTTTACTCTTGATTCCATAGTATAGAGAATTAAATCAATAATCTTGTATGAGCCTTATACTCAGCGTATTCAGGCTTGTTTGCCAATTGTCGGCGCTCCATCATAGGTATGCTTATAAACAGGAACATCGCGGTATTGATCACGGCTCCCGATACGTACCACGGATGAGCGGAGAATCCCGCCAGCGATACGTACATCACCCATACGCCCCACCACATCTGGATCTCTCCGAAATAATTCGGATGCCGGCCATGCTTCCACAGCCCGACGTTGCAAGGCACTCCGGGATGGTTGTCACGGAAACGGTGGATTTCGGTATCTGCCACCAGCTGAATCGTAGCGGAAGAGACGCACATCGCAAAACCCAGCCATGTCCAGAAGTTGGCGGAAGCGTCGCTCCCGATCACTCCGAGCCCCGGAATCATTACCATAAACACGACCAGCGTAGGCATCATGTTCAGTCCGAAATAATTGGTGATGTGAAATAAGAACGGGGACAGACTGTCACGGTAGCGTGTATATCTCCAGTCTTCATGGTCCAGCCCCTTGAAAGTGACGGCCCAGTTGGCGGTAAGCCTGATACCCCAGTACCATACTGCGAGCAGGAGCAGCACCGTCGGAAGGGTGAATGTCCCTTCATAAAGGGCGAATGCCGTAAACACTATCGGAGGAACCACACTCCAGTAAGGATCGTACACCGACACGTTTCTGAAAAGAAGCCCGAACAGCCACACGAAAGTGGTGGCCGCTACGTCTGCAATCAGCAGTGACGGGAGGAGAGGATATACTCCGAAAAGCAATTTGAAACAAATCAGCCCGAGCAGCGTTGCCGCTACGTAAATCAGGGCTATGATGATAAAACTGACGGAACGCGAATAATTCATACCTTAAAAATAACTCTTTTTAATGAGGATTTCACTATAAATCGTTAAATTTGTGAATTACAAAAGGTATTGAAAATACGGTTCACATACTGAAGGATGTTGAATGCTCGCAAGCTCTATAAAGACACGGATATTTCCGATATCCGTGGAATTCTTGAAGTTCGGGTCGGGAAAACACCAGATGTTCCCATCTTCCGTTACAAAAAAGGCAGAGAAGTCATTACCGTGACCTACGGTCAGGCATGGCGGGATATCTGGAAACTGGGAGCCTTCCTTGACAAGGTTTGTCCCGAGAAGGGAAACGTGGCGCTGCTGGGAGAAAACAGCTATTTCTGGATCATCACATATTTTGCCACCATCCTCACAGGGCGCGTCATAATACCTTTGGACCGGGATTTGGATACATCCACCCTCGAGAAACTCATTTCCAGGAGCGAGGCTCAAGTCCTGGTGTATTCCTCTTCATTCGATGAATTTGTGTCGGGACTAAGTTCTTCCGGCAAAGCAGGCAATGTGGTTTCAATGGACTCGTTCTCCGATGTATTGAGCGGGCCTGATGCTCCCGTGCCTCCATATGAACCCAATCCGGACTCAGTTTGTACCATTCTTTTCACTTCCGGAACCACCGGTGAGCCAAAAGGTGTCATGCTCACTCAACGCAATATCGCGAGAAATGTCATCAATGCGGTACAGATCGTATGGTTTACCGGCCCTTCAGTGCTCACACTGCCTCTTCACCATTCATTTCCTTTCACCATAAACGTCCTGGGCGCATGGATCTGCGGGTCTTGTGCTTTTATCAGCAGCGGTCTGCGTCATTTCCAGAATGAGTTGAAACTTTATCATCCGGAGAATCTCGCTCTCGTCCCTTTGTATGTCGAG